>CALFIC010000175.1 GCA_937876225.1 uncultured Chloroflexota bacterium | reverse complement strand
AGTTGCGCTTGGTTGGGCGGCATGCGGTATTGCGCGTGTTTGCCGATCAAGCAACGATTTTGACCGAACGCATGCCTAATGATTACCTCTATATCGTGTTGCACGGTACGGTGATGGTGAATCTGCATGACCGGATTGGGCGTGATGTGTCACTTGGCCGTTTGCCCGTTGGCACGATGTTTGGTGAGGGTCCATTGTTTGGTAATCGTTTTGGGGGGGTGAGTGTGGTGGCGCAATCATCGTGCCAATTACTCCAAATCTCACTCGATGTACTCCGGCGCGAACAAACCCAATTGGGACAATTGATGGTGCAACTGCGTGCCATGTATCGCCAACGATTAGTGCAATCAACTTTGGC
Source organism: uncultured Chloroflexota bacterium (assembly GCA_937876225.1). Classification (GTDB taxonomy): domain Bacteria; phylum Chloroflexota; class Chloroflexia; order Chloroflexales; family Roseiflexaceae; genus UBA965. Next base: position 43,758 of record CALFIC010000175.1, on the reverse strand, counting down.
ACGGGTACCGTTTTTGGCGCAACTCAGTGACCAAGAACGGAGTGATTTGATTGCGCAGTTGATTGTGCGTGATGTGCGGCGGGGTGAGTACATCGTGCGAGCGGGCAATCGTCCCAACGGTTTGCATTTGATTGAATTGGGGCAATGTGCGATAGCCCGCGTTGATCAGGTGATGGGACATCTCGAAGAAGGTGATTTCTTTGGGGCGCTGGCGTTGATGAGTGATTCCCCGGCCAGTGATGATGTGCGCGCGGTGACACCATGTACGATTATGACCTTGCCCAGTCTGAGTTTTTTTGAATTGTTGCGTCAACGTCCCGAATTAACGACGGCGATTACGCAGTTGTTGACGGAGCGGCGTGATTACCTCGCACGCCAACAAGATGAACTCGCTGGTGTATTGCAAAAAGGAATTCGCCGCGGTGACACGGTCTTTGTGCGCGATGTCAACCGATGTCCGCCCGATTGTCGTTTGTGTGTGCAGGCTTGTACACAGCGTCATGGCTCGGCACGCATGCACCATACCGGGATGTTGCATGAGCAGGTGCTGTTGGTTGATGCCTGCCGCCAGTGTCGTCATGGCGCAGAATGCGTCGAGGCTTGCCCAAGTACTGCCATTACGTGGCAGGGTACGGCGTTGGTGGTGCAAGAAAATTGTACGGGGTGTGGTGAGTGCGTGCCGGCGTGTCCCTATGGCGCCATGACCCTCGAGCCCCGTGATCGCAGTTGGCGTGGCCAACTGCAACGGGGAATCGCGCAGATACCATTGATTCCGTTGACACCGCAAATACCGCTTTACAAAGCGGCAAAATGTGATTTTTGTGCGAGGCACGATGATATGGCCTGTGTGAGCGTCTGCCCGATAGGGGCGTTGCGATTGGTGGCGGTCGAAGAATTGTTCCCGTATTGAGGTGGATGTATTGGTAGAGACGCAGCCTGCTGCGTCTCTACCAATACGTCCCCTACGGTTCGTATGTTTTGCCGACGGCCGCTGGTGGCCGGGCCCGGCCGATGACGCCGGCGAGTACCACCACGGTAATCACGTAGGGCAACATTTGCACGAATTGGGACGGTAAGGCAAAGTCGAAGCCTTGGATTTTGATTTGCAGGGCATCGGCGGCGCTAAAGAGCAATGCGCCACTGAGCGCCCCAAATGGCGTCCAATTGCCAAAAATCATGGCGGCCAAGGCGATAAATCCGCGCCCGTTGGTCATCACGTCGTCGAAATTATAGCTGGCCTCGAGTGAAAACCAGGCGCCGGCCAACCCGGCAATCATCCCCGAAATCCAGACATTGAAATAGCGCATACGATTGACGTTGATACCCATGGTGTCGGCCGCGCGCGGGTGCTCGCCGATGGCGCGGGTACGCAAACCCCACGGCGTGCGGAATAGCATCAGGCTGACGAGGGGTACCATGATCAGCATTAAGTAGGTGATGGGGCGATGTTGGAAAAACATCGGGCCTAGTACGGGAATACTACTAAGCAGCGGGATGTCGAATTGGGGTAAGGCAGCGCCATGATTGCCCCCTGCCTCCATCGGTAAAATCATGCTGGTGCGCAAGTAGCCGGTGACACCGACCGCCAAGATATTGATAACGGTACCACTAATGATTTGGTCAGTTTTGTAGTAGAGCGACAATACGGCATGGATCATGACAATCGCACTGCCAGCCAGAATCGCGGCAATCAGCCCGATCCACGAATTGCCAAAGGCCAGCGACACGATAAAGCCAATACAGGCCGAAAAGAGCATCGTGCCTTCGATGGCGATATTGACGACCCCTGAGCGCTCACACAATATCCCTGCCAGCGCCCCGAGTGTGATGGGAGTGGCGAGCCGCACCATTCGACCTAACATGTCGACGATGTCGGTACGGTTGTTGACGATGGCGGTGAGCAAAATACTGATAATCACCACCGCAATCACCCCACCCATGTAGGCAGGTGCTAAATCGGCACGCTTGCCCCACATCAAGCCAATCGCCACCCCCACCAATATGCCCGCCAATACGTAGATTGTCAGGGCGGTGGGCAGTGGGATGTCGATGAGGGGCGCGTCTTGCGGTTTGCCGTTGGCATAGGGGATGCGCAAGGTCGAAATCGCCCCATTGGGCACGGATTGATGCACCAGCCACAACAACGCTAGTGCAGTGATAATGCCGATGAGGCTAATAATTCGTTCACGGGTAAAAAAGTTTTGCATATATCCTCGCTACTAGCGCCCCCAGCCCCGGCTCAGGGTGATACCGGCGCTCCGGGCGCTACGGATGCGGTAAATTTGGCGCACGATTTGGTCGGCGGCTACAAAGGCAATTACCAAGGCCTGCACGATATTGATGAGGTTAATCGAAATGCCGCTGTTGAGCTGCATCAAGCCGGCGCCGTTGCGCAACGCCCCCCAAAACATGGCTGCAGGGATGACGCCCAGCGGATTACTAGCGGCCAACAAGGCGATGGCAATACTGTCGAAGCCGTAGCCGGCCGAAAAAGAGGCTTTGAGGTTGTGTTCGAGCCCGAGTACTTGTGAGGCGCCGGCCATGCCGGCCATTAACCCACTCAGCGCCATCGTCAAAATAATCGTGCGGGGCACATTCATGCCGGCATAATGGGCGGCATCGGGGTTGGCGCCGGTGGTGCGGATTTCGAAGCCGATAATGGTGCGCTTGAGGATCCAGGCCGTGGCCACAGCCGCGACGATGGCGATGAGGAAGCCGACATGCAGGCGGTAATCGGGCCCAAACAAAAAGGGTAATTGCGCCCCTTCGGCAATAAACGGCGTGCGCTGTGACGATGATGCCTTGTCGAGGAAGGGCACCTTGATGAGGTAATCGGTACTGCGAATCGCAATGTAATTAAACATGATGGTGGTGATAACTTCGTGCGCGCCGGTGCGAGCCCGCAACCAGCCGGGGATGGCGCCCCACAATGCACCACCCAAGGCGCCGGCGATAAAGGCGACGACGGCGTGCAACCCAGGGGGCAAGCTGACAAAGGCCCCGACGACGGCGGCACACATCGAGCCGACGGCGATTTGGCCTTCGACACCGATATTGAATAAGCCGGCGCGGAAGCCAATCAAGACAGCCAGACCACCGAAAATATAGGGTGTGGCTTCGACCAGGGTATAGGCGATGGCGCGGGGTGATCCGATGGCTCCCATAAACAAGCCACCGTAGGCGGCAATGACGTCAGCGCCAGTAGCGACGATGATGATGGCGCCGATGACGAGGGCGGTAAAGATCGCCAAAACGGGAACTAACAAAATCCCGCCCCAGGTGCGCCAGCCACTGGTGGGGGGTGTTGGTGGCGGTGTGCTCATGCCTGTGCTCCTGTACTGGTAATCCCGGCCATTAAAAGCCCAATCTGATTGCGGTCGGCGCCGGCACCTGGTACTTCGGCGATGATTTGGCCACGATACATCACCAGGATGCGATCCGCCAACGCCAAAATCTCGTCGAGTTCTGCCGATACCAACAATACGCCGGTGCCGTTGTCCCGTTCGGCCACAATACTTTTGTGAATAAATTCAATCGAGCCCACATCCAAGCCTCGGGTCGGTTGGGCTGCCACCAACAGGTTGAGGGGGCGGGCGAGTTCGCGGGCCACGACCACCTTTTGTTGGTTCCCCCCCGACAACGTCGAGGCCAAGGCGTCGATACTGCCCGTACGTACATCGAAGCGTTGTACGAGGGCGGTGGCTTGCGCAGCAATCGGTGCTTCGTTGATGATGAGCCCCGTGGCAAAGGGCGCGATGTCGTAGGTCGACAGCACCATGTTGTCTGCAATCGAATAGCTAAGCACCAGCCCATGTTGCTGGCGGTCTTCGGGGATGTGACCCATACCGGCATCGATGGCGCGATTGGTGCCTTGGCCGGTGATGTCGGCGCCGGCTACCACAATCGTGCCGTGGAGCGGTTGGATGAGGCCGGTGACGGCGGCGACCAGCTCGGTTTGACCGTTGCCTTGCACACCGGCGATGCCCACGATTTCGCCACGGTGGATTTGGAGCGACACATCGCTGACGGCGATGTTGCCACGCTCGTCGGCCACCTGCAAATGATTGATATCAAGCACTACTTCACCGGGGGTGGCGGGACGTTTTTCAATATGCAACACCACATCACGACCCACCATCATGCTGGCCAGCTTGGCTTCGTCGGCTTGATCTGGGGTGGTGTCGCCCACCAATTTGCCACGTCGGAGCACGCTAATGCGGTCGGCGAGAGCTAGTACTTCACGCAGTTTGTGGCTGATAAAGATAATCGATTTGCCTTGGGCTTTGAGGCGTTTGATGACCACAAACAAATCGTCGGCTTCTTGGGGGGTGAGCACGGCGGTCGGTTCGTCGAGAATCAGGATGTCGGCACCGCGGTAGAGCGCCTTGACGATTTCGACGCGCTGTTGCACGCCCACGGGCAGGTCATGGACCACGGCGTCGACGGGGATGTCGAGCCCAAAGGTTTGGGCCAAGGTGCGGATGCGTTGCTGGGCGCTGGCGATGTCGATTAAGAGTCCGTTGACCACTTCGTTGCCAAGGATGATGTTTTCGGTGACGGTCAAGGTCGGTACCAACATGAAATGTTGATGCACCATCCCCAAGCCCCGTTTGATGGCGTCGTTGGCGCCATTGATCTGGACGGCTTGGCCGTTGAGCAAAATCTGACCTTCGTCGGGGCGATAGAGCCCGTACAACATGTTCATCAAGGTCGATTTGCCGGCGCCGTTTTCGCCCAGAAACGCATGAATCTCACCCGCTTCGAGGGTGAAATTCACGGCGTCTGTCGCGGTAATCCCCGGGAAGCGTTTGGTGAGGTTACGCACTTCGAGTACTGGTGGCATATCCAACTCCACTGCTTGTCATAGTAGTGCTAGCATACCATATTCATCACGGTTTGCGAGGCAGAGATTTATCTGTTGTAGTGCTTGTTTTTTTGTTGATTTTGTGCAAAAAACGTCGTGCGCGGCCGTGAATTGGCAGGCGATAGAATTGTTCGGTTGCGCAGGTTTCGTGTGACCACCCTGCGGCGTGCCGCGTCGGTGGCCGGGTTGTGTTGAATTCGTCGTTTTGCGACGAAAATATGATGTTATTTCGATGTTGTAACTGGTTATACTAGACAGAGAATCAGTGCGTATCTCCATAATTCGTTGCAACAATCACTATTGCTTTGCCGAGGATACTATGGATTTAATATCAACAAATGTATTTGATAAAGTCACGATTAATGACTTGATGCGCATCGTCGTGGGGCGCTTGCGCAAACAAAAAATCGCCGTCCCCGATATCATTGACCAACTCAATGCCAAAGGGGTGACGGTTACCCGTGCCAAATTCGACGATTGGTTTATGACCCGCCCCGACCGTGATACCACCGCGCCGATTGCCGTATTTCAGGTATTGCTGAATGTACTATTTAGCTTAGATCAACGTATCATGACCGTAACGGAGTTGTTTACGTTGATTATCGCAGCCCGGATTCCCATCAACGTCATCCAAGACTACGCTCGTTACTTCCCCAAAGCCGAATGGAATCAGGTTCTCAAGGCGTATGGCTTCCATCAAATCACCTGGAACGACACGCTGATTGGTCGCGACGAAATCACCGAAGTCATCTACGAAAGTATGCTTCGCCACTATAGCCGCATCTTGGTTGGTCCTGCCGGCGTAGGCAAAACGGCGCTGGCACTCCAAGTGTTGCGCCGCTATAGTGTGCACACGGGCAAGCCGACGTATTACATCGATATGCGCCAAACCACTACGTTTATGATGCTACTCGAGCAACTCGCCACGGTATTCCAGGTTCGTGCCATGGGCAACGAGCCACTTTTGTATCGGATCGAAGCATTTGTGAAGCACCATGCGCCATGCCTATTCATCGACGATTTCCAAGATTCACCGAGTTTTTCGTTACCGCAATTTGTGGCATACCTCGGCGCCCACTTCCCGGCTATAACGTTTGTGTTGACCACGCCACTCACTCTTACGCACTACCCCGAACTGACTGCCCAGCTGATTGAGGTCACTCCTCTAGCCTATAGCGACAACACCTCGCCTGCCTATCATCTGGTACGGCGCTGTAGCTTGGAATTAGGGGTGATGCAGATCCGCGACCAAGACATCCACCAGATTTGTCTCCAATCCCAAGGCAATCCACTCTATATCAAAATGATGGCCGGCAGTATTACGCGTGATGCCCATGTTGATTTGCACGACGATATTATCCAAATAGCGTTAACCCACCTCGATCCCCCGTCCCAGATCCTGTTGCAATTCATGCTGTGTGCCTCCATCCAACTTACCCAGAGCTTTATTCTGGCCGTGTGTCCCCTATTAATTGGGGTTGATGGGGTTGCGGTCACTCCCTATTTGCAACAATTGACGACGGCGGGCTATGTCACGGTAGTCCAAAACGACGAACCAGTATATGTGGTTGCCAATGTGGTGCGCCAACGCTTGCTGCCACTCTTGAGCAACGAGCAAGTCGTCGATATGTTGCGGTGTGTCTACACTGCGTTGTGCCAAGACAGCGACACCTTGACCCTCACCCCACATGTCAATCAACGCCTAATCTACCGCACTGATTTGGCGATTATTATCTATGTAGGACACGCCTTAATCAGTGCTGCCATGCCCGTAGAAGCCACGACCCTCTGTTGTGTTTGGCACGACGCATTTATCCGGCACGGCTTAGTTGCCCAAGCCATCCAGCTCGGCGAGCAGTGCATAGCAGCGCTGCCTGACGCCGATAGTATGCGTGTCGAGCTCGAGTTAGTCATGGGCACGTTGTATAGCGAACGTGGGTTGACGCACTACGCCAAGACCTACTTTACCCAGGTACGCACCAACGAGGCGATCCAATCTAATCAATATTTACGCGCCCGGGTGATGGTGGATCAGTGCTTCATCGAATTAGAAGATATTACCAGCGCCCAAGATACCCAATTCGTCTTTTTGTGTGACGAATTAACCGCCGCCGTCGATTATTTCCGCCAGCAACAACTCTTTGCATGGCAAGCGTGGGCTTATCACCGGCTGTCGTACAGCTATTTTCATGTTAATGATTTGCGCAAATCACACGAGTACAATAACTTGGCCGTGAATCTGTTGCGCAAATTAACGCCATCCAACTGGCTCAGCGATGTGATGCGCTCACGCGGCTTGATTTTGACGGCAATCGGTGATTTTGCCAGTGCCCGCCAACACCTCGAATACGCCATCAATGCCTACAAAGAATCCGACCAAGTCTCCGAAATAGCCCAATCCTATTTACGGCTCGCCGTCGTCGATGTGTTGGAGATGAAAATACCAGCGGCGGTGGTGAATTTGCGCGAAGCTGTGCAAATCTTGGAGCGCATCGGTGGCCTCAAAGATGTGTTGTATAGCATTGATATCTATTGTGGCGTGTTGTTGGCCCAAGGGGGCTTCAATGATGCCCGCATGCTTCTGCAAATCTGCGACCAATTACGCCACGAACGCCAAATCTTCCGTGGTGGTGCATTTGATAATATGCTCAAGCAATATTTTGCCTTTGCAACCAATAACAGCCAAATTGTGCCACGTGACCTCGGCTTGTTTATGCCCAATCAAAATATCTACGAAGTAGTTGCCATAATGCGCCGCCAGTTGTTGGCGTCATAAATCAAAATCCCCCCGGCGCTGCTGAGCCGGGGGGATTGGTCATAGGGTGTTCTAGAGGCGAATTTCGCGCCCTTCGGCGCTGGAGCGATAGCAGGCGTCGATGACCTGCGTGCGGCGTAAGCCGTCTTCGGCTGAGGGGATGGCGGGTGCGCCATCGAGGATAGCTTCGACGAAGTTTTTAATGACATCGACATGCCCACCACCTGGCTTGATGTTGGGAATGAGGTCGACCGGGGTGCCGTTGGCCTCATCATAAAAAATCCGTACGGTTTTGACGTTGTGGTAATCGACTACTTTGAGTTCGGCGCCACCTTCGCTGCCGTACAAAATAATCCCAAAATCGTCACCGTTGGGACCATGGCTAGCCCAGCTCGTTTCGAGTTGGAGCGTGGCGCCGCCGTCGAGGCGGATCATGGCGGTGGCGAGGTCTTCGACTTCGTATTTGCCTTCGATTGTCTGACGGATGCTGTTCATCCCTTTTTGGCCACGGGGCCCAAATTCGGCGTAGGTGGCGGCATTGACGGCGACCGGCGTCGGCTCACCCATCAAATACATAGCGATATCGAGCATGTGCACGCCCAAATCGATCAACGGACCGCCACCAGCCATGTTTTTGTTGACAAACCAACTATTGATGCCCGGGATGCCGGCACGGCGCATCCAGTAGGATTTGGCGTAATAGATGCGCCCCAAGCGGCCACTATCAATGATTTGTTTGATGTATTGCACGTCGCTACGTTGGCGATGGTTGAAGCTAATCATCAAAATCTTGCCGGCGGCTTTGGCGGCAGCCAACATCGATTCGCCTTCGGCTGGGGTGCGAGCCAACGGTTTTTCGACCAGCACATGTTTGCCAGCCGCCAAGGCCGCCAACGTCACTTCAGCATGCAGACCATTGGGTACACACACACTGACGGCGTCGATGTCGGGTTGGGCCAGCAATTCGGCATATTCGCCATAATGACGGGCGCCGTAGCTCGCAGCCAATGTTTTGGAGCGCTCATCGAGTCCGGCAATGGCGGCGATGGTCACCCGTGATTGGGTGGCGTAGCCTTCGGCATGTGATCGCCCGATACCTGAACCGATGATGCCGACGCGCAATGGTGTAGTTGTCATAAAGCCTCTTTGTTGCAAAAAATGCCGAATACGATAGCGCACCCAGCTCATCGCCGTGCATCACGCATATCTTCGATGCTACTCGGGTCGGTGACGTGGTCAGTAAACAAGACGCCGTTGAGATGGTCGACTTCGTGTTGGATGGCGCGCGCCAGCAAGCCGGTGGCGCGGCGTATGCGCAGATTGCGCCCTTTGAGGTCGCGGTATTCACAGGTGACCCACGCAAAGCGTTTGACCGGCGCATAGCGCCCAGGTAAACTCAAGCATCCTTCGGAGCCGGTGATGGTGCCTTCACCGTGTTGGGTGATGACCGGGTCAAGCATTACATACAATTGCTCGGGCTCGATTTCGACCACGTGCCCGTCGGAGCGTTTTTCGTGCCGAACGGGGATGCGGATAACCACGAGGCGTTGCGTGATGCCCACTTGGGGGGCTGCGAGCCCCACCCCATCGACGGCGTCCATGGTTTCGATCATGTCGGCTGCGAGGGTCTCGAGGGTCGGTTTGTCCATGGCGACGGGGGTGCAGTTGGCGCGCAATATCGCCAAATCCGCGGGAATTTCGATGTCGAGAATACGACGAATAGCCATCAGATGCCTCATTATATGCGTACGGGCTTTTGGTGTGGATGACATGCATTATCGCACATCCTCCTGCCAAAAGCCCGTACTCTGTCGCTCTTAGTACCAGAACATCGGCTTGCCGATGAATTCCTTGACCTTGGCGCGGTAGGCGATGGGGTCGTAGAATTGATCGATGTCGACGCGCTTGACCCCTTGTAATGGGGTGTCCGCAGGTACGGTGGTATATACGCCATTTTGGATGGCCACCATCAAACCGCTATGACCCTTGAGCAATTGATCGACGGCCATGTTGCCGTACGAAAAACCCGCCATGCGGTCGATGGCATCAGGGGCACCAGAGCGCATCAAATAACCCACTTGTTGGTTGACGATGTCAACGCCGGTGATTTTTTTGATGGCCTCGCCGGTGATTTGGCCGATACCACCCAATTTCTTGTGGCCGTAGGCATCTTCTTCGCCGTATTCCATGGTTTGACCATCAAGCATGGTCGCACCTTCGGACATCACCATGATGGAGTAATTCGACGGGTTGCGGCGTTTGTCAGCCACCAATTGATGAGCCAAGCGCTCGACGTCGAATGGTACTTCGGCGATGATGCTACGGTCGGCGTCAGCCAAGAAGCCAGCCACCAAGGCCGTTTCGCCACAGTTGCGCCCAAACAATTCCACTACGGCAATCCGCTCGTGTGAGCCGGTGGCCGTGCGCAAGGCGTTGATGAATTCAACGCTCCGGGTGATGGCCGTCGAGAAGCCCAAGCAGTAGTCAGTGCCAAACACGTCGTTGTCCATCGTTTTGGGGATGGCAATTACGCGTACGCCTTCTTTGTACATGCGTACCGCATACGACAACGTATCGTCGCCACCGATGGGGACGAGGGTGTCGATGCCGAGGTGCTCGAGCACCTTGAGTACGTGCGGCGTGCAGTCAGCGGTGTTTTTGGGGCCGGTGAACGGGAAGCGCCCCTTCAAAAACTCCGGCATCATCTTTTCGCTGACACGCTGGGGATTGGTGCGTGACGTGTGCAACGTGGTACCGCCGTAACGGTCAATGGTGCGCACATGTAATGGCGTCAACGGCGCAGCCCACTCTTCGTTGTTGGTGGGGTCGTCGAGGTTGTAATTGAGCAAACCACCCCAGCCACGTTTGATGCCGATGACCTCAATGCCGGCTTCGGCACAGCGATTCACGACGGCTTTGATGGCGGGGTTCAATCCCGGGACGTCACCGCCACCGGTCAAAATTCCTACACGCACAACATACCTCCATAATTTCAACATCTATGCGCCAACTCATCAGCGTGTGATGAGTAGTCGTACCTTGCAAAAACACCGCCGTCAGGCATGACCACTGGTCATGCACGAGAGCGACGGTGCTCGTTTTTCATTTGCACAACCGATGGGTGGTGTAACGGCTTAACCGCCGCCACTACCAAACCCCATAATACCACCCTTTGTCATTGCCTGCACGTCGAGCAATTCGTCGATGCGTTCGGCACTGAGCAAGCCCTTTTCGAGCACTACTTCCTTGATGGTTTTGCCGGTGGCCATCGATTCTTTGGCCACAGCTGCCCCATTGAGGTAGCCGATTTCGCGGTTGAGAGCGGTGACGAGGATGGCGTTTTTGGCCAACCAGCCATGCGCTTTTTCGCGGTTGGCGGTCAGACCGACCACACAACGATCGGTAAAGGCGGTGATGGCCCCAATCATGACGTGCATCATTTCGTTGATATTGTGCGAAATAATCGGCATCATCACGTTGAGCTCGAGTTGACCGGCTTGAGCAGCCAATGCCACCGTATGGTCACACCCCTGCACATGGAAGCAGGCCATGTTGAGCATTTCGGCCAGCACGGGGTTGATTTTGCCGGGCATGATGCTCGAGCCAGGTTGTACGGCAGGCAAGCGCAATTCGTCCAACCCTGTCGCTGGCCCTGACGCCAGCAACCGGAAGTCGTTGGCAATTCGAGTTAACGTAATGCACAGCGTACGGATCGAGGCCGAGAAGTCGGCTGGGTCGGCCATACTTTGCATCGACTCAAACAAATTCCCCGAGGTGCGCAAGTTTTGACCAAGCAAGCGACTGAGCGTCACCACCATGCGCGGGTGGTATTCGTCGTGGGCATTGAGCCCCGAGCCGGTCGCAGTGCCACCAATCCCGATGCGCCGTAGCCGTTCGGCGGCGGTAGCCACCCGTTCGCGGTCGTTGCGCACGGCCAGGGCATAGGCGCCGAATTCTTGACCCATGGTGACCGGCACGGCATCTTGGAGATGGGTGCGCCCCGATTTGACCACATCGGCGAATTCAACCGCCTTGGCTTCGAGGGCGTCGGCAAGATGATCAATGACCGCCAGCAATTCATTGACGCGCCACAAGGTGCCCAAGCGAATCGCACACGGGATGGTGTCATTGGTGCTTTGGGCCATGTTGACGTGGTCGTTAGGGTTGACGGGCTTTTTGGTGTCGTCGAGGGCATAGCCGAGGATTTGATTGGCACGATTGGCCAACACTTCGTTGAGGTTCATGTTGTGGCTGGTGCCGGCGCCGGCTTGGAAGGGGTCCACCACAAATTGATCGGCGTGCTGGCCGGCAATCACTTCGTCGGCGGCGCTGATAATAGCACCGGCCACGGTGGCATCGAGCAAGCCGAGATCGCGATTGACTTCGGCGGCAGCCCGTTTGATGACGGCCATCGCCCATACAAATGCCGGGTAGGGGCGCATGCCACTAATCGGGAAGTTGATTACCGCGCGTTGGGTCTGGGCGCCATACAGCGCCGTAGCTGGGACTTGTACCTCGCCCAGCGAGTCTTTTTCGGTGCGAAATCCTTGCGTCATCGCCGTAATTCCCTTATGCTGACGGCAAACCAATTCCTGCGTTCGCCGTACCGTATGCGCGCCAATAGTAGCACGAAACCGCCAAATCGTCGAACGCCACTTTTTTTGTGGAGCACACCACCCTATGACTATTACTCGTATCGGCGTCGTCGGCTGTGGCCTGATGGGCGCTGGCATCACCCAAGTCCTGGCCGCTGCCGGCTACCCAACCCGTGTCTGTGAAGCCGCTGAAGCCCCACTCCAGCGTGGGCTGGCCCGCATCCACGATGGCTATGCCCGGGCCGTCAGAAAAGGCACCATGACCCAAGCCGATGCCGACGCTGCGCTGGCGCGCATCACTCCTAGCCTCGATCGCCGTGATTTGGCCGATTGTGACTTGGTCATCGAGGCCATCGCCGAAGACCTGACCCTCAAGACCGCACTATTTGCAGAGCTCGACGCCATCTGTGGCCCGCATGCGATTTTGGCTTCCAATACCTCGTCGATTCCCATCCACCAGCTGGCCCAAGCCACCACCCGCCCTGACCGTGTGGCCGGCTTCCATTTTTTTAACCCCGTCCCTGTCATGCAACTGATTGAACTGGTCTCGACGCCGTTTACCAGTAGCGAGACCCAGCAGGCCTTGCATGCGGTGGGGATAAAGCTCGCCAAAACCGTAGTCGATGTCCAAGACGTGAGTGGCTTTATCGTTAATCGCCTGCTCATCCCGTATCTGTTTGAAGCAGTGCGCTTGCTCGAGCAAGGGGTGGCTAGTCGCGATGCTATCGATACCGCCATGAAGCTGGGCTGTGGCTACCCGATGGGCCCATTACTCCTCCTCGACGTGATTGGCATCGATACCGCCGTGGCGATTGGGGATGTGCTGGCCCGCGAATTCAACGATTCCCACCTCGCGCCGCCCCAGCGCCTGCGCGAAATGGTGGCCCAAGGCTTGTTGGGCCGCAAAAGCGGCCAAGGATTTTATACGACAACCGTGTAATGAAAGGATATTTCCATGACGATTTGGCACACAGAACTCAACGATGGTGTCGCCATCCTGACCATCAATAATCCCCCGGTCAACGCCTTGAGCCGCGCTGCCGTGGCCGAGCTCCATGAACAATTGATTGCATTGGCCAATGCCCCTGAGCGTGTGAATGCGGTGATTATCACCGGCTTTGGCGAAAAAGCCTTTGTGGCCGGCGCCAACATCAAAGAAATCAACGCCCTTGCCGACATCAACGACGCTCAACAATTCGGCACTGCCGTGCTGGTGCTGGGCAAACTAATACGCACACTGCCCTTTGCCATCATCGCCGCCGTCAATGGCGTGGCCTTTGGTGGGGGCTGTGAGCTAGCCTTGATGTGTGACATGCGGATTGCCAGTAGTACCGCTCGCCTGGCCTTACCCGAAATCACCCTTGGTTTGATGCCCGGCTGGGGCGGGAGCGTGCGTGTCGCCCGCCAAGCCGGCGCCAGCACTGCCATGATGATGGCTTTGACCGGCGAACCCGTGGGCGCCGAAGACGCTTTGCGCTTGGGTCTAGTCGACCGCGTGGTCGCCCCCGCCGAATTGCTCCCTGCCGCCCAAACCCTGGCTATCCGTATCGCCAGTATGGCCAGTCCGGTGATTGCGACGATTAAAGCGACGATTTGGGCCGGGCTCGAAATGCCACTCGACGATGCCTTGCTCGCCGAATGCACCACCTTTGCCAATATAGTTATCGCCCCCAACGCCAAAGAAGGCACCGACGCCTTCCTCAACAAACGGGCTCCGCGTTGGGACGATCGCGCATGAGCTATCACGTGCCACTCGCGGGTGGTGGTGCCCAACAACTTGCCACGTTTGTGGCCCGCCCCAATCGCTTTGTGCTCGAGGCCTTGTTGCCCGATGGGCAGATGGTGCGCGCCCATATGGCCGATCGTGGTCGCCTCATCGAGACCTTGCTCCCGGGTGTGCCACTCTGTTTGGTATCACGCCCAGGCGAAAAACGCGCCACTCAATGGCAGGCGGCGGCTGCCCAACGCGCCGACGGTAGTTGGGCCTCGCTCGATACCTTGTTGCCCAATCGTTTGATGCGGGGCGTGCTCGAACAGCACCTGATTGCCGAATTACCAGCTTATGCGCTGGTGCGTCGTGAAGTACAAATCGGTGCGAGTCGCTTTGACTTTGTGCTCGAAGGTGGTGCCACTCCCATCGTCCTCGAGGTCAAATCGGCGGGGCGGATTGTCGGCGATGTGGGGCTGGTCCCCGATGCCCCCAGTAGCCGGGCCGCCCGCCATGTCACTGAATTAATGCATTTACACCAGACGGGGCTGCATACGGTGCTGGTGGTGGTCGCCCAAGGCGACGCCAACCGTGTGGCGATTGATGGCACGATTGACCCCGTGTTGGCGCAGGCGGTGCAGGATGCGCAGAGTGCAGGCGTACAATTAATCGGAGTTTCGGCAATATTTAATCAAAATGGGTTATACTTTAAGCATACTATTCCCTTTGGAACCTAAATCTGTCGTGTTACGCATAATGCAATGACGTAATATCCTCGGTGTGTAGGATTTTTGTGTGAATATGCCCAAAGGAGGGTGCAATGTTTAAAGGGACACGCGAACAACGCGGTTGGTACTTCTTTGACTGGGCAGTGTCTGCCTATTCCACCACAGTTGGGGCAGTCTTTTTGGGTCCTTATTTGACCAGTATTGCTGAAGCAGCCGCCAAAGATACCGGAGGCATGTTGTTCCCATTTGGTCCTGGCTTACCGATTGCTGCGGGGTCGTTTTATGCCTATGTGACGTCGTTGTCGGTATTGTTGCAGGTCTTCTTTCTGCCCATTTTGGGGGCGGTCGCCGACTATACGTCGCTCAAACGGCGTATGATGGGGATTTTTGCGTATATCTCGACGGTGGCCGTGATTGCCATGTTTTTCATGCAAGGCACCGATTACCTCTTTGGTGGCATGTTATACCTCATCGCCAATCTGACCTTTGGGGCGGCCAATGTGCTCTACAACGCCTTTCTGCCCGAAATCGCCGCCCCCGATGAGCGTGACGCCGTGTCGTCACGTGGCTATGCCTTTGGTTACCTCGGTGGTGGCTTGTTGCTGATTCTCAATTTGATTTTGTTCATCATGCATGACAAATTTGGGATTGGCGGCGGGTTGGCTGTGCGGATTTGTTTGGCCTCTGCTGGTGTCTGGATGGCCATCTTCATTCCTATCACGTTGACGCGTCTGCGTGCCAATGTCGCTTCCAAAACATTGGCGCAAGGGCAATCAGTAATTGGAGCGGGATTTCGCCAATTAGGTGAAACAATTCGCAATGCGCGGCATTATCCGCAAACATTGTTGTTCCTTGGGGCATATTTGCTCTACAATGATGGTGTACAGACGGTGATTGCATTGTCGTCGACCTTTGGTACCCAAGAACTCGGCATGGAATCGCAAACACTGATCATCACCATTTTGATGGTGCAGTTTGTGGCCTGGTTTGGGGCGTTGGGCTTTTCGGCAGTTGCCCAGCGTATCGGCGCCAAAAAAGCCATCATGTATAGTTTGGTGATTTGGACGGCGCTGACCTTTGCGACCTACTTCATGACCAAAGGCAGTGTGGTGCAATTCTTGGCGTTAGGTTTTGGGATTGCCATCGTACTGGGTGGCAGCCAAGCCTTGAGTCGCTCGTTGTTTGCCCAAATGATTCCTGCGGGCAAAGAATCAGAGTACTATAGCCTCTACGAAGTCAGTGAGCGTGGGACCAGCTGGATTGGACCGTTGGTATTTGGATTGGTCTATCAGTTCACGCATTCGTACCGCCTCGCGTTAATGATGGTGGCTGCGTTTTTTGTGATCGGGTTGGCGATTCTGTTCTTTGTCAATGTGCGCAAGGCGATTGTCGAAGCTGGCAATGAAGTCCCTGCGGTGGTGTAGAACTGGTTTGATTGGATTTTTTGGAATATGTACGGAATAAAAGGAGCACCATGACCGCCTCAACTGAGTATCGTACCCTTGGTAAACGCCACAAAATTATTGATGGCTCCGAAAAAATTACAGGTACTGCCCAATACACGGGCGACCTCAATTTGCCGGGGATGTTGCATGCCCGACCGGTATTGAGCCCCTATGCCCATGCCAACATCAAATCGATTGATCGCACCGCGGCCATGGCTGTCCCCGGCGTCGTGGCGGTGTTGATCGCCGCCGATTTGCCCACCCGTGACCGTGTGGTCAATTCACGCTCAAGTGCCGTATTGGCCCACGACAAAGTATTGTTCCGTGGTCACCCTGTGGTAGTAGTCGTGGCCGAAACCGAAGCCGCTGCCAAAGATGGCGCCGATGCCGTCATCGTCGATTACGAACCACTCCCCGTATTGAGCAACATGGCCGATGCCATTGCCTCTGATGCGGCCCTCATCTGGCCCAACGGTTTGCCCAAAGACGGCCTCGACTTGACCGCCGCCCACGCCGCCGTCGACAAAGGTAGTGATAGCGGTCATCGTGCCCCCTCCAACATCCACGAAGAAACCAAGTTTGGCCGTGGTAATGTCGACAAAGCCATCGCTGGCGCCGACATCGTGCTCAAACACCACTACACCACTCCTATGGTGCATCAAGGTTACCTCGAGCCCCATGCCGTGGTGGCCGAGCCCCATCCCTTCCGTGGCGAAATCACTGTCTACACCAGCACCCAAGGCCAATTTGGTGTGCGTGACGAAGTCGCCCGACTCCTCGGCATCCCCAAATCAAAAGTGCGCGTGATTCCGATGGTTATCGGTGGTGCATTTGGTGCCAAATACGGTATTCTCGACCCCTTGGCTGCTGCGGTAGCCTGGGCCGTCCGCCACCCCGTCAAAATGGTTTTGACCCGTAGCGAAGACTTTTTGACCACCACTCCTTCACCCGCCATGGAAATTGACTTGACCGTGGCAGCCTACAACGACGGCCGTATCGCTGCTATCGATGCAGTCGCCACCATCGACAACGGTATTTTCCCATTCACCATTGGTGGCATCGTGGGGATTTTGATTGGCGGCTATTACAAATGCGATAATGTGCGCATCGTTTGCCGCGAAGTCTTGACCCACAAACTCCAAGGTGGTGCCTACCGCGCCCCCGGCGCCCCGTCGGCTACCTTTGCCATCGAATCAAGCATGGACGAGTTGGCTCGTGCCCTCGGTCGCGACCCCCTCGAATTGCGCTTGCAAAACTGTGTCGAAACTGGTGACTTGATGGGTAACGGTGATCCGTGGCCAAGCATCGGGATGCGCCAATGCCTCGAAACCCTGCAGAACCACCCGTGGTGGCAAAACCGTACCCAAGAGCCCAACACGGCTTGGGGTATGGCTGCCGGCGGTTGGTTGTGTGGTATGTCGCCGGCTGCGTCAGTCTGTGCCGTCGACAGCGATGGCGCCGTGCGTATCCACGTCGGCTCGGTCGATATCTCGGGCGTCAATAGCTCGTTGGTGCTCGTAGCCGCCGAAATCCTCGACATTTCGCCCGACCGCATCCAACTCATCCAAGGCGATACCCGCACCGGTCCCCGGGCCGGCCCCAGTGGTGGTAGCCAGACCACCTATAGCGTGTCGGGTGCTGTTGCCGCTGCTGCCCGTGTCGTACGCCAAAAACTCATCGACGTGGCTGCCGAACAATTCGAAGCCAACCCCGCCGACCTCGAATTGCGCGATGGTGTGGTGAGCGTCAAGGGCTTCCCCGACAAAGCCATGGAAATCGGCGCGATTGCCGAATTGGCCGAAAACAAAGCCGGTGGTAGTGGCCCCATCATGGGCGAAGGCACCACCGCTATCTCGGAGAATGCTCCTGGTTTCGTGGCCCACCTCGTCAAAGTCCATGTCGATCCCGACACCGGTCACGTCACCCCCCTCAAGTACCTCGCCATCCAAGACGTCGGCTTTGCCCTCAATCCGTTGTTGGTCGAAGGCCAAATCCATGGTGGCGTGGCCCAAGGTTTGGGTTGGGCGTTGCACGAAGCGATGGTCTATGACGATTACGGTCAGTTGTTGACCGCCAGCTTCATGGACTACAGCCTCCCCAGTGGCGAGGCCTTGCCCGACATCGAAGTGGTCATGGTCCACAACAAAGCCCCTCATGGTCCCTTTGGTGCCCGTGGTATCGGCGAACCCCCCATCACTGCCGGCGCTGCAGCCGTCGCCAACGCCGTGCGCAACGCCAGCGGTGCTCGCGTGCTTGATCTGCCGTTGCGTGACGAGCGTGTCTGGAAGGCCATGCAACAAGACTAATTGCTTGCTCATTCCCCGTATCTATGGCACACTGCGCACAACCAATTGGTTGTGCGCAGTGTTTTTTGATGCAAAGGGCACATCATGCAACGACGTACTGTATTTGGATTATTTGCCACGAGTCTCTTGATGGGCTGTGGTGTCACTCCGCCACCCACCTTGGTGGGACCAGCGCTGTTGTTTGTCTATACCAACGGTTGAATCCCTTGAACGCAAACAACGCCTATCGTTGATAGGCTAGCCCAACAATTTACCGACTGCCTGACTGTCATACGCGCCGATTATGCCACTCCCCAGGGATTGCGATTAGCTCAACAATACGGCATCAAATCGCACCCCGTCATCGTGGTGATTGATTATGCCGGCCGTGAAACCGTCCGTATCAATGGCGTGCCCGATGAGCCGCAGCTCATCCAGGCCGTGACGGCGATTTGCCGGGATTAGCGCCGCAGCCTGCTGCGGATCTAATCCCGATGCACCTCGACGCGCACGCTCCCCTCGCCGGCCAACAAATTGAGGATCAGCGACGTGAACGAAATCACCAAGGCCCCAATAAACGCCGCGGTAAACGAATCAATCGAATATGCGATGCCCAAATAAATCGCCACATTGGCGGTAAACATCAACAATAACGCATTGATGGCTACACTAAACATCCCGAGCGTCAAAATAATCATCGGGCAGGTAATCAACATCAAAATCGGCCGCAACAGCAGATTGACGACACTAAAAATCGCCGCAATAATCCCCAATTGCCAGCCTGGTCCGGTGAAATGAATCCCGGGCACCAAATAAATCGCCGCAAATATCGCCAGTGAGGTAATCAACCACTTGAGGATCACCGAGCGTAATTGCTGAAAAAACCCACCGGATTCTTTTTGATTTGCCATCTGTCAACTCCTATTGTTTGGTACTACGCCGAGCGGCCAATTCTTGCCCGTATGCTTCAATATCATCATAAAACCGTGAGCGTTTGGTCGGCGCTGTCGAGCCTTTGACGCCTTTTTTGCTGTTTCGGTTGCTGGCCCCACCACTGCGCTCGGCACACCACGACAGATATAATCGCTCGGCCGCACGGGTCACCGCCACATAGCACAACCGGCGCTCTTCTTCGATCCCCTCGTTACTCGTCATGCTCCGCTCGTGAGGTAACACCCCTTCCTCGAGCCCTACCACAAATACCAACGGCCATTCGAGCCCTTTGGCGGCGTGGATGGTGAGCAGTTGCACTTGGTCGCGCTCGTCGTCGCCATCATCACTACTAGTCATAATCGCCACATATTGCAAAAAATCCTCAGCGCTGTCGTATTCATCCGCCACCAGCATCAACTCGTTGATGTGCTCTTTAGCGTCACTCAGCTTCTCGGCATCTTTGGCATGCAGACCCTCGAGGTAGGCCATGTAGTTAGTTTGCACCAAAATATCTTCCAACAATTCCCGTGGCCCAATATTGTTTTTGATGCGTTGGCGCAAACGTGCCAGCAGCTGATGCAATTGGCGCGCCCCTGTACGGGCTTTTTCTTCGAGTTGCGCCAAAATCATGATGTCGCCCAGTACGTCGGCAATTGCCAAATTGCGCCGGGCCGCCTCCACACTAAACACCTTGAGCGGTTTGGCACTCAAGCCCCGCTTGGGGATGTCGGCGATGCGGGTCAACGCCATGTTGTCGCGTGAATTCACCGCCAAACGCACAAACGCCAGCAAATCGCGCACCACCGCTCGATCATAAAACCCCAATTGTCCCTTGAGTTTGTAGGGGATGCGCAACAAGCGCAACGCTTCTTCGAAGGCCCGGCTCATAAACTTGGAGCGGTACAAAATCGCAATTTCTTTTGGGCGCCGTCCTTCACGTTTGACATCCCCAAATGCCCCCACGTTTTCGGCGCTATTGGTCATCAGCCCAATCTCGTGAGCGATTTTTTGGGCTTCTTCTTTGCCGTGTTGATACTGCAAAAAAATCACGCTTTTGTCGATATGCCGCCCCTGCTGATGCGCGTTGAGCTGCATGGGGATGACCGCTTTGCTATGCCGAATCACCGCATAGGCCGCGTCGAGGATAGGCTGGCGACTACGGTAGTTGGTTTTGAGTTCGATCACCTGCGCCTGCGGGAAGGTCTCGTGGAAGCGCGTGATAATCGTGTGGTCGGCATTACGGAAGCCATAAATCGACTGCATCGCGTCACCCACCGCAAACAACGAACGCGGCCTCGACCCCACCGGCTCACTCAACAACCGCACCAGACTAAATTGACTCGGGTCGGTGTCTTGGTATTCGTCTACTAGCACATGTCGCCATTGCTGTTGCACCGCATCGAGTACATCTTCGTGCTCACTCAGCAGGCGGTACGCCAGCTGAATCAAATCATCGAAGTCGACCGCGTTTGATTCCGACAATAAGCCTTGATAATGGCGATAGCGCAAGGCAATCCAGCTATCATTGCTGTTTTCGGCCGTCGCTAGCAACATTTTGGGGGTTTGCAAGCGACTTTTGGCCCGCGAAATCCGGCGCAACAAGTCATTGACGTCCGTCGCATCGGGTGATACTTCCGGCGCGGCATCAATGCTCTGTTGCGCTAGTTGCTCTTGTTCGTCGCCACTATAAATACTAAAATTGCGGGTGTAATGCCCCAATTTGCCTTCGATATGTTGGCGCAAAATCTTGACACAAATGGCATGGAATGTCCCCGTCGTCAAGCGTTGCAAGCGCCCGCCGAGGATCGGTTTGAGCCGTTGACGCATCTCTTTGGCCGCTTTGTTGGTAAACGTCAACGCCAAAATATGCCCGGGTTCGACTTTGTGGTGATTGACCAGATGCGCGATCCGCAACGTCAATACCCGAGTTTTGCCGCTACCGGCTCCCGCTTTGACCAGCACCGGTCCCACCGGCGCTACCACCGCCGCATATTGGTCATCGTTTAAGTTTGCAAGATAATCCACAGTGTGATTCCTTTTCTTCCTCCCTTTATTGTAGCAAGCTTCGCTTTTGTGTGTGGTCTTTTTTTTGAAAAAAACGTATGCCGCGCCGTGAATAAGCAAAATGTTTCAATCGTCCGTCGCGGCCCACGCTCCCGTGATGATGGGTATAGCGGTAGGTGCAGTGCGGACGCACGCTCCCCCTCAAAACAAACTGGCTTGCTCCGGTACCGCCAAATCATCCCATGGCAATGCAGGTAATGTAGTGTATTGACATAACTTTCGGTAAAATATCCGTGCATTGGTCGGCGAGGTCGTTTCGACTGGGCAATGCATAAAAAAATGTACGTCTACCCCGTCCTGCAACCACTCACCAATCCGCACCTGCCATTCATCCCACAAGGCTTGGTTGCGCACCGTATCGGGGTGGCTAATATAGCGCACCAACGCTAATTTGCCCGTCACAAACGGGCGGAGCGGCACCCGTGGTTTGTGGTCACGGGCCTTGGCCAAATCGGCTTCGGCACCCGGCAAATCGCCCAAATCGAGGGGGCGTACATCCATCATGCAATGCCCTGCGTTATGGTGCTCGAGTAACTCCATCAAGCGTTGTTCATTGGTCGGTTTGTACCAATCGGGGTGGCGTACTTCTACGCTGATGCGGTAATCGCGTGGCCAGGCTGCCAGCCAGGTGGCCAGCTGGTCGGCATGGCGTAGGGCAAAGTGGGGTGGTAATTGCAAGAAAAATGGTCCTAGGCGTGGTCCTAACGGCTCCACCCGCGTGAGGAATTCATGGGTGGCGGCGATGTTGTCAGCCAGTTCACCGTGGTGGCTAATCAGCTGGGGGATTTTGAAGCAAAACTGGAATGATTCGGGGGTATCGTTGCGCCATTTCTGTACCGTTTCGGGGGGTGGCGTGGCATAAAACGTCGTATTGCCTTCTACGTTTTGGAAGCGTTGGCCATACAACCGCAAAAAATCATTGGCTTTGCTGCCACTGGGAAACAGATTCCCTACCCATTCTTTGTGTGACCAGACCGCACACCCCATCGTAAAACTCATGGCTCCCCCATCATATCGGCCACCGTCACCGTCGCCCCATCAGCATTGGCCGATGCCGTCATCGCCGCCAATACCTGGATCGCTGCCAGTCCATCGCTGACGCTGGCTCCCCGTTGGCTGGTGCGCCCACGAATCGTATCAGCGAAGCCTTCGATTTGGCGTTTGTACGAATGTCCGTCGGCGCCCAGTGGCCGGTGATATTGTTGGTCGTGGCTGGTAAATACTTCGACGTCACTACTTTTGTGGTACCACGGTAGGTAGGTTTTGGCCATAATACTGCCATCACTCGCATACAAATGGAACCCTTCGTGGTGGTCGCCCCGAATCGTCACCGTCAAATCGAGATGCCCTAGGCTCCCATCCGCAAACGTCACCGCACTAAACCAACACCAACTTTCTGCCCGTTGCAACAACCGCGTTTGCACGTGCGTGATTGGTCCGCAGATATAGCGCGCCGTATCCACCAGATGACTGCCATGGGTCAACAGCAAATACTTGCGCCGGTCCCCTTTGGGATTGCCTGCCGGGCGCAACGCGTGCGGGTCTTGGATGATGGTGGGCTGCAAATTATCGGTGACGGTATAGCGATACAGCGAATCGCAATACCAGCCGCGGTAGGCCATCCGCTCACCCAATTGGGCAGTCATGTCGTGGGCAAAGGCAATCCCCGGGTCAAAGCGTTTGTTGTTGCCTACTTGCACGATGCGGTCGCTCGATTGGCTGACTGTCAAGAGCTGCTGGCAACTATTCACATCGACCCCCAACGGTTTTTCTACTAGTACGTGCTTCCCCGCCGCCAGGGCTTGGAGTGTCAGTGGGATGTGGAATTGATCCGCCACCGCCACAATCACTGCCTCGACCTGCGGGTCTGCCAGTAATTCACTGGCATCGCCATAGACGGCGTGGGGCTCGTAGACGGCGGCGGCGTAGGTACGTAGGCGTTCGGAGCGGTCGGCGATGGCATAGAGTTGGGCGTTGTGCGCTTTGACAGTGGCAGGTAAATGCCCCGCTTGGGCAATCGGTCCACAACCAATGACGCCAATCCGCACTGCGCTCATACGTGTTGCACCAGTTCGATCAAGGTGCCCAGCGTCGCTTTGGGATGCACAAAGGCTACTAGGGTGCCGTGCAAGCCTGGGCGGGGGACCTCGTCTACGAGGCGCAATCCTTGGGCTTTGAGGGTGGCGAGGGCGGCGGTGATGTCGGCGACCTGGTAGGCGATATGGTGCATGCCGGGGCCTTTTTCGGCCAAATACTTGGCAAAGGCTGCTTCGGGGGCAGTAGGGGCGATGAGTTCGACCATGCTGGTGCCAATGGTGGTAATGGCGACGCGCATGTGACGTTCGGGGAGCTCGATGATTTCCCATTCCTGCATGCCAAATTGGCTTTGGTAGAGTGCCACAGCTTCGGCGATATCGGTGACGGCTAGCCCGATATGATCAATTGTTTCAAACATAGAGTTCTCTCGGTGTAATCTAATGCTATTGTATAGCGCGGACGGGTTGGGGGGCAGTACGTTCGGCAATAACCCACAAAAAAACTACGTCTTGGCCATCTTCGTCGGCATGTTCTTCGACGGCCGAGTGAATCGTCAACCCCGCGGCGCGGAGCAACTCGCGGTTGCGCTGGCTGTCATAGCCACTCCAAAACATCGGCGCCCCTAACCAATCGTCGCTGTATTCACCGGGCATGTCGTGGGCCGTAAAGCACCCCACAAATAACCCATTGGGACGCAGCCAGCGGGTCATGCGGAGCAAAAACTCGCCTAGCTCCTCGCGGGGGAGGTGAATGAGCGAATAAAACGCACTAATCGCATCAAATGATTCGGGCGGAAAGTGCATGTTGCTCATGTCGGCACAAATCACTTGGGCCCGCGGTACGTTGCGGGCGGCGAGTTTGGCTTGGACGGGCGAAATATCGACGGCGGTGACACGGTAGCGCTCTGCCAATTGCTTGGTAAACGGGAGCCCGTTCCCACATCCCAAATCGAGTAGTGGCATGCCGCGTGTGGCATGATCAAGCAATACTTGGATGTAACGGTCACGCTCTTCGATACGCAGATTGGCGCCCCATTCTTGGAAGCGTAGGGCGATTTTGTCGTAGCCATTGGCGACGATGCGCCGAGGATTAATAGGCGTAGTCATTTAATCAATTCCTCTAGTAACGATTTTTTGCGATTGGTTTGGCTGGATTTGGCGTAGGTCGTGGTGCCGGCAGTTTGGAGTAAATCGACCAATTGACTATAGCCGTGCTCTGCGGGAGCCAACCAGATTTGTCCGGTGCCACGGAATACCTGTACGAGCCCTTCGCCTGATGTGGCGAGCCCTACTACGGAGTTTGTGGCATTGTCGATTTGCTGGGTGATGACTCCCTTGCGCAATAACACAATGTCACCATCAACACGCAGTTCTTCGTTATTCAGCTCTACCCGGAGCACATCGCTGGCAGGGATGGGGCTTTGCACCACACACCAGCCATTGCCACTAATCCGCGTACGTACCACTTCGTCTTTGCTAAAAATCAAGCTCGAGAGGTTTTTTTTGAATGCCAGACTGGTATCGACACCCTGCTCACTCGCAAGGTAACGTCCATCATCGACAATAGCTTCTTCGCCTGGTTGAATGCGCGTCAGTAAGTAGTGGTCAAAGGTTGGTTCCGTATAGATTTCACCCGTACCGTGGAAGGTGGTACGAAATACCGATTCGTTGTTGAACCGCCGCTCCAACAAGCGTTTGAGTAATCCCCATGCCCCACCGGCGCTGGTATTGGTGGTGATATTGCCTCGACTAAACTGGAGCATACCTGGTTCGATGATGGCACTACCGTCATTGAGGGTAATCCGTAATTGGCGTAAACGCAGTCCCATTTGTTGGGCATAGTATGCAATTGCCGCCAAATCCGGTCGGCGCGAGATGTTGACTGCAGGGTATTCGAGTACTTCGACACTGCTCTGCACGCCGTCCATGCGGGCGATAACCGTTGCATTCATATAGTCTTCCTTCACGAAATTGATACTGTATTGACTGTGTGTAAGTAATACGGTACTACCGTTATGGATTGTCGCGAGGTGCTTTTATAGGAATAAAAATCGCAATCACTGTCGCCATTGGTCCCAGCAAAATGCCGAGCAGGATGGCAAACCACAACGGGTGGTTTTTGCGGTAAATCACTGCTGCCGATAACGCACCAAAGGCTGCCCAAATAAACAACGCAATGTTTGGATTAAAAATCCCCTGATTCATAGAATCAATCCTTCTGTGTATTAGGAATATAACTGGAGTTGTTCGTTGATTGCTGGAATGTCTGCCATGGCAATTAATCCGAGTAGTGGCTGCGTGGCGGTGCCGTCTTGGGTAATCAGTACGGCATCAAGGTAGGTACCGCGGCGGTCGTGGGCCGCAAAATACCCTACCACGTCGATTAATGGTGTCTGCACATTCACAAAAATCGCCGTATCACGTTGCGCCGCAAATTCGAGTACCGTATGTACCTGTACATTGTCGAGCCGCAGGCTAGGATGGTGTTGCGCCCCTATCCAGTAGGTGACATTGCGTACGGTGAGAATACCATGGTATTTGCCGTTTTCATAGACTGGTAATTGTGAATAATGTTGCGCATACATCCGTTGCGTTGCTACAGCAAGGGTCTCGTCGGCGTCTATCGTCCAGACTGGGCTGTGCATAAATTGCGTCACAAGTACCGGTTGCAGTAACACATCACGAATATGTGCGATGCGCTCCACCGCCCACTGGTTGGGCTCTGCGAGTACTTGGCCGCCACCGCGCTCATGCACAATCACGTTACGCAGGCGTGCAAAGGCCTTTAAGTCTTCGGCAAATACACGCACCGCATGATTGGATTGCCGCAACGTGTCGACGTGTTGGGTAAATGGGACGCCGTGAGGCAACCCACTGGTGTCACCCAAAAACGTCTCGATGGCAATAAATGACTCTAGGAATTGACGTGAATTGCTGTTCATTTCAATCTCTGATTAAGGAACCCGGTCAGGGCACCAATCACCCGTAAATCGACGGTATGCCCGATTGGATATTCGACATACTGCACATCAAAGCCGAGCTCACGCAGTGCATCACGGCTCCCATGACCATCACTGACCGGCACTACTTCGTCGAGTATGCCATGCACGACAAGGATGTCGCCATGACATAGCGTAGCAGGGAGCGTGGGGGTCACGGTCAAGGGATTAATACCACTCATGATGACGGTGCCCCGTACATCAGTCCGACTCATGGCAACCAGTCCCGCCATTGCGCCTCCTTGACTAAACCCCGCTACAAAGGTTTGTTGAGGGTCTGTCCCATAAATGCGGATGGCTTGGTCAATGCTTTCGTTGAGTACGACCAAGGCCTGTTGCGCTTGGGTGATATCGCAAATCAGGCCGTTGTTGCTTGGCTCGATGGCAAACCAGGCATTTGAGCCTGGCATGAGCATGAAGGGGGCGCGTACGCTGACGATTTGTAGCTGATCAGGCAAGTAGGGTGCGATTTGGAGCAGATCTTCTTCGTTGCTGCCATAGCCATGGAGCAACACTAATAGGGGTGGTTTGGTGGTGGCAATGCGCGGAGCGAGTGCTTCGTGGCGCAGGGCTAAATCGGGAATGTCGCTCATTGGTTAGGCTTCTGACGTAATAATTGCATCGGCTTCGATTTCGACCAACATGCGTGGGTCAATCATTTGGGCGCGGACGAGGGTGTTTGCGGGGCGAATATCCCCAAAGATTGCGCCGTGGGCGCGGGCAACCGCTTCCCAATCGTCGATATTGGCCACAAAAATCCGCGTGCGAATCACATCGCTTAACTGTGCACCGGCACTGTTGAGGGCTGCTTCGATTTTGCGGATGATATAGGTGGCTTGTGCGCCGGCATCTCCTGGGTGTTGGACTTCACCGTCTGCATTCGATGCAGTGGTCCCCGATACGGCGACCTGCGCCCCAATGCGCACTGCGCGTGAATAACCGGCCATTGCTTCCCAAGGGGTGCCAGTTGAAATTTGTTGACGCATTGTGGGCTCACTTTCGGGTACAAGATGCCAATAAGAACATATATAGGTAGCATACCATAAGGTATATGGTTGCTGAAAATGGGCGCGGGTTGTATGGAATCACTGTTGCAATCTGATTACGGCACACTATAGGGGTATAGTGCTCTTTACGACCTATGATAGTGATGGTAATATACACACAGACATACAGAGGAGCAGGTAGATGCTACGGATTGCCATCGTGATCGTCAACTTCAATACCCGCGAACTATTACGAACTTGTCTTGCCTCGATTCCCGCAGGTTTTGTGGCAGGAAGCTGTGATATCTGGGTGGTTGATAATGGTTCGAGTGATGATTCATTGGCAATGGTACGTGCCGAATTCCCTACCGTGCATTGTATCCAGAGCGACCATAATGGGGGCTTTGCATATGCCAATAATCTGGCGTTGCGACGTATTTTGGATGCGAGTGACGCGCCTGAATATGTAATGATTCTTAACCCCGATACCGTGGTTACGCCGCGGGCATTCGATATATTAGTTGATTACCTGCGTGCGAATCCTGCGGTGGGTGTGGTTGGTCCGCGGTTGTTATTACCTGACGGGTCGTTGGATTTAGCGTGCCGCCGGTCGTTCCCTACTCCTGAAGTGTCGTTGTGGCGGATGACCGGGTTGTCGCGGCTATTCCCCCATAGCCCCCGATTTGGGCGGTATAATATGACCTTTGTTGACCCTAGTCACACGATTGCGGTTGATGCCTTGGTCGGTGCCTGTATGTTGATGCCGACCACTGTTGTACGTGAGGTTGGTTTGCTTGACGAAACGTACTTCATGTATGGTGAAGACCTCGATTGGTGTTATCGCTTCAAACAGTACGGCTGGCAAATCGTCTATGTGGCTGATGCAATCGTGCATCATGTCAAGCGGGCTTCGAGTCGGCAGCAACCGGTACAGACGATTCATTATTTTTATGATGCCATGCGAATTTTTTTCCGTCGCTATTATGCTGCTACAACGCCGACGTTGATTTGTTGGATTATTGAAACAGGGATTACGTTAAAGGAGCAGGTGAGTCTTGCCCGTAATTACTTCCGCCCTCCACGACCTGCGCGAAGAGTCGATTAATCAGATGTTGTGGCGATTATGGCGCAACCGAATATTAGTGATTTTGGCAGCAGTGACCGCAGATGTCATTGCTACCAATGTTGCGTTGCTCTTGATTTACTGGTTTATTCGACCACTCAATATCGAGGGTCAAGCGCAGTTTGATAATACTCCGATTTCTGCGGTGTGGTTTTTTGTGGCGCTCGTCAATGCGGTGTTTTTTGTGACTTATGAGATATCAGGGATGTACCGCCTGCCCCGTGGGATGTCACGGATTGATGAAAGTTTCAAAACCGTAGCAACGGTTACGACGAGTGTCGGTATTGTTTATTTGCTGAATTTAGTCATCCCGCAATTTGGCTTGATAAATGTGCCGATTGTCACTTCGACATTACTTGGCGGATGGGGTGTCTTGCTGGTAATGACGGTGCTGTTGCGGTTTATCTATCGCACCAATCTCGCGAATATTCGGCGCCGGAATATCGATGTGCGACGCGTATTGATTATTGGTGCGCTCGAACCCGGTCAGCTCGTCTATCGTTCGTTGATGCGTGATTTGAGTCTTGGCTATCGTGTGGTCGGATTTGCCTCTGATGCAATTCGTGTCGGTGCGACGGTATATGATGCGCCAGTGCTGTGTACATTTGCAAACATGGGTGAAACAATCCGTAATCACGATATTGATTTAGTCATCGTCGCATTATCGGGACGGGCGTCGACGGAATTGTTTGATATCATCATGCGTGCCGAAGATGCACACGTCGAAGTCAAACTCTACCCCGATGCCTTTACGTTGATTACTAATAACGTGGTTTCTGATAACGATATTACTGGCTTACCTTTGCTCAATGTGCGCAATGGTGCCCTTGCCAATCCGTTGAATCAGGCATTAAAGCGTACATTTGATGTGGTGTTTGCGTCACTCGTCTTGTTGGTCGCGTCGCCACTCATGATGCTGATTGCACTTTTGATAAAACTCGAATCTCCCGGTCCGGCTTTTTTTGTGCAATCACGGGTTGGCATGGATGGTGCGCCATTCCCTACCATTAAGTTTCGCACGATGCGTTCGGATGCCGCCCAAATTGCGAGTTGGACCACCAAAGACGATCCCCGCCGCACCCGGATCGGCAGTTTTTTGCGCAAAACGTCACTCGACGAATTGCCTAATTTTATTAATGTCATTCGTGGCGAAATGAGCGTGGTCGGACCTCGTCCAGAACAATCCGTATGGGTCGAGCGCTTCCGCCAAGAAATCCCCTACTATATGCGCCGCCACAAACAAAAAGCCGGCATTACCGGTTGGGCCCAAGCCAACGGATTACGCGGTGACACCAGCATTGAAGACCGCACCCGTTACGATTTATACTATGTAGAGAATTGGTCGTTACTTTTCGACATCAAGATTTGTATACGCACCTTTGTCGATATTGTAACTGGCCGTAATAAGGGATATTGAACACGATGACAACGAACGAACTCCACAACCTGACCATTGCAGACATGCGCACCCGCCTCGATGCCGGCGATGTCACTGCGGTACAACTCACCGATGCGCTGTTGACCCGGATTGCCAGCCATGATGGCAGCATTGGCGCATATTTGCACGTCGATAGCGACGGTGCTCGCCAACAAGCAGTTGCCGCAGATGCGCGCATCCATGCCGGCGAACGGGGTGGCTTACTCGGTATTCCCTTAGGCATCAAAGACGTGCTATCGACTACTGACATCCCCACCACGAGTGGCTCCAAAGTCCTCGAAAACTACCGCCCACCCTACGATGCCACTGCGGTAGCCCGCCTCAAATCCCAAGGTGCCGTGTTGCTCGGCAAACTCAATTGCGACGAATTTGCCATGGGCTCTTCGACCGAAAATAGCGCCTATCAGTTGACGCGCAATCCGTGGAATACTGATTGTGTGCCGGGTGGTTCGAGTGGTGGCTCTGCCGCAGCCGTCGCCGCTGGCTTGGCTGCTGGTACATTGGGCACCGACACTGGTGGCAGCATCCGTCAACCTGCTTCGCTGTGTGGGATTACCGGCCTCAAACCGACATATGGCCGGGTATCACGCTATGGCTTGATTGCTTTTGCATCGTCGCTCGACCAAATTGGCCCGATGGCGTGGACCGCCCGTGACTGCGCCATGATGCTCAACGGCATCGCTGGGCATGACGGCTATGATGCTACCTCGGCTCCGACATCCGTTCCCGATTATGTGGCGGGGTTGGGTGGTTCACTCAAGGGCCTGCGCGTCGGTATTCCCCGTGAATTGTTTGTTGAAGGGATGCAAAAAGGCACCGAACAAGCTGTGCGTGAATCGATTCGTGTCTTGCAAGATCTCGGCGCCATCATCAAAGAAATTTCGTTGCCAAATAGTCCCCATGCCTTGCCCGTATACTATATCGTCGCCACCGCCGAAGCTTCCTCTAACCTCGCTCGTTTTGATGGCGTGCGTTATGGACCACGGAGCGATGGCGATAGCTACCGCGATGCCCTCGACCAAACCCGGGGCGATTTGTTTGGCCCCGAAGTCCGTCGGCGCATCATGCTTGGTACCTATGTGTTGTCGGCCGGGTACTACGATGCCTTCTATAAACGGGCGCAACAAGTACGTACCTTGATTCGCCAAGACTTTACCGACGCCTTTGCGGATGTCGATGTGATTGCCGCTCCTACATCGCCCAACGTGGCGTTTAAATTTGGCGAAAATAGTGCTGACCCTGTAGCGATGTATCTCCAAGATGTGTGCACGCTGCCCGTCAGCCTGGCTGGTTTGCCAGGGATTTCGGTTCCCTGCGGTTTTGATAATGGCTTGCCGATCGGCTTGCAGTTGATTGGTCAAGCCTTCGCAGAATCAGAATTATTGCGCGTTGCTGACGCCTATCAAGTCGCCACCAATTGGCACAGCCGCCGCCCCTAAATTGCTGCTCGTGCTGTTGTCGCCACAGTCAAAATGACTGTGGCGACGTTTTTTGTGGTAGCTAAGTCAATTATGGTCATAGCATCGCTAGCGCAAATCATTGATGAAATGAAAAGGTATTAAGGGCAATTTATTTGTGGAGTGCGCGTTGCGCTGCCTTGATAAACAGGTCGTTGTCTGGGTTCATATCATCCCAGGCATCAGTAATCAAGATGTCGGGAACAACCCCGACGTTTTCGATGTAGTCTCCATTGGGTTGGCGGTAGAGGAGCTCGGCGAGCCACAATACCGAGCCGTCATCAAAGTCATAAGGGTAGAGGTTTTCGCTATTGCCAGCGGTTGTTTCACCGATAACTGTGACAGTACGTAGGTGTCGTAGCCCTGCAGTAAACATTTCGGAAGCACTAGCGGTGTCATGGCTCGTGAGTACTGCGATGGGGAGGTGGTCAAATGGCGGCAACGTGTGGTTGGCGGGGACGGTGAGGGGGTACGTGTTATTGCGGTCTACTTGTTCGCCAATCGTACCACCATCGTGCAAAAGGGCAATTACATCGAGCATTGCATCGATACTGCCACCACCGTTTTCACGGATATCGATGATTAATCCGGTGGGCTGGGTATGTGCCATAGCGTCAACGACGGCATGTTTGACGATTTCGGCTAAATTATCGCGATCGAAAGAATCAATGGTCAGCAAAACGGTGCCATCGCCAAGCATGCGTGCCACTGCTTCAGGGAAGGCATCACCGGCAATAGCATCACGTTGCAGGGTGAGTTGCTGAAGGGCATCGTCACCATGCTGTACCGTAATTGTCAAATTGCTACCGATTGCGCCTCGAATTAATTTGCTGTAGCCATCTTCGCCGAGCGCATAGGTCGTGGTAACTAACGTGCCTTCGATTGTTGTAATCACATCATATGGACGGAGCCCAGCTTTATCGGCTGGACCATTATGTGCCACGCGCGTAATCATTAGTCCGGTATCGAGTTCGCGAATCATAATCCCGATGCCTGCATACCCTGCTTCGCCATTATAGATAGCATCACTTAATGCCGCATCCTGTGGGTCATCAAAGCGGCTATGATCGTCGTTGAGTAAATCAATGATTTCTTTGAGGGTT
This sequence comes from uncultured Chloroflexota bacterium, assembly GCA_937876225.1. GTDB lineage: Bacteria > Chloroflexota > Chloroflexia > Chloroflexales > Roseiflexaceae > UBA965. Next base: position 11,239 of record CALFIC010000175.1, on the reverse strand, counting down.
GCATAAAAATGTGCCGTGTCTGGGGCATTGACAACGCGGTCGTGGTATTTGGTACGGATTGATGGCCAATCGACGCCACGGAAATCACGATAGACATAATGTTCATTCACGGTATTCCATAGCGTGTTGAACATTTTTTCCCGTTGACTTGTTGATAGTGGTGCGAGCGTCGGTGTTTGAACGATGGCAATTTCGGTGGCAAGTGGTGTATTTGTTTCGTTCTGGAGCGTTGGGGTTGATGGGGGCGTGGTAGGTTGTGGTTGGGGTGTGCCCCCACAGGCAACCATTACCCACACCCAAACGAACCACAGTGCGTGATAGGCAAGGCGGTGTGTTTTAGTATGATTCATGGTTGCCCTCATTTGATTATTGGTATTGCGAAAGCGATTAATTAGCAATACTTACATTGCATCCCTATGCGTTGGTTGATTGTGGGGCTGATTGTGGAGTAATCGCGGCTAAGCGTCGTGCAAACAAGAATAAACAAATCCCGACTATGATGGTTGCATAGAGTGCTTGTTGGAGCGATGTTTTTTCGGCCACAATCCCAATCAACGGCGGCCCCACAATAAACGATACATAACACATCGACATCAACGCTCCCGATAAGGCACTGTTTTGGCCTGGGACGAGCTGTGCGCCGGCAGTCAATGTGGTGGGGATTGGTCCCGCTACGCCGAACCCAAGTATTCCCAAGGCAATGACGGCCAACCATAAATCATTGGTAAAGGCGATTACAATACCCGCAACGGTAGTAGCGATAGCCGAAAAAACGACGGATTGAACGACGCCAAAGCGATTAACCACGGCGTTGTTGGTCATTCGACCGATAAACATGACGGTATTGAAAATTGCAAATCCTGCGCCACCGATGAACGCTGTAGCGCCGAGATCACGCAAATGCAATACGGACCAATTGATGGCGAGTCCTTCGCCAAACGCTGCAAAAAAACCAATCATGCTCAAGGTCAGTACAATCGGATTATGGATGAGCAAACGAATGGCCGCTCCCGCTCCTGCAGCCCCTTCTTCGATATGACTAGGTGGATAGGGCACGAATTGATTAATCACGACGATAACGGCACCAATGCCTACGATTATATGCAAAATCGTTTGGTAGGTTAACCCCATACCGAGTAATTGCCCGGTGATGAGTGAACTAAATACGGCTCCGATACAAAACGCCGCATGGACTTTGTTCATTACGGTGGTGTTGCGTTCACGCTCCCAGTCCATGGTGACGCTGTTAACGGATAATTCGACTGCACCATAACCGATGCCATAGAGCGCACTTACAAAGCCAAAATGTATGGGGGTGCGGGCAAATGAAAGGCTGAGTGACGCCCCTGCCAACATTACTAGACCAAACGTCATGCTATGGTGTTTGCCGATGCGCTCGACGAATTGTCCCGCAAACAATAAGATAAACACAGAAATAAACGGAGAAATGAGTGTGAGTGAGCCAAACATGGCTTCACCCATGTGTAAGGCAGGCAGAATTTCGGCCCAGAGCACCCCATTTGCGCCGATAGAAACCCCGAAAAAGACAAAAATTGCATATATTAATGCGTAGACGGTGCGATGATTCCATGGTTTGACCTGTTGCACATGGCCCCCTTTGGCGTAGTTGCGATAGATAGATGTAGTATACCAATGAAATGTCAGACACGTCGTCGTTGCATGGATGCGTGTTTTCGTGGTATATTGGGGCAGATATATCGATGGATGGGCGTAAATGATGGTGTGTTTCCAAGCGGTACCCATGATGATGCAGATGCCTTGTCCCGCGTGTTGTGTGTAGTGGCGTCGCCACACCATATCACCGCGGGTACACGTGTACCTGCGGTTTTTTATTTGTGTAGTCAGTTGTGGAGGGATATATGTCAGAACACATTTTGGTTTCAGTGGCATGGCCATACGCCAACGGCCCTTTTCACGTTGGGCACATGGCTGGCGCCTATCTGCCAGCAGACATTTTTGCACGCTACCAACGCTTGCGTGGCCGCCAAGTATTGATGGTGTCGGGGTCTGATTGTCATGGTACCCCCATCACCTTGGCCGCCGAAAAAGAAGGCGTGACCCCCCAAACCATCATTAATCGCTACCACCAAAGCTTCATCGAAACGTTGCACGCCATGGGCATCACCTTCGATTTGTTTACCCAGACCTATACCACCAACCACTATGCGGCTACCACGGATATTTTTGAGACACTGCAATCTAAAGGTTATATTTACCGCGAAATCGCGATTGGTTCGTACAGCGAATCATTGCAACGCTTTTTGCCTGACCGCTTTGTCGAAGGTACCTGCCCCAACTGTAATTACGCCAAGGCACGTGGTGACCAATGCGACAAATGTGGTCAATTGCGTGATCCCAAGGAGTTGGGGTCGCCCCGATCGACCCTCGATGGCGCGCCGGTGATTTTCCGCGATACCGAGCATTTCTTCCTCGATTTGGCAAAACTCGAACCGGCCCTGCGTGAATGGCTCGAATCGACGGATCGTGACTATTGGCGCTCCAATACCATGCAATTCACCCAAAATTGGCTCCGTGAAGGTCTGCATGGTCGCGCCATCACGCGCGACCTCGAATGGGGCGTGCCGGTGCCTGGTGCGGTGGAAGGCTTTGCCGACAAACGCATTTATGTGTGGTTCGATGCGGTGATTGGTTACTATTCGGCGTCGCTCGAATGGGCCAAACGCACCGGTCAGCCCGATGCCTGGCGCAAGTGGTGGGATCCGGCGGGTGCCCAACGTGGCTACTACTTCATTGGCAAAGACAACATTCCCTTCCATACCATCATTTGGCCAGCCATGTTGCTGGGGTATGGTGATCGGGCCTTGCCGTACGACGTGCCTGCCAACGAATTCCTCAATCTCGAAGGCCAAAAGATGAGCACCAGCCAAAACTGGGCCTTGTGGATGCCCGACATCATGTCGCGCTACGAGCCCGATTTGGTGCGCTATTATCTCACCGCTGCCGCCCCCGAAGGACGCGATAGCAATTGGAGCTGGGCCGAATTTGTGCAACGCACCAACAGCGAATTAGTGGCGACCTGGGGCAATCTGGCTAACCGCGTGCTGACCATTGCCCAACGCAACTTTGGCGGGGTACCAACCCCCAGCGACCTCACTGCGGCCGATACCACGTTGCTCAACACTATCGAAGTCGGCTTTGCACGGGTCACTGAGCTCTACGAAGCAGTCAAGTTGCGTAGTGCCTTGCAAGAAACGATGGCGTTGGCCCAGACGGCCAATCAATATTTGAGTGAACAAGAGCCGTGGAAGGTGGTCAAAGTCGATCGCGACCGGGCTGCCACGGTGATTTTTGTGGCACTCAAAATCATCGACACCCTCAACCGACTCTTTTCGCCCATCATGCCCCACGCCAGCCAAAAACTGCACCAGATGCTGGGCTATGACGACATGATTGCGCCCCAACCCCAAGTCGAATACGAACTCGACCCCGATGGCGCCCAACGCCCCGTGTTGACCGGCCAATACGCCATTGCAGCCCGCTGGCAGATGAGCGAATTGGTGCCAGGGGTCAGCTTGCGCGACCCAGCGCCGTTGTTCCGCAAGCTTGACGATAGTGTGGCGGCAGACGAATTAGCCCGCTTGCAAGCCAAATAACCGTGGTGAAGGATGCGCCGCATCAATCGATGCGGCGCGTTTTTTGAATAATGCAATGAAAGAAGTCAATAATGCGATTTGGGCATATCAATATTGTGGCACGTGATTGGCGGGCGTTGGCGGCGTTCTATTGTGACCAATTAGGCTGTACGTTGCTGGCCCCCGAACGTGACTTGCACGGCTCCCTCATCGACGGCGCTCTTGGCGTTAGCGATGCCCGTATCAATGGGGTGCATGTGCGCCTGCCCGGGTACGGCGAGGATGGCCCTACCATCGAAATTTATCGTTATGAGCCGTTAATCGAAGCGGGTCCTGCATCGGTACGGCGCACAGGGTTCGGGCATATCGCCTTTCAAGTAGACGATATCGCCGTGGTGCGTGATGCGATTGTGGCAGCGGGCGGCTCGATTACCGGCAATGTAGTGACAACGACGGCGGGGACACGGCAGGTGTCGTGGTGCTATGTGACCGACCCCGAGGGTAATGGGATCGAATTACAAACCTGGCATTAGGATGTTGGTGTGATGGATGTAGATAAAAACAGGGGATATAGCGTGTGTCTACACGCCGGATCCCCTGTTTTGGTGTATCATATCCACATGCTATACCTTGTTGCAACGCCGATAGGCAATTTAGGCGATATCACCATGCGGGCCCTCGAGGTTTTGCGCACGGTTGATGTTATCGCCAGTGAAGACACCCGCAAGACCCACATCTTGCTCCAACACTACGACATTCGCAAACCGTTGATTGCCGTCCACGAACACAACGAGCGTCGCATGTGCGACCGGATTGTGGGGATGATTCGTGACGGCAAATCGGTGGCCTTGGTCAGCGATGCCGGTACGCCGGCTATCTCCGATCCCGGGTTTCTGTTGGTACGGGCCGTGATTGCGGCCGAGCTCCCACTTACTGCCATTCCTGGGCCGGCGGCGTTGATTCCCGCCTTGATTCTGTCTGGGCTGGCCGTGCACGCCTTTACCTATCGCGGCTTCCCGCCGCGCAAGTCCTCCGCCCGCCGGCGCTGGCTGGCCCAAGACGTGGCCACGCCGCATACGCTGATTTTTTATGAAAGTCCCTACCGTATCAAGGCCTTGGTTGACGATGCCTTGGCGGTGTATGGTGACCGTCCAGCCGCCTTGGCCAACGATTTGACGAAATTCTACGAACTCATGGTGCGGGCGCCCCTCAGCGAAATCGCCACCCATCTCGGCCGCAAAGCCATCAAAGGGGAGTTCGTGTTGTTGGTTGGCGGTGCCGACGGGGCCCCCCCCGAATTTGTCGAAGGAATTGATCGGGATGACGATGATGCGCCCGATCCAGAGGAGGATTACGATGACGACCAGCCTGCGTGACAACTTGGTAATGATGACCTGTGAATTGGTACGCATTCCCTCGACCCTCGACCGCCCCGATTTGCTCCAAGCGGTGATTGATTATGCTGACGCCAAACTGCGTGATCTTCCCCGCGGCAAAGTGTTTTATGAGACCTCCAACAATAAACCCTCCATTGTCTACTCGTTGCGGGGCAACAAGCACGCCAAGCTTATCCTCAACGCCCACCTTGATATCGTACCGGCCCGTGGTGAACAATTCGAGCCCGAGATTCGCGATGGCCGCATCTATGGTCGTGGCACCCAAGACATGAAGGGCGCTGGTGCCGTGTTGTTGCAACTGGCCCACGATTTGGCGCAATTGCCCGAACCACCCGATGTCAACTTCCAATTTGTTAGCGATGAAGAAATCGGCGGCATGCATGGCACTAATGTGCTTCTCAACCGCGGCTACACTGGAGATTTCTTTATCACCGCCGAACCCACCGACCTCAATATTTGTTATATGCACAAGGGCGCTGCTCCCATCGACGTGGTCATCCACGGCGTGCCTGCCCACGGCTCCCGCCCGTGGAATGGGCGTAACCCCATCCATACCTTGCGCGATGGCTTGATTGCCCTCGAAAAACGCTACCCCACCCCCGATGAAGAAGCCTTTGTCACCACGGTGGTGCCCACGATTATTCATGGTGGTGAGGCCGGCAATCGCATCATGGAAGACGTCACGTTGCACCTCGACATCCGCCGTGTCCCCGAAGAAGACGCCGAAAGTATTTTGGCAGCGGTCACGTCGTGCTTCCCCGAACATGCCACGGTGACCTTGCTTGGCTCGGGTGTACCCCTCAACACTGACCCTAACCATCCTGCGGTGCAACAATTGGCACAAGTGGTGCGCGATGTCGGCTTGCCCGCTCATTTTTATCGTGAGCATTTCGGTACCGATGCCCGCTTCTATAGCGCCAAAGGCACCCCAGCGGTCTGCTGTGGTCCGATTGGGGCCGGCTTGCATTCCGACGAAGAATGGGTCGATATCGACGGGTTGGTCAAAACGTATGAAGTGTTTGCCAAACTCGTGACCTATTATCAGTAGTCAAATTTGGGAATACCTGCATGATGGACAGCGTGTAGTGTAGCGTATCGTTGGTACTCTGAAACTTCCTTGGATCTGCGTACAGAGAGGTGTGCAATGGCGAATTGGTTGATTGGTTGTGGTCAGATTACTTGGCCACGTGATGTGTCCGAAGAACAAGTGTTGGCTGACATCGCGCAGGCTGGCTATGCCGGTGCCCCGGCCTTCCCCAAGCCAGCCACCTCTGTGGCAGATCGGGCGGCTTTGTGGCAACGCTACGGGCTCCAGGCAGCGCCTGGCTACTTTGGGGCTGATTTTTGGGATGTGACCAAATATGACGCCATCATGGCGCAGGCTCAGTCCTCGGCCGAATTCGCTCGTGACATCGGTTGCAATGCCTGTTATGTGGCGGCTAACGTCGAAGGTCAAACTATCCGCAATGGCCGTTCACGCATGCAGGCTGCTGGTCATGTGACCGAAGCCGATGGCATGAGCGATGCCGAATGGCGCCAATTTGTGCGGGCGATTAGTGATGTGGGCGCGATTATGAAGCGCTACGGTGTCACCGCCGCTTTTCATAATCATGTGGGGAGCGTCATCGAAACCCGTGCCGAGCTCGATCGTTTGATGCAACAGACCGACCCAGCAGTGCTGGCCCTCGGCCCCGATACCGGGCATATGGCGTGGGCCGGTGGCGATGTGACCGATATGGTAAAAACATATGCCAGCCGCATCGTGACAATGCACCTCAAAGATGTCAATGCTGCGGCCGCCAACCAAGCACGTGCCGCTCAACTGGACTATCGTGGTGCCGAAAAAATCGGTGTCTGGACGGAGCTCGGCCAAGGCATGGTCGACTTCCCGACGATTTTTGGGTTGCTCCAAGCCGCCAACTTTGACGGCTGGCTGATTGTCGAAACCGACGTCACTCAATTGGCGACCCCCCTCGAAAGCGCTATCCAAAGCCGCAAGTATTTGCAATCACTGGGCATGTAATTCAGTATTCAACAAGGAGGTTGATATGTTGCGTGTAGGAATTATTGGTTGTGGCCGCCCCTGGAAGAGCGAAGGGGCCACTGGCTTTGGGATGTCGCATCAGCATGCCTTTGGCTATCGGGCCACCGGCAAAGCCCAAATCGTAGCCTTGGCTGATTTGGTCCCCGAAAACGCCGAATCCTTCCGGCAAATCCATGGCGGCGATGCCATCTATACCAATTACCACGAGATGCTCGCCAAAGAAAATCTGGACATTGTTAGTATCTCGACCTGGCCGCATATGCATGCTCAAATGGTTATCGACGTCGCCAACGCTAAAGTACGCGCCATCCACTGCGAAAAACCAATGGCGCCCACCTGGGGTGAATGCAAAGCGATGCTGGCTGCTGCCGAAGCCAACGGCGTCCAACTCACCTTCAATCACCAACGCCGCTTTGGTACCCCCTTCCGCGCCGGCAAAGCCTTGCTTGACTCAGGGCGGATTGGCAAACTCGAGCGTATCGAAGCCTTTTGTGACAACATGTATGACTGGGGTACGCACTGGTACGACATGGCCTGCTATTTCAACGACGAAACCGACGCCGAATGGGTGCTCGGTCAAATCGATTTGCGTGATCCGCAAACGGTATTTGGTGTGGCTATCGAACGGCACGGCGTCAGCTTGACTCGCTTCAAAAACGGCGTCACGTTGTTGATGAGCACCGGCCATCAAGCAGGCCCACGATTTGGCTTGCGCATGATTGGCACCGACGGAATTATCGATGTGGGTGTCGACAACAATACCCATGTCCGCGTCAAAGGCAAAGGTGACGCCGACTGGGTTATCATCCCCGATACCGAAGGGTTGCACGGCGACGAAAACGTTAAACGGGGCGTGATCGACTTGGTCGACGCCTTGCTTGCAGGGCGCCGCCCCGAATTGTCGGTCTACAATGCGATGCGCGCCACTGAGTTGATTTTTGCCACCTACGAGTCATCACGCTCGCACCGCCGCATCGACTTGCCGCTCCAGAGCACGGACTCGGCCTTGCTCAGCATGCTCGGCAAATAACGTCAATCAACGGATTACCCCAACAAGGCCCCTACCACCCCATCCCAGGTTATTTGGGATACGGTGGTGGGGCCGTTTTTTCCGAGTTGCTGCGCCAAATCAGGCTCATGCATGATGCGATCGAGCGCTGTCGCAATATCGCTGGGATGTGGTTGGGCGATGAGTCCATTATAGTTGTGGCGCACAAATTCGAGTGTACCGCCGGCGTCTGTGGTGGTGATGACGGGGCGGGCGGCCGCCATCGCTTGGATGGTGGTAAAGCCGTAGTCTTCGTCAAATGGCGCATAGTAGACAGCCCGGGCTGTAGCATAGAGGGCGAGTAACTCTTCATCATTGACATAACCGCGAAAATCAACAAATGTAGCGATGCCAAGGTCATTTGCCAATTGGGTAAGTTGTGCTTTGGCAGGACCAGTGCTGGCGAGGACGACCTTGCAGGGTGATTTCATGGTTGCCACGGCATTGAGTAGTAAATCGAGGCGTTTGGCGGCATCGAGACGGGCATCCGAAAAAATATAGTCGCCGTAGGCTTGGGCATAAAACCGCCCCGTATAGTGGCTGGGGGGGTAGAGTGGGGTGGCCTTGCACTGATTAAATCGCCATAGGCGCTGAGCCACGTTCTGCGAAATCGCAAAACAACGGGTGGCTTCGCCAATGGCGGTGCGATCGGCCTGCATGAGTTGTTCACGCACGGCGCGGTCTTCGGGGGTATTGACAAAGTCCGAAAACGGCGTGCCGTACCAATCATAGGCTTGGCGGTGCTGATGCACCAACCACACCACTTTGCGAGGGTGACGCACCATGTAGGACGGGAATTTGGTGGCGATAACCAGGTCGACCGGGCGACCATCGACTTCGCTGAGGTCGACCAAACGCCACGCCAACATGCTGTCGACGAGGTGGGCATGTGGTTGCCAGCGGTAGGGCAAGGCCACGATATCGACGGTATGCCCGTGGCGTCGCAAGGCATCACGTAGCCCTTCGACCAACAACTCGGCGCCACCTCGCACAAACGGCACTTGCGATGTACAAATAATAATGCGCATGGGTTAGTCGCCTCGCAATAGTGCGTCTGCGGCACGGGTCGCCACATCAGCCCACTGACAATTGGCCAAGACGTAATCACGGCCGGCCTGCCCCATTGCTTGATTGAGGGCAGGGGCGCCGAGTAATACATCTAATCCGGCAGCAAAACTGGCAAAATCGGCGAACGAAAGCCCACCCTGTGACTCGGTCACGGCCTGATGGGTGACGGTGCAGTCTTGGTTGACCAAGGTGGGGGTGGCTTGGAGCCATGCTTCCATCAACACAAAGGCAAAACTTTCTTGGGTGCCGGCGTGCACAAACACATCCGCCGCCGCAAAGGCGTCGGTTTTGGTTTGCTCATCGATAAACCCGACGTCACACACAAAGCGCCGTTGGTAGCGCGATAATGCGAGCGGATCACGCCCAGCGAGTACTAGTGTGACCATTTTTTGGCGGCGGATGATGTATTCTTGGACAAAATGCAAGAGCATCGGTACGTTTTTGCTGGCATCACGCCGCCCCGCAAAAAAAAGCATCGGGCCTTGGATGTTGAAGCGCTGTCGGAAGCGCGCCCCATCGCCTTGGGCCGTGCAGTCGATACCGAGGCGGGTGAGTGCGACGCGTTCAGGAGGGATGTGGTATTGGTTGATGATAAAGTCGCGTTCACCGGCACTATTGGCCAAAATTCCACGGGCATGTTGCATCTGCCACGTGCTGATACGGTGGTAGGCATAGGGTTCGTCGTGCATACAAGGGAGCAAAAAACTGCGTTCGGGGGCCAACATGACGCCCCAAATGCTACTCGGTAATGGGTAGGGCACAAACAACAATCTTCGTCCATGGGATTGGCTGGCAATCTGGGTGAGTAAGTCGTTGCTATAGGCCAATGCCGCGATGGTGCGGAGTTCTTGGGCATCGGGTTGGATGTGCGCCATGGCTGCGCTGATGGCAGGAAAGCGCAACGCATAGCTGGGGATTTGGGCATCGGGTACGGGGGTGTCTATCGCAAAGCGCCGCACCACAATCCCCGCATCGCGACTTTCGCCTAACGGGTAATGGGGTGTGGTTGGTGCAAATAAATCGCGGGCAGTAGTGCTCCACACTTCGACATGGTGGCCTTGGGTGTGCAAGGCGATGGCAAGCTGGCGGGCGGCTTGTTCGGCACCGCCGGCTGTGTCGGGGCCATACCAGGTGCTGACGATGGTGATGATGTCGTTATGCATGGGGAATCTGGTTGCGTAATTGTTCGAGCGAAATCCGGGTGGCAGTAGTGTAGGTATAGCTGAGGTTGAGCGCCGCATGGGTAGTGCGATTATGCGCATTCATTTGGTCAACGATCGGGTTGATATACCACCGCAATCCAATCCGTTGGATGCGATGGATGGCATTTGCTACGCGGTCGCTGGGCTTGCGTACCGGTAATGGCCAATGGGTACGGATGGTCATTAGGTGCTGGCGGGTGGCCACGAGCGATACCAGCGCATGTTCGGCCGGGCTTATTGCTTGTTCGCCTTGGGCGATAGTTGCTTGGATCTGCGGCGCGTCGCTGATGGTCGTATTTGGAGCAATCGTGGTGGGTGGTGTGCTTGGGGGTGTGGTGGTACTGAGTCTGGTTTGATAGGCATCGACCAAGGCTTGCATGGTGCGCATTACGGCATCGTTGTACATGTTTTGTTGTTCGACGATAGGATTGATGTACCAGCGCAATACCCGGCGGATGATTTTTTGGGCCAGCGTCACAAAACGCCCAAGGATGCCGGTGTTTTTGAGCGGTAAATGAGCACTGATAACCCGCGTCAATTCCATTTCGTGCAAGGCATCTTGCAAGTCTTGGAACTCTTCGTTGGCAAAAGAAACATCGTTGGGTGTGGTTTGTGTGCGTTGTTGGATGCGGTCGTGTAAGGCCGCAATGACGGCCGCCACATCAATGGGGGGATTGGGTGTGGAATGCGATTGAGACATACAAACCTCATACAGACAATGATGCCAATTAGCTCATATTGTAACATCGTTATCTCTACATCCGTGATGACCGGTGATGTTCGTATGTAACGTGCTCGCGTTTATCGGATGATTTTCCATTTTCCATTTTCCATTTTCCATTTTCCATTTTCCATTTTCCATTTTC
>CALFIC010000174.1 GCA_937876225.1 uncultured Chloroflexota bacterium | reverse complement strand
CATCAAGTTTTCGCGCCGCTACGCTCGTGACCGCCATGGCGACGGCAAAAGCACCGTGGTAGCCTTTGACGGTTCGTTCCATGGCCGTACCATGGGCGCCGTCGCTATCACCGCCCGCGAAAAATACCGCGCGCCCTTTGCGCCAGTCATGCCCGATGTACGCTTTGGTGATTACAACGACATCGACCAACTCGAATCGTTGATTACCGCCGATGTCTGCGCCGTGGTCATCGAGCCGGTCCAAGGCGAAGGTGGCTTGCGGGTTGCCAGCCTCGATTATCTACAAAAAATCCGGGCCTTGTGTGACAAATTTGATGCGCTGTTGATTTATGACGAAATCCAGTGTGGCATCGGTCGCACCGGCACGATTTGGGCGCATCCCGCCGAAGCCGCCCCCGACATCATGACCATCGCCAAGCCACTCGGCGGCGGCTTGCCCATCGGGGCGATTTTGATGCGCCAAAAAGTCGCCGACACCATTCATGCCGGCGACCACGGGTCGACCTTTGCCGGAGGTCCCTTTGTCACCGCTGTCGCCCAAGTTGTTTTCAACAAAATCAACACACCCGAATTCTTGCAACACGTCCAGAGCACCAGCGACTACCTCGACGAATCGCTCCAAGAGCTGATGAGCCGCCACAGCGAAATCACCGAATTGCGAGGCAGAGGCTTGATGCGCGGTATCCGCATGAACTTGCCCGTCAACGACGTGCGCGAAGCAGGCCACAACCATCACCTGCTGGTGGCCACTGCCGGCGACGACGTCATCCGGTTGGTACCACCGCTGATCCTCGAACGCCATCACGTCGACGAGCTGGTGCAAAAGCTCGACGCCGCCATCAGCGACGTCAAGTCAGCCCGCTAACTCGCGTGTCCTAATTCCGCCAAAATCGTGCGTGCCACAGCGGCTTCATCCCACGGGATGGAGCCGTTGGCGTGGATGATGCTCCCCTCGTGCCCTTTGCCCAGCAACAACACCATGTCAGTAGGCTCGGCCATCGCCAAGGCCGCCCGGATGGCGTCGGTGCGGTCGGGGATGAGGAACAAGTCGACGCCGTCGCGGCGACCGTGTTGACGGGCACCGACGGCGATTTCCTCGATGATAGTCATACGGTCTTCGCCACGCGGGTCTTCGTCGCTGACAAACACCACATCACAATATTGGGCGGCGATTGCCCCTTGTTGCGGGCGTTTTTCGCGGTCACGTTCACCTGCCGAGCCAAACACCACAATCAGGCGCCCGTGGGTAATCGGGCGCACGATACTCATGACTTTTTCAAAGGCGGCCGGGGTATGCGCATAATCAACCAGCACGGTAAAGGGTTGGCCGGCATCGATGCGTTGCATGCGGCCACGCACACCGTCGATGGCGGCAATCGCCGCCAAGGCGTCGTCGAGTGGCACACCTTCGTTGAGGGCCACCGTCAAGGCCGCCAAGGCGTTCCAGACATTGAAATCGCCGGTTAATTTGAGGTGGACGGCGCGGTTGCCCCAGTGTGATTCAAGGTCAAAAAACAATCCTGCCGCACTACTGACCACGTTGCGCGCCCGCACATCGGCTAGGGCATGCACGCCATAGGTTAGGCGCGTGGCGCGTAAGGGAGCGGCGGCGAGGAAAGATTTGTAGTGGGGGTCGTCGGCATTCACGATGGCTGTTTTGGATTGCTTGAGGGGGGCATCGCTGGCATCAGCCAACATCTCAAACAAGCGCATTTTGTCGGCCCGGTATTGGGCAATACTGCCGTGAAAGTCGAGATGCTCGCTGGTAACATTGGTCAGCACTGCCACATCAAAGCCACTGCCGGCTAAGCGTTGCCAGCGCGCCGACAAAGCGTGTGAGGTGGATTCAAGGATGGCATGGCTACAGCCGGCGGCCACCATTTGTTGGAGCATGGCCTGGATTTCGGGGGCTTCGGGAGTGCTTTGGCGGGTAGCATTGGCCCACAGCTTGTCGGCCACTTTGAAATCTGCGGTACCGACCAATCCCGAACTCCGCCCTGCCACATCCAAGGCTTTGGCAGTGAGGTAGGTGGTAGTGGTTTTGCCATCGGTGCCGGTAATCCCAACCACGCGCAATTGTTGGCCTGGGTAGCGCGCCAGCGCTGCCGCCACATGGCCCAAGGCCGGGCGGGCATTGGCGACTCTGATGGCAGCGACGCCGATTTGATCGTCGTAGGCCGGGTCTTCGTAGATCACGGCCACCGCGCCCCGGCCGATGGCGTCGGCGATATGAGCATGGCCATCGATATGGAAACCGCGATAGGCCACAAAAATAGCCCCCGACGTCACGTGGCGCGAATCATAGACAATCGCAGTCACGGCTACCTGCAAATCACCTTGCGTCGCCAACACATCGGGAATGGTGGTAGTGGCGTGGGCAAATGCCATGGGTTGTTGTTGCATGATAAAACTTCCTCCGTTACCCATCGACATTGAGTAATTGTTTGAGCGTCGGCAATACCGTTTGGGCGACAAGTCGTGCCCCAGCCGCACTCAGGTGAACGCCATCGACCACCAGGTGGAAGCCGCGGTCCTGCGTGATTTGCTCGTAGGTGGCTGCTCCACGTTGGATATTCCATTCATCTTGGGCAACCCGTAGCAGGTGGTATTTGGGGCCGTTGCGTGGGTCTGACCGCATCGTTGCCACAAAAGCGGCCCGCACATCAACTACTGGCAGATGAAACTGTGCCGCTAAGCGATAGACCACATGCACATAGCCATCAAGCAACGCTTGTGCCGGGGTATCAGGCACTTCGTCAATAGTAGTCTGGGTAAACAACACCACAGGAATACCGGCCTGTTGCAAGCGCTTGATAATCCCGGCATAAAACGCTTCGAAGGCGGGAATATCAATAGCTACAGGGATTTTTTTGATGGTGCGGTAATAGAGCCGACTGACGATTTCGCCATACGCAGAACCGAAATCGTTCAAGCCAATCATGATACTCACCAAATCGGGGCGCTGGGTAATCACGTCATCATCGAGACGCATCAGCAAGTTGTAGGTGGTATCACCGTCGATGCCCCGATTAACGACCTCGACACTTGGCAAGGCGGTGCGTAATATATCGACGTAGGATGAGCCGATCCGGCCTTGGGTGATACTGTCACCAAAACATATTAAACGTGGCATAACCTATTTCACTCATACATATGACATACTAGGCGATATTATGACACAAAACCCGCCCAAGCACGTACTTGGGCGGGTACAACACGAGGATTACGCACGTGGGGTGGGGGATTTGTATTCAAGGGCGTGTAAAAACACATGTTCCAAGATATCGAGCGAACGCCGATCAGCCGAATCAATGGTGGCAAAGGTTCGCGACGCTTCAAAATACCAGCGCGCCATGGCATGCATTTGGTGGCGTTCAACACCGTGCATAAGGACGGCGTTGAGCGCCCACTTGCATTCGCGATCGATGATTTCGACTGCCCGTAAACGCAACGCGGTTTGCACCAAGCGGTGCATCCGACGGGGCGATTCGAGGAACATTTTTTGTTGGAATTGGACTGCATCAATCCGTTCGGGATTGTAGCCCATCTGGACAAAGTTGCGTTCGAGTTGTTGCGAAACGGTTTTGCAGATGACATCAGAGCGTCGATCAAGTTCAGTAGCAACCCGGTTACCACTATTTATCAGCCAGTCTTCGAGTGCCCGCATATGCAATGGCTCCTTTGCTGATAGGTACGGTTATTGCATCCCAAATCGCACCCGACCGCTTAAATTTAGGCGATTCGTGTTCATGAGATTGGGAAACGACATATTGGCAAGCTCATCACTCATCACCAGCGCAGCCTGACTCGCCGTCACAAAATCATCACCCATATAGGTACCCGGCATCCGCCGACAAAGCTCTGGATTATCAACAAATACCCGCCCGGCATAGCCAAATCGCAAGCCGTGATGATGGAGCGATACCACCAATTGGCCGATTTGTTGTAGGGGCACCACGTGATCGATCATCGATGCGGACAATACCACCACGGCAGGTGCCTGCATCAACAGGAATTCATTCAGCCCTTGGATGTTGACGTTCGGTCCCATGTATACCACGTCCCACGCCTGTTGCTCCATCAACAATGCAAACACCATCGAGCCAATGTCGTGCTCGTCACCGGTACTGGCCCCACACACCAATCGAGTGCCATTCCCAAATGGGGCATGCACTTGCATCAGCCCCGCTAAGCGTTGGCGAATAAATTGCACGGCAACTTGGACATGGGCTGTGCAGTTTTCGCCGTACATCCACCGATTGCCGAGGTCATCCAAAATCGGCAACACGACATCGTAAAGCAAGGCATCAACGGGGAACAGGGTAATCGCGGTATTCATCAAGGCATGCGCTTGACGCATATTGGCAACCATCAATGCATCAGCAATCTGATGACGCAAATCAGGCCAGCCGGCATCACTAATATGCACTTGCGAGCGCATCGTCGGAGCCGCCGCCACAGGGGTCACGGTAGCCTCTGCTGCAGGATCCGCATGGAGCAACGATACTGCTTGGCTAATGGCGATTCCATCCTCAGTCGCTTTTTTTAACCATTTGATTATTTCGATATCACGCTGAGAATAGAGTCGATGCCCATGATCAGTACGGGTCGGTTGAGGGACGCCGTAACGCTGTTCCCAGGCCCGCAATGTCGAAACATTGACTTGGGTTTGTTGTACTACCGCCTTAATGTTGTAACGTGCAGTGTCAGAAAAGGCAAGTAAGTGTCGGATTTGATCAATCATCGACCACCTCAATTAAATAAAGTATATGAATTATCACTACACTGTAATAACTACAAACACACATACTTTTACAAATAAATAGACGTTAATTGTCTACTCCTTTTCTTTGATTAATCATAACGTCATTGCCCCATTATAGTATTTGTAGATATTTTGTCAACATGTGCATGTGCACATGTTTTGTCTAAATATCTGATTATAATCACCTTTTTCATTGTTAATAAGTGTACTATATAATTAAACCCGTACCCTCAATGCATTATTATCATCAAAAAAATCAGTCGTTTATGACAAAAAATACCTACGCAATTTAAAAACATTTTTGAATATGCACAACATATTTTCAAGTAAATTACCAGTATTTATGCTATAAATTAGCTTAATAATTCCTAAACCTATGTGCATAATTACTATTTATAACCTACCTATTATCGGGATTCACCCAGGTATCAACAAAAAAGATGAACAGCACAAAATAGTATCAATTTTGGTTATTAGCCACAGCCACAGCGTGTATTTTAAATTTGAATGCAACACAAAAATGATAGTGCACCGTTATCCTGCCCGAGTGATTGCTGGTTACTTTGTTTGCACAAAAAGCAATGTAAATAATTAATTCACAAATATGGCATGATTAGTTTTATCATGAGCGATAGTCGATTCGCTACGACCTGCTGAAAAAAAGTTATTTTGGAAACATTGCGGCATATGATTGGGTGATTATGCCAAAAAACGTAGTAATGAATCTGTATTTTTTGTAGTACAGAGTCGGTAGAAATAAAGACGGTTATTACGCTTCTCTATCATGATTCAGCGATACAGATTCATTACTACAGATAAAAGGAAGCACATTGACGGTAAAAGGGAGCACAATTCACCAACAAACCAGTTTTCGCAAACAATTCTACAGACTGTACACATTTTGCATACTTAACATGTACGATTTGCGTAAAAAAAACAATTGACAATAGCAAATAATAGTCGCTATAATCCTGTCAAGTCCTACCAAGAAGAGAAAACTGAAGCGCAACAAGTGACGAGCTGAGAGCGCACGGCGAGCAACTTGGGGGCAATTCATTAGTCGGAAATGAACGCCGGCATACGATGCAGTGAGAGGGGGTGACAACGATGGCAGACAAACCTAACAATGATTTGGTGCCAGCACAGTGGCAATCACTGTTCACCAATGAAGAATGGATGGTACACGGAATCGTCGTCAAGACCATGTACGGTTTCGGCGCAATTGCGCTGGTAGCCCACATTTTGATCTGGTCATGGAAGCCCTGGTTCTAAAATTTGGATACTGATAGCTGCAGGGCTTATCAGTGCAGATGAAGTGAGGGAATGTTATGTTGCCCAGTCGACCAATTGAATTCCGCACTGCGGTAGTGCTTGCGATGTTATTGGGAATTGTGATGGGATTGTTGAACCACTTCGTGGTTTTGAGTTCAGACAAGTACAGCGTTATTTTCGGCGCACTCGGCAAGTAATTAGCATTCGACGCGATACGTCGAGCGCGGCGGGTCGAGCGGAAGCCGTTCGACCCGCTTACTTATCTCATTGGGAATGAACGTAATTAGCCCGTGGTGAGACGGCAGCTGCTTATTAAACTCTGCCACACGCTAGAAAGCGAGTGTCTGCGATGTCTGATGCGCCACAAAAGCCACTGCTGCAACCCGATGGCGAGTATCGCACTTCAATGGCTTCAGAGAGCTCGACAGGCGCAGGCCCCCGCGCCACCGAGATTAGTTTTGAGGTAATGGAAGCGCGCTACAAACGCCAAGGTGGCACCTTAGCCGAAAAAATCTTTGGGCATGATCCCTTGGATTTCTGGGTAGGACCATTTTATGTCGGGTTTTTTGGCGGTACCGCAATTGTCGGTATTGTGTTAGGGATGCTTGGCTATTTCTACCAAGTATTCTTTCTCGAGAAAAGTTTCAATCCATTAGCAACGGCACTAGAGCCACCGCCGATTAGTGCGGGGTTGCACATTGTTGCATGGGGACAGCCAGGTTTTGCTTGGCAATGGACAGTGGCATTTACCACTATCGCATTTGTGAGTTGGATGCTTCGTCAAGTTGATATCAGCTTGAAGTTGCGGATGGGGTTAGAAATACCAATTGCCTTTGGTGCGGTGGTATCGTCATGGGTGACGTTACAAATCCTGCGACCGATTGCAATGGGAGCGTGGGGGAATGGATTCCCATTGGGGATTACGCACCACCTCGACTGGTTATCCAACATCGGGTATCAGTACTACAACTTCTTCTATAATCCGTTCCATGCGATTGGTGTATCGTTATTATTTGCCTCAACGTTATTCTTGCACATGCACGGATCAGCTATTTTGAGTGCAGCTCGTCGTCCGGTCAATGAGCACAATGTCGACGTATTTTGGCGCAACATTGTAGGCTATAGTATCGGCGAAATCGGCATTCACCGGTTGGCATATTGGGCAGGTGCGGCATCAGTCTTGTTTGCCAACGTGTGTATCTTCATTTCAGGACCACTGGTGCATGACTGGAACGGCTTCTGGGCCTTCTGGGACCGCATCCCGGTCTGGAGTGGTGCAGGTGCTGGATTGATGTTCGTAGGCGCCGGGTTAGTGTTTTCACGCCGGAGCGATAAACTCAACCCAGAGCCCGATTTAATCGCAGCCGAATCAGTCCAAGGACTTGAAGGGACGATTGGGAGCCCTGCATATGTCAATCTGATGGATCGCTTGTTTGGGAGCGGCCGCGTATTGCCGATTTATGTGGGGGTGTGGGGTGTCATCGGTGTATTTGCCTTTGCCATCTGTGCCTTTATCATCTTGCAGAGTTACATGCACCAAGTCGGTTATTCACCAATTAATTTCGCGCGTGAATTCTGGAATTTGGCAGTAATGCCCCCAGCCACCAAATATGGTTTATCTTGGAATGTGCCGTGGTATGAGGGTGGTGATTATCTCGTTGCCACATTCTTCTTGCACATTTCGGTGCTGGCATGGTATGCGCGCTTGTACGAGCGTGCCCGCAAAACCGGTTTGGCGCCTCATTTGGCCATCGGTTTCTGGTCAGCATTGTTCATCTACTTCACGATTTACTTGATTCGACCAGTGGTGCGTGGCTACTGGGCCGATGCGCCAGGCCAAGGCTTCCGGGCGATATTGGACTGGACAAACTACGTCAATCTCCAAGTCGGCAACATTTATTACAACCCGTTCCATATGATTTCGATCTTCTTCTTGTTAGGTTCTGTCCTTATTTTGGCAATCCACGGTGCCACGATTGTGGCCACCTCGAAGTGGGGTGCCGAGCGCGAAATCGACGAGATGGTGATGGAAGGCTCAGGGACGCATCGAGCACAGTTGTTCTGGCGCTGGACGATGGGATTCAATGCAAATTCATACAACATTCACTTGTGGGCATGGTGGTTTGCAGCACTGTGTGGGATTACCGCAGCACTAGGAATCCTCATCAGCGGCACGCTTGTCGACAACTGGTTTGTATGGGCTCAACACGCACACATTGTCGCGCCAATGTCCACAGAAGATTGGTCGCAGTATGTCTTCAGTAAGTAAGCGTACCAGCGCACTACTCACCATAGTGCGCTCGTGCAATTACGAATGAAGCATCTGCGCGAGAGGAACACAGAATGTCGCAACAGCAACGCGCCTTCCCACCACTGAATGATGATGTCAAATACAATCTCGTGGCTGGATCAGTAGCTGCGATAACCATGGTTTTGAGCATCGTTGCATTCTGGTGGATTTGGTGGATTGTCCAGCCACCGGCACCCAAACCCATCCCTGAGTCAGCGGTATACAACAAGTACAACCCAGCGGGGAATCATCTCAAGCCGGAATCATTGGCGGCCATGCAGAAGTACATCAAGGAACACGAACAACCACAAAACGTCCAAATCCTCAAGGGATGGAACACCAAGCAGATTTCCAACTACATGGTTGCACAAGTCGCTGGTGGGCTCAAAGTCGATTGTAGCTACTGCCACAACATCAATAACTTTGCCGATGACAGTAACCCCAACAAGGTTAAAGCACGCGCAATGATGTTGATGAGTGGCGACCTCAATCGCTCATTCGTCAGCAAATTACCCGTATCAGTTGGTGGGTACAACATTACCTGTGCGACCTGCCACAACGGCAAGCCCAAGTTCGAGACATACCCCACCCAGATCCAAAACACCTTGCCCAACGATTACCGCTTGCCGCTCGATCGCGAATACCCCGGTGGCTTGGTAATCACGGGTGTCGAAACCAAATCATTGGATGAGGTTGAGCTCAATCAAAACACCATGTACCACATGAATTTGAGCCTTGGCCAAGGGTGTACCTTCTGTCACAACGCACGCTACTTCCCCGCCACTGGCGTCAAAGACGGTGGCCGCGACCAAAAGCAACATGCGATTTGGATGTTGCAGATGGCCAAGCACATCAACAATTCGTACAGCCCAATTATGGCGAACCAAACTCCGTCATGCTGGATGTGTCACCAAGGCAATACGGTACCACCAGGGGCAGCCAAAGCAGGTCAAGTACCTGATGTATTGTCAACCACGTCAAGTGCCCCATAACCTCCGTATACGATCGTAAAATACCGAAAACGAGTCGTGTAGCAACGCATAACGCTACTGCACGACTCGTTTTTTGTGATTTACACACATTGGAACAATTCCCAATTTACCGTATAATTCACTCAGACTCAATCACACGATTAATCGGGATTTTTTACATCACCATAATTTGGTATGATTGAGGTAATTTCAGTCGTGCGCATGCACGTACATTTGCACTGCTTGTGAGGAGCACTCCATGGCTGCAGAACAATCAGCATCACCCAGTACCACACCCAAAGAAGCACTCACAATGCGGACGTTACTCGCACGCTCAATTGCGTTAATGAAACCCGTGACGTGGTTCCCACCAACAATTGCCTTTATTTGTGGCACGATTGCATCCGGAACCACTCATTTTGAATTTGTCACCGTGTCAAAAATTGCCCTCGGTGCACTGATGGCGGGTCCAATCCTGTGTGGATTATCGCAGGTCATCAATGAATACTGCGACCGCGAAGTCGACGCAATCAATGAGCCGCAACGCCCGATTCCTGCCGGGCTCGTCACCTATCGCCACGTATTTGTGACCATAGCCGTCCTTACCGTCGTTGGGCTGGCGTTATCGTTGTTTTTTGGGATGCAAGTCGTCTATATAACCCTGGTCGGAATGTTATTTGCCGTGATTTATAGCGCAGAACCATTGCGTGCCAAAAAACTCGGCTGGATTGGCAATGCCCTGGTATCCATTTCGTATGAAGGATTACCATGGGTTGCAGGGCATTTAGCATTTGCGCATATGACCGGTGGTAGTCTGTTATTGGCAGGACTTTACTCACTCGGTGCCCACGGCATTATGACAATTAATGACTTCAAAAGCATCGAAGGCGACCGCCTGATGGGAATCAAATCGATTCCTGCGCAAATGGGTGCTGACTGGGCTGCCATGAGCGCCGTGATTACGATTGATATCGCGTTGCTCATTGCAGCAATATATATGTTTTATAGTGGTCACACGGTTTCGGCAATTCTCATGTTTCTCCTGACATTAGGCCAAATACCGACCCAACGGAAGTTTTTACAAATGACCGATCCACGAGCCCGTGCCATTTACTACAACGCAAGTGGGGTCATGATTTTTGTTATATGTATGATTGTATCGGCGGTAGGAATTCGTCCCTAGTCGCTACCTCAGATTATCCTGCACGCCGTACTGCACTCCTACAGTAGTTGGAGTGCAGTGCTTTTTTTGTGCGGCGCAGACATCTGCGCATTTCGTTGTGATATTGCAAAGATACAGATTTTGTGTACCTATTGCATACTTTATTAAAAAACCGTGGCGATTATAATCGTATGTATACACATTGCCTTCAACCCATTTAGGAAGTACATGACACTCCAATATACCCCTGAACAATTACGCTTACGCGATACGAGTATCTGGACGAAAGTCCAAGCGGTACTTGCGCCGACCCAGTTCATTGCGTTTATTGTGAGTGTGATTTTGGTGTACCGCGCATGGCACGGAGGCAACGGATATGCTGCGGCCAACGTGAGTATTTTGATCAAAATCTCACTGTTATGGGCTATTACCATTACTGGAATGATTTGGGAGAAAGAAATTTTTGGTCATTATTTTTTGGCCAAAGAGTTCTTTTGGGAAGACGTAGGCAACGCCATCGCAATCGTGACCCATAATATCTATTTTTTGGTGCGCTGGTGGGGCTGGAGCGACGACGCAATAATGGCAACCATGCTTTGCGCCTATGCCACCTACCTGATTAATTGCGCCCAATTTATCCGCCGCGGAATTATGGCAGGGCAACAACGCCGATTAGCACGACAGGAACAAGGCTAAATGGAACATGCACGCGCAGTTGTTATCCCAGCAGCAAATGAAATCGTGCTCCGCGAAGTGGTACTCACTCCGGCAGGTGATAACGATGTCACGATTGAAACATGCTTTACGTCGATTAGTGCAGGCACCGAGCGGATGCTTTTGGCGGGACAGATGCCGCACCCGATGTTGCAATTCCCCGTTATCCCTGGCTACGAAACCGTCGGACGGATTATTGCCACGGGAAGCAATGTCCCTCGCGAAATGATGGGCACAATGGTCTATGTGGGTGGCGCACGTTGCTACGAGGGAGTCAATCCGGCGTGGGGCGGTCAATCGAGCCACCTCCATGCTGATTACACCCGCGTCGTCACACTCGATGGCATGGATCCAACCCACGGCGTGTTGTTGGCTTTGGCAGCCACGGCATTACATGGTGTCGATATTGCCGGTGATATTACCGGCAAACGGGTGTTGATACTTGGGCAAGGGCCAGTCGGGCAGATTGCCGCCCGCATCGCCTTGGCGCGTGGTGCGGAAGTAGTGGTGGTCGACCGCGTCTTGTCGCGCTTGGCGTTGTCCGAAGGTAGCCAGATTGTCGATGTGAGGACAGAGTCACTCACCGAGCAAAAAATCGCCCCGTGCGAGGTGATTATCGAAGCCAGTGGTAGTATGGCGGCACTCACAAGCACCTTGGGGACATTAGCCACCAATGGGCGCGTAGTATTGCTGGGATACTATGACGAGATTCATTTACCCTACATGCCACTCTTCCTCAAGCAAGCACAATTGTTGACTTCCAAAGAGTGGGCTCCCGGGGATTTACAACGGTGCCGCGACATGATTGTCAACGGAGAGTTAGATGTCGCACCGTTGCTGACCCATACACAACATATTGACAACCTCCAGGCAGCGTATCAGGTTGCATTATCTGATCTCAATTGTCTCAAATTATTGCTGACGTGGTAGCGTCTGCTTAGAACTGAGTGGTAACTATGGCTCCACGAATGCTGGCAATTTATGGCAAAGGCGGCATGGGGAAGAGTTTTTTCACTTCAAACCTGACGTCACGCCTCACATTTGATGGGAATCGCGTGTTGCAACTAGGGTGTGACCCCAAACACGATTCGTGCAACACGGTGTTTGGCGGTTATTCGTTGCCCACATTGGGTGAACAGTGGCGGATTTTCAAAGAACAGGGCCGCGAAGACGAGCTCAGCGTTGGTGACGTCATCTTCCGGAGCGAGCTAAAGCCAGGCTCGGTGCTGTACGGCTGCGAACTTGGTGGTCCCGAAGTCGGCCGCGGCTGTGGCGGCCAAGGGATTTCGTCGGGCTTTAAAACCCTCGAAGGACTCGGGCTGAGCAAATGGAATCTCGACTATGTGGTGATGGACTTCCTCGGTGACGTGGTGTGTGGCGGCTTTGCCACCCCATTAGCCCGCTCGCTAGCGGAGCAAGTCATCATCGTGGTGGGGCATGATCGCCAATCACTCTATGCCGCCAACAACATCGCCAAGGCGGCAGCTTACTTTCGCGAAATGGGTGGGACTACTTCGGTACTGGGCTTGATTGTCAACCGTGATGATGGTAGTGATACGGCAGATAAATATGCCAGTGCCGTCGGATTACCCATTCTCGCCCGCATTCCGTTGAGTCGGCGGGTGCGTGAATTGGCTGACGCTTGTCGCTTGGCCCTCGAGGACGAGCAATTCAATACGATTTTCGGTGATTTGGCCAAACGGATTGCCGGCAACGAGATTCCCCCCTGCCACGATTACAAGGCCCTCGAGTACCACGAATTCTTGCAGGTATTTGGAGCTGAGGAGCCAGAAGGGCGGCCGGAGTCGGCAAGTGGGGACGAGTTGTTTAGTGGAACAGCTAGCGCCAAAAAAGGCATCCCCATGCTGTCACTGACGCCATCAGTCATCCCACAGGTCGTCACCACTGACCCCGTCCAACTCAAAGTCAAACAGGTGATGGAGTCAATTGGGCTCTATGTGACCGATTTGAGTCGTACCGATCGTGATGGCGTGACGGTGACTTCTGGTGCCGTCGAAATCCGGATTGGTAATATTGACGATATCGATAGCAAAGCAGCGTTTTTGTCGGCGCTCCGACGCTCAGGACAAACCTTTAGTTATGTCGATTTGCGCGAAATGGACGCACCGTCGTACCGCTAGGAAGGCAGATTGATGCATACCGTTGATCCACTGGTACTCCACCACGTGTTGGTAGAAACCATGAAAGTAAAGCGCCCACCCGTGGCAATCACCTATTGTCGTGACCACATCCCCGCCGGGTATGAACCAGCGACGGTAGTGGCCTGTGGGATTGTGCGTGAAGCCGAAAGTGGGCGACGTGTCTATGTCGACGCCAACCATCATGATTGTTATGTGGGGTTGTGGCATTTGGGGTTACTCCCCAAAGCCGAGAAGTTGATTACTGAAGGGGAATATTTGACGATGGCGCAAGGGTTTTTTACCCCAGAAGCAGCCAAACGCAATAAAGCCCAAAGTGAGCGCTTACCCGACGGAAGCATCATTGCCCTCGCCGCGGCGCCACTCAATGATGTACCTGAAGGGGTACAGATTGACTCGATTATTTGTGTGACTGACGCCTTACACGCCATGCAGCTCGCTGGGGCTGCGTCGGTGCGTGAAGGGACATTCCCGATTGGCGAAGTGGGACCTTCGGCCTGTGCCTCGATTTTCGCAACCCCCATGAACAAACAAAACAGTGTGTTTGCCACGGGGGATGGTGGCGGTCGGATGCACAACCGACTCGCACCGGGAGAAATGTTTGTGACGATTCCGGCACACCACTTCCAACATGTATTGGATTTGGTGGCAAACTTTCGGTTTGATCCGGCGCGCATGCGTGAGCTCATCATGCCATCGCATGCCCCCAAAGCCGCATCACCCGGCGAATGATGAAGCTTGCAAGTGCGATCCACTTGTAGCGATAGAGTGTCTGGGAAGGAGAAATATCATGGGTAGCGGCATTTCCACATCGGGGTTATTGTTTTGCTTTGTACCGCTCGCATTAGTGATTACCGGTTTCATTGTGGCAGCGTACTTCACCAACAAGCAATCTACACAGACCTATGTACGGGTCGACCCCAACACCGTTAGCGACGACTAATTCAGCCACCAAAAAATGGGTATTATGGTTACCCATTTTTTGTAAAAAATGTAGTATGGAATCTGTACGACGTTGTATGAGGAACAAAAATGGCAGATATTATTCCTTTGGCAAATAGTGCCACATCATCAAGCCAACCGTGCAAGCTCCACCCCCAGTCAATGTGCCCAGCCTTTGGGTCGCTGCGGGTGCTGACTCGCATCGAAGGATCCCACCCAGTGATGGCTACCGACACGGGGTGTTTATATGGATTAACGTTTGTCACCCACTTTTATGGGGCGAGCAAGTCGATTTTGGCGCCCCAACTAGGGACAGCCGAGTTGATGAGTGGTCAAGTGGTCGAAGGCACCCGGGCAGCGATTGAAGTGGCAGCCAAAGAACCAGGGGTACGGTTGATCCCCGTGGTATCACTGTGTGTGGCAGAGACCGCCGGTATGCCCGAAGAACTTTTGCCCCGCAAAATCGGCGATGCCGAAGTGGTGTTGGTCCGCGTCCCCGCCTATGCCATCCACTCACACCCCGAAGCCAAAGATATTGCAGTGGCGGCGTTGTTGAATCGGTTAGCGGAGCGCGAAGGTCCGGTCAATGAAAAAAGCGTGGTGCTCCTCGGTGAAGTATTTCCTGCAGATCCATTGCTCATCGATGCCGTCTTGCGGCGCATGGGCGTGACAGAGACGATTTTCTTGCCGGGACGGTCACTCGACGACTTCCGGCGCGCAGGTCGGGCCGGCGCGCTGGCACCACTACATCCATTTTATAAAGAGAGTATGAATGTGGCCCGCACCTGGGGTATGCCCGTGGTCGGTGGCGCACCCGTGGGAATTAGTGGCACCTACGCCTGGCTCAAGAGCCTCGGCAGCATCCTTGGACTAGACCCCGTACTGGTGCAACAAGTGGCCGACGAAGAGCGTGAAAAAGCGACAGCACTGGTTGCAGCCCGTCCCTTGAGCGGTAAAGTAATGGTAACGGGCTACGAAGGCACCGAATTGGCCTATGCCCGCATGTTGGTGGAAGCGGGGGCAGAAGTACCCTATGTATCGACCAGCATCGGCCAAGACCCCTTGGTACTGCCCGATGAGTTGTGGCTCAAGGCGCACGGTACCAAAGAAGTCATTTATCGCAAAGCCCTCGAAGAAGATATTGCGGCAATTGATCGCTACACCCCAGACTTGGTGTTTGGCACGACCCCGCTGGCAAGTGCCGCCAAAGAACGGGGCATCCCGGCGATGTACTTCACCAATCAACTCGCCTCACGACCGTTCTTTTTGATGGGCGGCATGGCAGCGACGATTGATTTTGTGGCGAGCGTACTGACCAAAGGGGACAAATACCGCTGGATGCAAGAGTTTTTTGCCGAATAACCTGATTATTGTCACGCTATACAAAGCAACACTCGTTGTACCGTATAGCGTGTGCCTCAATACGACTAAGAGGAGTACACGATGCCCCCTGTTGTAATCCGTGATTTATCTGATACGAGTGGCTACTGGGCTGCGATTTGGACCATGTGCCCTATGCCCGATGTGCATGTGATTTGTGATGCACCTGTAGGCTGTTTTAATTTGGTGGGGACAGCGGTACCAGACTATACCGACGCCATCCCCCACATCGAAAACCTGACACCGGCAACCATGACCGAACAAGAAGTAGGCGGCAAAGGCACGGCCGACAAAGTCAAGTGGACTTACGAAAATCTGGCTGCTACCGGTGTGCTCGACAACAAGCATGTCATCGTGGTGTCGACGGCCGAATCCGAAATGATTGGCTCAGACCATTCGTCACTGGTGCGCCAACTGGGCGTGGGCACACGGTTTTATTATAGTAATTCACTAGCCGAAGACGAATGGGCGGGCCGCGACCGCGTGTTGCGCTGGTTGTGGAGCGAATACGGCGAGCCACATGCCGGCGCAATCGCCACCATCCCTACTGCCGTCAACATTATCGGTCCGACCTATGGGTGCTTTAATGCGCCGTCAGAATTAGCTGAAATCACGCGCATGATCGAAGGCGCCGGCGGCACCATCAACATGGTCTATCCCTATGCCACCACCCTGAGCGAGACCCCACGCCTCGCAGCGGCTGCCGTCAATGTGGTGCTCTACAAGGAATTCGGCACGGGGCTGGCCAACGATCTCGGCAAACCGGTGTTGTACTCGCCGTTTGGCATGCAGGATAGCGTCACCTTTGTGCGCCAATTAGGGCAATTGCTGGGAACGAGTGACAAAGCCGAGGCGTTTATCCGTAATGAAAAACGCACCACGTTGCAAGCGGTATGGGATTTGTGGCGTGGTCCCCAAGGGGACTGGTTCAGCTCACTCGATATCGGCATCGTCGCTGGTCTGTCACATGCCGAGGGCTTGGCGCATTACTTGGGCGACGAATTGGGCATGAAAGTGTCGTTTGCATCGGCTCGGCCGCGCCGCGCCGGTGATTATGACAACGAAGCGATTCGTCAGCACATCCACAAGCGGGCACCATCGTTTATTTTTGGCACCATGAATGAGCGGATTTATTTGCGTGAATCCGGCGCCAAATACACCAACTTCATCCCAGCCGGCTTCCCCGGACCAGGGGTGCGTCGCGCGGTTGGGACGCCCTACATGGGATACCGCGGCTGTGTCTATTTGGTGCAAGAAATCATGAATCGGCTCTATGACGGCCTACTCAACTTTTTGCCGGTAGATGGCGCCTATGCCAACCAGCGCAACGCTACACCAGCTGCGCCAGCGAGTGATAGCAACCAAGGGAATTTGCCGTGGAACAGCGATGCGCGGGCGATTCTCGACAAGGAACTAGAAAAACTCCCCTACCTGCCCCGGATTTCGGCGTCACGACAACTCCAAATGATTATCGAAGGGATTGCCCGCCAACGCAATGCGCCGGAAGTCACCGTCGAATTAGTCGAGCTTGGGTTAGCCCAAAATCGTCAGGGCTAACAGCGACCGCTTCGTCACCACAACACCGCATACCGTTGTATATGACAACGATATGCGGTGTTGTTGTATGATGGTAACAGCGCACTCATAACGAGAGAATATATGTACGACGCATTACAACACATCCAACAACGGATTATCATAGCCGCCCAACAGTCGGGGCGTGATGCCAGCCAGATTCGCTTGATTGGGGTCAGCAAAACCCATCCGGCGACAGCCGTCGCAGCGGCATTTGCGGCAGGATTAGTAGATTTTGGTGAAAATCGTGTCCAAGAAGCCGAGGAAAAAATCACCACCCTCAGTGCCCAACGGTCACAATTGACGTGGCATTTGATTGGGCATTTACAGCGCAACAAAGCCAAGAAAGCCGTTCAGTTTTTTGATTATATACATTCCGTTGATAGTCTCGAATTAGCCCAAGCGCTGAGTCGCCATAGTCAAGAATTAGGCCTTGCACCACGCAAGATTTTGTTGCAGTGTAATGTATCGGGCGAGGAGAGCAAAGAGGGAATCGCGGCTCAAGGATGGCAACAAGATACGCAACTTTGTCAACAGATTCTCACCCTAGCGCAACAAATAGGTGAATTACCAGGGATCGTGATTTGTGGACTGATGACGGTTGCGCCGTATAGCGATAATCCGAGTGAGGTGCGAGAGGTATTCCGTTCGTTGCGGCTCCTACGTGATCAGATAGCGGCAGTCATCCCTCATCATCCTTGCAACGAATTATCGATGGGAATGAGTGGTGACATGGAGGTAGCGATTGCCGAAGGTGCGACGATGATTCGCATCGGGCGGGCATTGTTTGGAGAGCGGAGTTATCCGCCACAAGGGCAAGTAGTGTGACAGCGGATTATGATTTTCGGCGCGTCGTCGGTCAGGCCGCCCTCGCAGAAGAGCGTGTGACTGCACTATATGAAGCAACCCACCTTGATCCACTCAGGGTTGAACCACGCATCGATGCGTGGCAACAGACGATTGCCGCAACAGATGACGTTGCGTGGCAACGCTATCTGACGCTCAATGGCTGGAGTCAAGCACAGCTCGCGACATTATGTAGTGACACAATATTTGTGGGTGACATGCAGCAATTGCCTAGTTGGGCAGTGGTGCTTTGGGAAGCCTGGGATGACGTGTTGACCGCAGACCAGCTGAGTAGCATCCAGACGCTGGTACCTGAAGTAACCAGCCATGATGGGGCCGTAATTTTGCCGTTTGTCACGTGGGGCATCCAAACGTTGTATACGGGTGATTGGCCACAACGCGCCATATTGCCCGAACCGACCGTACTCGCACCCTGGCTCGTGCAACAACTGATTGCCATTGTGGGGCAAACTGCCACACAGTGGGTGAACCAAACTGGTATACCGTTGACACTCCCACGCACGGTAGTGCGGACTACGCCACTCTTGCACGATACGATTTGGCGGGAATTTGCGGTGACGCATGCCTGGATGATGCGCAGCATCGCCACCACCATCTGGCAGATTTGCCAAACCATCCAATCGGCCTGTATCCATTTAACCCAAGATTGGGGCACATTACGCCAGCAGTATGGGATAAATGGTCCAGTACCCACGATTATTGCATTACAAAATGCCCCCTTAGCCTATGCCGCAGTAGGGGGAGTCGTGTTGCTGTGTGACAATCAGCAACACTTCATATATGTACCACATCTGCATCCGCAAAACGATGGGTTTGCGGTAATCCACGCCTGGTTGCAACGGCGCGGCGCACCGTTGCTGCCACAACTCGCGCAAATCGTCCCCGGCCAAGACTACTACTGGCTACAACTCCCGTCAGCACGTCCTCCTGCCCTCACAGAATACCCGGCATATGCCCAAGCAATAGGAGCATTGGCGGCTATTTGTGATATTTGTGGGATTGTCGATTTGACGCCAGCGGCAGTGCATGGGGTCGGAGCCCAACTCTGGCTCCTCGATGCCAGCAGTATGGCAACACCAACCAATGCGCCACTTGCACATCGGCTCATACAGGTCAATGGCAGTGATACCACAGCGGTTTTTCATACCAGTCTATCGCGACTCACCAACCCCAATCACCACGAGCCACTGCTCGATGATTACGTCACGGATGTGATTGCAGGGTATCAACAATGCAGTGATTTTGTGATGCAACGGGCAGCAGATTTGGCCTATTATTTACAGGGACGCCCTCCATTTGCACAACGTATCAGCACACATCAGCGTGATATATTATGGCAATACCGCAATCTACTCCACCGACAAACCCGATTATGCGATGGCATTGAAGTCACCGCACATATCGATTGGCTTTGTGCACAAATCCCACCACACCTCGATAGCATTACAACGCGTCAACAATTGCAAGAGGCCTTAGTCGCAGGTATTTTGCCGCAGGTGGTTAATCCACGCCACGACTATGCCACAGTGATTGCAAATCTGCACAATTTCACGCCGCATACCCAGCATTTTCATATTGCCCAACTCCGACTTGCCCTCACTCCCTGTGCAGTTGCTGCTACCGATGGACGTGTCGCTTGGGAATGTCGCACGTTGCCACAGTTATCGACGAATGCACTCGTCCACGAAGCGTTACGACTGGCCTATGACATCCACGAACAACAAATCGTGACGACGAGCGGCAGTACGTGGTTGGTGTTGGCGCACGACCAACAAATTGCAGGATTGCAATACGCCAATCCGAGTCTGATTGAAGGGACGAGTGGTATCGCACTCGCGCTGAGTTGTCTGCGTGGGCTCGATGACAAAAACATCTTGGCACGCACCGCCATGCAGGCCTTCCAACAGACATTTGCAACCATGGCAACTATGCCACAGGCACTCGGAGGAATTTGCTATGCGGTAGCACTCGCAACACCTCATTTGGCGACTCAGCAGCTCTGCCAACAACTTTGGCAGCAATTACACCACACACACGTACTTGCCAATGAGCCCATCCAATCAGCAGATTGGCCGCATGGGCTGGCAAGTATGGTCGTAGGCTTTCTGGCATTACATCGAGTTGACCCGCAACGGGGCTGGCAACAGCACGCAATTGTGGCCGGCGAACGGTTATTGCAAGCACGGCAACGCAATCCCCAAAACGAACGCACCTGGGCAGGCGAAATCCTTGGTAATGGCGGCTTTGGCACCAGTGGGATTGCCTTGGCGTTAATCAGATTGTACGAGTATAGTCGCGATTATCGTTTTTTGCGGGCCGTCTACGAAATCCTCCACCACCAAGATAGTCACTATAGTACCGATCATGGCGGTTGGCCAGACATTCGCACACACCCATGGACGTATCCGTTGAGTTGGTGTCATGGGTCGATTGCCCCAGGAATGGTACGACTTGCATTACAAACCCACGAACGTGACGGGCAACCAAGTGCATCATTGCTAGGATTACTCGATGGGATTGATAGCATCGGATTACATGAAAATGATGGCTTATGTTGTGGGACAGCGGGAAGTATCGATTTACTGTTGAGCGTTGGACGCGAATTACACCAGCCCTATTATGGGGAAAGAGCGAGTTATTGGTTAGCGCAAATGATGCAACGCGCCCGTGATCGGGGCGGATATGTGACGGCGGCGGAGTATCCGGGGATTTATCAGCAACCAACGTTATTCCAAGGGACGGCGGGGATTGCCTATCAGATTGCGCGGTGCGCATATCCGCGCTTATTCCCGTCGTTGCTGCTCAATAATTTACCACGCGGTGAACAAAACTAACCAACACGACACTTACGCACGTGGCAACTGTACCAAGCCGCGTTGCAATGCAACGGCGACGGCTTCGGCGCGGCTTTGACAACCAAGTTTAGTAAAAATATGGCTGACATGGGTTTTGATGGTATTTTCAGAGACATGCAATGCCAAGGCGATAGCGCGATTACCTTCGCCGCGCACGAGGCGTTGTAGCACGTCGATTTCACGCATAGATAACTCATCATTGGGGTTATCGTTCATGCGGGCCAGCAAGCGGGCCGCCACACTCGGCTCAAGGGCCGCATTGCCACGCATGACTTCGCGAATTGCTTGAAGCAATTCGTGTGAACTGACATCTTTGAGCAAATAGCCTTTGGCGCCGGCGGCAAGGGCCCGTTGGATATCGTCGTCACTGTCATAGGTTGTTAGCACCAAAAACCGCGCCGTAGCGCCTTTGGCACGGGCTTGGATCATCACATCGACGCCGCTCAACCGCGGTAAACGGAGATCGAGGAGTACGACGTCTGGTTTGGTGGCGAGGACAAGCGCCACGGCTTCTTCGCCGTCGGCGGCATCGCCGGCGATTTCGAAGCCTGATTCATAGCGAAGCAACGCCAACAACCCGTGGCGCACGATTGGATGATCATCAACGACAAGCACCCGAATGGGTGGTGTAACGGAATTCATAACAGACATTCTTTCGCTGGCATATCAGCAACACCAAGAGGAGTAGGATGGAGTAGAATCGGCGCACGTGCCAATACGACGGCGCCGTCATCATCAAGCAGTTGCAAATCACCATTGAGTGCCACGAGGCGTTCGCGCATCCCGACCACGCCAAATTTGGCATGGGCAGAGCTTTGGCGTTGCAATACGTCACCAAAGCCACGACCATTATCGCGGATCTCGAGTTCGACCAGCATTTCATGCATCCGCAAGGTCACACACACTTGGTCGGCAGCCGAATGGCGCACCACGTTTGCAAGTGATTCTTGGGCGACCCGCAACAACGCCGATTCAATTTCGACGGGGAGCGGCGACCATTCTCCTTCGAATTCATACGAAGCCATGATGGTCGGGTGGCGGAAGCGGTCAACGAGACCGTTAAGGGCATGGCGCAAATCACCACGTTCGAGGGCCTCGGCGCGCAGATTCCAGACCGAACGGCGCGCTTCAGCCAGCGATTCGCGGGCCATGCGTGCCGCCAAATCGAGATGTTCGTTCGCATCGGGATGGTTGGTGCGGAGCGCTTGTTGGGCGGCACCGAGTTGCACAATAATGCCGGTTAAGCCTTGCGCAAGCGTGTCGTGGATATCACGTGCGAGGCGGGTACGCTCGGCAAGCATGGCTTTTTCGCGTTCGCCGGCGAGCAAGCTTGCAGTCTGATCGACGACTCGTTGCTCGAGTTGTTCGCTGAGTTCTTCGAGTGCGGTGGCATGGGCATCACTTTGTTGGAGCGACCGTTGCAGATTACTCGCGAGGAGCGAGGTAATCGCAGCCACCGCAAGAAACAAGCTACTCCAAAATCCGACGGCTATTGAGGTCATAAGCCGGAGTTGCGTCACATCAATGACGACCACATTGCGAAAATAATCGTAGAGCGCAAATCCGGGACGGTTCATATGAAGCCATCCCGAAATCCCTACAACGATTGCCGAAATAACGGCCAATATCAAACTTGAACGCCGTTGAAACAGCAAACTCGCCGCACTGATAGGCAAAATCAATAAGGCAGGAAAAAACGTTTGGGCGCCAAAACGCAAAATAATACTCGTGATTGAGATTGTCCAAAAAGTAATTAGCACCAACGCAGATACGTTTGCGCGTCCGATACGTAGTAACCAAAAGGCGGTAATATTTACCACCAAAAACGGCACAATTGCAATCCACCAAAATTGCGAACGGTCGGGGCCAGTAAAAATAATTTCGCCATAAATGAAGTGGTATACGGCCATGGTAAGTGTGCTGGCAATTGTTGGTAATGCCAACAAAAACGCACTCCGTTTGATGAGTTCGCTACGATGAGGTGAGAAGTTTTGATTGTACGGTAGTGTTGATTTACTCATGAGTTTATTATAAGTAATCTCATATATCAGAAATCATCCTAATTGGTGATTTTGCCAAACCATAATAATGAGGAATCGTTCATCTTGGTTTGGTACAGTATAAGTGACGAAGCGTCATGTGTGAATGAAAGTAGGGTTCTATGGTAGGGTGGCTCAAAAAACCAGCAGTGATTATTGGAATCGTAGTGGTAGTAATCATTGCCGGCTATTTTATTTCTCGATCACGCACCACAAGTACGACGACAACCAAAAGCAACACTGTTGTGGTCAGTCGTGGAGATTTGACAACGGTAGTATCAGGGAGTAGTAACATTTTGGCGGAAAGCAACGTCAACCTCAGCTTTCAGTCCACGGGTATCGTCAACGAAATATTGGTCAAAGAAGGTGACAGCGTAAAAAAAGGTCAAAAACTTGCGACCATTGATTCCCGAGATTTGCAATATCAAGTTTCATCGGCAGAAGCAGCCTTCAAAAGTGCGCAAGCAAAGTTAACTCAACTCCTCGAAGGCTCAGGACGCAGTAGTGATTTGACATCGGCACAGGCCGCGGTGACGAGTGCCCAGGCACAACTTAGTAGTGCCCAAGAAAAGCTCGATGCACTCCGCAAGCCCACCACAGACAAAATCAGTGCCGCAAAACTCAAAGTCCAACAAGCTGAAACGACTTTGCAAACCACACGTGACGGCAATTCAGCAACCAAGACCAAAGCTGAACTTGACTTGTCGAAAGCCAGCGAAAATCTAATCCAAGCGCAATCCAAGTATGGCAAAGCACGTTGGGACTGGGATTGGGTACAAAAATACAACTCCGATCCGGTCACTGGTAAAGGCGGTCTTTCCGGTTCAACTGCAATGAGCTACCAAGATGCCTATACCCAAGCAGAAGCAGCAGTCCGTTCGGCAGAACAAGGGGTACAACAAGCACAAATTACTCTCGACAATGCCAAATCGGCCGAAGCAGCCAACATTGCACAAGCTGAATCTGCGGTAGCTGATGCCAAACTCCAACTCGCCACGTTGCTAAAACCGACTGACGCAGACATCGCCGCTGCGGTGGCTAATGTCCAACAAAATGAATCTTCCCTGGCACAAGCCAAGGCAAGTCTCGACAAAATCGTCGCCCCAGGTACCCAAACCGATATCTTGATGCAACAATCAGCAGTAACCCAAGCTGAATCAAGCTACAACCAAGTCAAATTGAAGTTGGAAAACGCAACACTTGTTGCACCATTTGACGGCGTAATTAGTACGATTGGACTGGTAGTCGGGCAAACATCGACTGGATCATCAATCACAATGATTGACCGTGACCCCATGCACATCGACGTCAAATTCGGTGAGACCGATATCGTGGCGATTAAGGTTGGTCAAGCTGCTCAGATTACCATTGATGCCCTGCCTGATTGGAAAAAAACAGGCACCGTGGCGAGTATTTCACCAGTTGCAGATTCTGCTAACGGGGTAGTGACTTACAAAGCACGGATTGACTTCAGTGACTCTGACAAACGGGTACTCGTGGGAATGACGGCAATCGTCGAACTCGTCACCGCCGACAAAAAGAACGTATTGTTGATTCCCAATTCGGCAATCTTGCCTAAAGGCAATGGACGGGTTGTGCAGATACCTGGTAGCAATAACAAGCCGACTGAAGTCGATATCACAATTGGGTTGAGCGATGGGCTCCAGACCGAAGTGCTGACCGGTTTAACCGAAGGCCAAAAAATCATCGCCACTCCCACCAATACTACCGCCAAGAGTGGTGGCTTTGGCCCTCCCTAAAGAGTAGGAAAAAGATAATGATTACGATTGAACAGATGACCAAAGTATATACGATGGGAGAGATTGAAGTCCACGCATTGCGTGGCGTCAATCTCACCATCAATAGTGGTGAATTTATCGCCATCATGGGGCCAAGTGGTAGTGGCAAAAGCACCCTGATGAACATGATTGGCTGCTTAGACACCCCCACATCGGGGCGCTATGGGCTTGACGGTATCGAAGTTGCTTCGCTTAACGATAACGATTTGTCGGCAGTACGCGCCCGCAAACTCGGGTTTGTGTTCCAACAATACATGCTCTTGCCACGCCAAACGGCACTTGCCAATGTCGAGATGCCGATGCTCTACCGCGGTATTGAAGCCAAAGAACGTGCTCGCCGTGCCCAAGTCGCCTTGGAATTGGTGGGGATGGGCAATCGCTTGGACCACCGCCCCAACGAATTATCTGGTGGACAACAACAACGCGTCGCAATCGCAAGAGCACTCGCTGGCAGTCCATCGGTGATTCTCGCCGATGAACCAACCGGGGCACTCGATAGCACGACGAGTGAAGAAATCATGCATATGCTCCAACAGCTCAATCGTGAGCAAAAGCTCACCATCATCATTGTGACCCACGAATCTGATATTGCGGCGTATGCGGATCGTATCGTGACGATTCGTGATGGCGTCGTGACAACGGATCGCAAAAACGAGGTGCCCCATGTCTAACCAATCGGTACGCCGCGTACTAGAACCAGTTAGTGATACAGGCCGGAACGGACTCGATTACCGTGAACTTGTCAAAGTATCGCTTGACAGCTTACTTGCCAACCGGTTACGGACGTTTTTGACGATGCTGGGGATTATCATCGGGGTTGCATCAGTGGTATCACTTATGACCCTCGGTAATGGGGCAAGTGACGCAATCACAGGGCAGTTTTCCGCATTGGGTACAAACGTACTGACAATTTTCAATAGTCGCCCCAACCGTGGGCCAGGGCAATCAGGCAACATTGCCCCACTGACTATGTCAGACTACAAAGCCATTGCGCGCATGCGATTGCCAATTGTGGGGCCGGTGCCACAGTTTAGTGCCAATGCGACCGTTGCCGCACCTGCTGCTGATAAGTCAGCAACTGTACTCGGTACCACGGCAGATTATGCCAAAGTGCAGAACATCACCATGGACACCGGCTCTTTTTTCACTGATGGCAACGTCCAAGGGGCGTCACAAGTAGTCGTACTCGGTTCGTCACTCAAAACCTATTTGTTTGGTAGTGGGGAAGCAGTTGGTGAGACAGTACGGATCAACTCACTCGCCTGTCGGGTAATCGGAGTCATGGCCTCCAAAGGTGGTGGCGGATTTGGGTCAGTCGATGATCAAGCACTCGTACCCATCACGCTCGCACATACGCGTTTGTTTGCGGCACGTACATCGGATGGCAATCTCCGCGTCTCTACAATTAGCCTATCGGTCATCAATGCCGATGACATTGATTTCACCCAGCAACGCATTCAGATGACCTTGCGTGATTTGCGCAAGCTCAAAAGCGACGGTAGCGAAGATGACTTCAATATCATCAATCAAGCGTCATTTTTGTCGTCACTGTCAACAATCACCACGTTACTGACTACATTTCTCGCAGCTATTGCAGGGATTTCGTTGTTGGTTGGTGGCATCGGTATCATGAATATCATGTTGGTTAGTGTGACAGAACGCACCAAAGAAATCGGCTTACGCCGTGCCGTCGGTGCGCAATCACGTGACATCTTATTGCAATTCATGATTGAAGCGGTCGTACTGAGTTTACTTGGTGGATTTATCGGCGTAGTACTCGGCAGTATCTTGCCCGTGGTATTGACCGTTACGGGGACATTCAATGCCCCAGTGACGCTGAATTCCGTGGTTATTTCGTTGAGTGTATCGTTAGCAACAGGACTC
Source organism: uncultured Chloroflexota bacterium (assembly GCA_937876225.1). Lineage (GTDB taxonomy): Bacteria > Chloroflexota > Chloroflexia > Chloroflexales > Roseiflexaceae > UBA965. The sequence goes on along the minus strand of CALFIC010000174.1, from coordinate 17,576 downwards.
TTTTTTGGGATTTGGCCGGCCCGCAATGCCGCCAACCTCAATCCGATTCAAGCCTTGCGTCACGAATAACATCGATGCAATTCCCAGGTTGGCAATGTGATGCATTGCCAACCTGGGCTTTTTGTTACTATTTTTTACGGCCTCGTACACTAACCCAATGCCCTTGATAAATGCCTTCCCAAAGCACTTCGGTACACCACTGTTGGCGATAATTTTTCCAGGATTGGGATTGTGCTTGGATGCCGGCGTCGCTGGCAATATAATCTAATACCTGCGTCGAAGCGACGACGATTACTTTGTGTTTCGCACGACTCAACGCCACATTTAAGCGGCGTACATCAAACAAGAACTGTTCGTTTTGGCGAATATAGTCGGCATCACTCTCGGTGGCACTGACAATCATGACGTCGCGCTCACTGCCTTGGTAGCGCTCGACGGTGTCGATGCCAGGCACCTCAATATCTGCAAACAATTGTCCAGGCGCCGGGGGCATGTGTGGGCGGAGCAGGTTTTTGATGGTGCTTCGTTGCAGACGGTGAGGAACAACCACGCCATAGCCACGGGTTGCATTGTAGTTATGGGTAATCAATGGCAACAAAATATCGCGGACGATAGCGGCTTCAAACGCATTACTCGAGCGACTTTGGGATTCGCTATGCTCAATCAAAATCAACGGGTAATCGGCATGGAGTGCAGCCTGTACAAGTCCACCCTGACTGACGATCTTCGCCATAACCTGCGGTTGTTGCGAGCGATAGGCGATACCGTCATGGCGGTAGATTTCGTGACGCAAGAAATCCGCCAGGATAGGTGGCACACGATAACTAATATCGAGGCGGGCAACCGGCACATCCTGCCCAAACAACGTTTGTCCATCGGCTAAATAATCAAACAACGAACGATAGACAGGGTACTGTACAAAACTTCGTCTCGGCTCATTGGCCCAATCATGCGTCACAATCACCGGCATCTGGCGGGGGTCACCAACCACAATCAGCATGCCATCAGCAGCGAGTACCTGGGCAGCGACAATGGCTTGAGGTACACTCATTTGCGAGGCCTCATCCAAAATCAGCAGATCGCACCAAGTACCACCATCGGCCAAGGCCGCAATACTGGTAGGAGTTGCGCCCACCACACACCACGGTTGTTCATTGATGTAGGTCAGCATTTGCTCTTTGTCGGCCACATACGTGACCCCAGCGTAGCGCACTTCACTCTCATTTTTGCGATAGCGGAACAAGCCAACCTGTTGTAATTCATTTGCCATGGCATGTTGTTTGTCATGCAGAGTAGTTTTGAGTTGAGCAAGTTTTGTAATTAATTCACCAATAGCAGCATGGGTATGGCAACTGACTGCGACACGCAAGGGCTGATTGGCACACATAGCGGCATACATACGCGCCATAATCGCATGTGCCGTGGTAAAGGTTTTGCCGGTGCCTGGAGGACCTTGGACGAGCAGGAGTGACTCAGCGGCGTAACTGGCTACATAGTCGCGCGCAGCGCCTATAAACGTCGGTTCAACCACATCACACGCTAGCACATAGGCCTGGAGCCCAAGGGGCTCGACCCCACGTGCGACATGTGTGTAACCACTCAGCATGCGGTATAACACGTTATCGTGCGGGTCATTCAGCACCCGTTGTAATGCTTTGTTGGTGACACTCGCAGGAGCACTATCTGGGCTACTATCAAGCACATAGCGATCACCATCATTGGGGACGATTGAACGGCCACCATAGACATAGGGCGCGTCGTGGCGACTATGGGTCGGATCAAGGATAAATCGATACTCCCCAGCCGGTGATTGCGATTGACTGATTTTGACACGCATACTTGTGTGGATGAGTTGCGCCGGGGTCAATGGTTTGTTTGTCTCTGTCACGAGGGGGGCCAACAATGCTTCATTGACTTCACTCATAAACGGGGAATTATCGATAATCTGCGGTAAATCAGGAAGTTCACCACCACTACAAATGCGCACTACCAATTGCACGCCGTTCATTGGCGCAAGCCCAGATTGTGCAATGCGGCGGGCCTGATCAAGCTTCAGTAACGTAGCTTGAGATTGCCATTCATCACGATATTCGACAACCAAGGATGTTGCAGCGCGTACCCGTGCCATTGGCCAGGCCTCATGATCCGTCACCCATTGGGACAATTGGGCGTGGCGTTCACAGGTCATATATTCGGTCAATGCGCCATTTAACAGGGTCGGCGCCGCATGGGTATGCGCAATAGTACCAACATCCACCGCCGCACATTGATTATTCCACCAGCGCCCCGTACGTTTGGTGAGGTGCATCAGCCCATACAAGCGATATTGACAATAAGCTGCAATGACTTCACTGGTCATATGTCGAAAGCGCGCAAAGGCATCTTCGTGACCATCGAGCGGAGCCGGCAACTGTTGCCAGGCTGCATAAACGTATTCGAGGGGAATATTGCTACTATAGCGGGCTCGTTGGATATAATAGCCCTCACCTTGGGCTTGGCGCCCACTCGCATCAAAATGAAAGGCGTGGAACAGGGCGCGATAATTGTATTGATCATCTGCCCAACGGAACCCATTGAGACTTGCCAACGCCATCAAACTCGGTACCGTCGTCGCCAAACGATTCGACGCGCCGACTTCGTTAATGACGACTGTCACCACTGGTGCATCATGCGGGCGAGGCGTCGTCAAAAAATCATGCCACGCCTGGATGACGGGATCGGCGGCATAGTGCCGGCCAAGGGCATCCAATAAGCCATCCCATCCATGTTGTTCGTAGACCACAAAATGCAATGGAACGGTATGCGTCATATCGACATTGTGAATATGCGCACCCCAGATTGCCGTAATCTGGCGCAACCAGCGCCCGAGTAGCTGGCCTTCACTCGCCAAATCTGGCACGTGTGTGGTCTGCATACTCAGCGGGTATTGGGTCGTTGCAACTCCATTGGTATAGTAATCAATCAATGCTCCACAATGCCACACAAAACCAGCCAGATGGTCGTGTTGGATGTCGAGATAGCAGACCGCCGCATTCCCACTGATACGCGGTAACGTCACCCGTATATTGGCTGGCAAATAGGCAACGGCGCTGGTGCGATCACGCACATTGCGGAGCTGCTGGGCGCGGGCAATCCAATGATCAAGCAACGGACCGACATCACGATTATTTCCGAGGGCCAGCAGTGGCGGGGGGATGGGGGTAGGCGTCACCAGTTCACTACTACTATTGACTTTTTTCAATTCTGCCAATTGCGCCACAGTGTGGATGCCCTGCTGCCCCAATATCGTCCGACTTTCGCGGTCGAGCAACGGGATTAATGCAATGTCTTGGCGTTGATCGGTATCAGTCAAACAGAGCTCCATGTAGCCACAGCCCTCACAATTACGACAGATTGCATAGGGTAATTCGGCAAAACGCTGACTGATACTTTGCTGCAACACAGATTGTGGGTCAGTTGCGAGCATCTGGCGCACGCTATCGCGTAATTCGGTGGGATTTACCACGATATCAAGGCACACCGTATCAAGCCCATACCACGTTTGGGCGGCAATAATAGTCGCATTGATTTGTTCCTGCACAAGAGAATCTGTGGTGATACCAGGAGGGACTTGATGCATGATACTCGTCGCAATCCGATAAGGATGATGCGGACCCAAGATAACATCAAACATCGCATGATAAATACCCACTTGGAGTTGATGTTCGTTTTTGGTTGCAAATGCTGATTTGATATCGGTAATCAACACTTGCACCGTGTCAGCTTCATCACGGTAGATCCGCACAATGTCAGGACGACCTGCCACCGTCCAATCGGCAATTTGCACTTCAAGATTAGGCTGCAACACAAATACCCCCTGACCACGGGGAATAGACTGGATTAATTGCACCAACTCATGATTGTGAATCGTATCAGTTCCACCAAATGATTCAAGCGGCCAGCCAAAAGCCACTAATGCCTGATTGACATGGTGTTCAAACTGTTGCCCAATCACGGCCGGAAGCGGGGTGGGACTCTGCGGTGCAACGCCATACTTGCGAAACAATTTGCTCATGACCGCAGTCCCAGTATTGTTTTCAAATAACCGCCAACGCAAAAATCGTTTACATCCGTTTAATCGTTGCTGTTGGGCAATATCGGTGGCGACAATTCGGCGGGTGCCATCATTTTTGAGGGGAATATCAAACCGCTCTGACGAAATCTGCATCGTCACCATACTCCAACTACATATTCACGTAATCATTTATTCACACGATGAATGCATTATCCCATGAAATTTTGTTGACGACCTGGGGGCTACGATCTATGAATTCGCCGACATGATTCGCCCCTACGACCGATGAATTCGCCGACATGATTCGCCCCTACGACCGATGAATTCGCCGGCATGATTCGCCCCTACGACCGATGAATTCGCCGACATGATTCGCCCCTGGGGGCGAATAGCGGCGAATGAATTCGCCGACATGATTCGCCCCTACTACGATCTATGAATTCGCCGGCATGATTCTCCCCTACGACCGACGACTGGGGGCTACGATTGTTGGCTTTTATTGGTATACTATGCAGACACCACACCACACCATAGACGGAGACATCTATATGACATTTGGTCATGGATGCCCGGTTGTGCATTTTGATCCATTTGGGAACGACTATTTAACCGACCCTTATGCGTTTTATCAATGGGCACACCAACAACAACCGATTTTTTATAGTCCAAATCTCAATTATTGGGTATTGACACGCTACGACGACATCAAGGCAGCGCTCAAAGACGCCGACACTTTTTCGTCACGCAACGCCACCGACCCCTTTACCCCCGTCACGCCCACCACCGCGGCGATATTTCGCGAGGGGGGATACGCGATGCAACGGGTATTGCTCAACGCCGACGCCCCCAACCATACTCGCATTCGGCGCCACGTCTATGCCGCCTTTACCCCCCAACGCGTGGCCGCCCTCGAAACGCGCATCCGGGCCTGCACCCGCACCCACCTCGCCGCCATCACCGCCAATCCCCAGCGCCGTAGCGATATCGTGGCGGCCTTGACCTATACCTTGCCCGCACAAGTCATTTTTCTGTTGCTCGGGCTCGATGACGACGATGTGCCCGCCATCAAAGCGGGCTCCGAAAGCCGTGTCCTGTTTACCTGGGGTAAACCCAGCGACGCCCAACAAGCCGACTTGGCCCGCGACATGGTAGATTTCTGGCAACGCGCCCAAGCCTTTGTGACAAAACGTGCCAGCGCCCCACGTGACGACTTTACCAGTGATTTGATTCGCCTGCGCAATGGCGATGATACAATTCTGAGCATGAACGAAATCGTCAGTGTGGTGTTTGGGTTGCTCCTCGCTGGCCACGAAACCACCACCGGACTCCTGAGCAACGCCATCCGCCGCCTGCTCGACAACCCACAACGCTGGCAACAGGTCCACCAACACCCCGACCAACTCAGCGCCATCATCGAAGAAATCTTACGCTTTGATACCTCAGTCATCGCCATGCGCCGCCTCACCACCCGGGAAGTAACCATCGCCGACATCACCATCCCCGCCGATGCCAACGTGCTGTTGTTGATTGGCGCCGCCAATCACGACCAGACCCATTTTGTCGATGCGGCCGACTTTGACCCACAGCGCCCCAACAACCGCGAACATCTAGCGTTTGGGTTTGGCAGTCATTACTGCATCGGCGCACCACTGGCCCGCCTCGAAGCACGCGTGGTACTGAGCGAGCTCATCGCAGCGCTACCAAATGCCCAACTCGCCGGCAACCAGACGTATGATTATTTGCCCAATACGTCGTTCCGCGGCCCACGCCAATTATGGATTACCTGGTAATCAATCCCCAAAATACGATTTTTTGGGAATAGAAAAGGATACATAGATGCCAGCACCACGCCTCACTATCGATGGTCAGACCTACCGTGACCTCAACAAAAACGGTAAACTCGATGTCTACGAAGATCCCCGTCAACCCATCGAAGCCCGCGTCGAAGACTTGCTCGGGCAGATGAATTTGGCCGAAAAAGCGGGTCTGATGTTCCAAAACTTTGTGTCGATGAATGACGACGGCAGCATCACCGAGGGTATGGGGATGTGGGGGCCATATTCGACCAAAGCCGAAATGTTCGACAAACACATCACCCAAAACGGCTTGATGCGAGTGATTGAACCCCACGCCATGGTGCGCTGGCACAATACCATGCAACAACACGCCGAAGATACCCGCCTCGGCATTCCCTACCAATTCAGCACCGACCCCCGCCATGGGGTGGGACAAAACGACCTCAACAATCAAGGCAATCCACATTTTTCGGCATGGCCCGAACCAATCGGCCTCGCCGCAATTAACGACGAGGCGGTGACGGAGCAATTTGGTGCTATCGCCCGCCAAGAATACCGGTCGATGGGCATCCATATTGCGCTACACCCCATGGGTGATTTGGCCACCGAGCCCCGTTGGTCGCGGATTGTAGGCACCTTTGGCGAAGACGCCCAGCGCGCTGCCCGCATGACCGCCGCCTATGTGCGTGGATTCCAAGGCCCCACGGTGGGCACAGACAGCGTCTTGTGCATGACTAAGCACTTCCCCGGTGGCGGACCACAACTCGATGGACACGATCCCCACTTCGAATTTGGGCGCGAGCAGGTCTATCCCGGCAACAATTTTGACTACCACTTAATCCCGTTTGAAGCAGCCTTTGCGGCGGGTACCGCTCAGATTATGCCCTACTACGGGATGCCGGTCGGCACCCAATACGAAGAAGTAGGATTTAGCTACAACAAAGGGATTATCACCGAATTATTGCGCAATAAATACGGCTTTGATGGCGTCGTGTGTACTGACTGGGGGTTGATTACCGATACCACCGGTTTGCCGGGGCCGGTCTGGGCAGCCCGCGCCTGGGGCGTCGAACACCTGACTCCCGTCGAACGGGTCAAACGCGTCCTCGACGCAGGCGTCGACCAATTCGGCGGCGAAATCTGCACCGAGCTGGTGATTGAACTAGTCGAAAGTGGCCAAGTCAGCATGGAGCGCATCGACCAATCCTGCCGCCGGATTTTGCGCGACAAGTTCCGCCAAGGCTTGTTTGACAACCCCTACCTCGACATCAACGACACACTGCAAGTCGCCGGTAACCCAGAGTTCCGTGCCGCTGGCGAAATCGCGCAACGCCGCGCTATCGTGCCGCTCCACAACCGCGCTAACCTGTTGCCCGTACGCAAGCCTGTCAAAGTCTATGTGGAGGGGATGGACCGTGACGTGGTCGCCCAATACGCCGAAATCGTTGATGCACCAGATCAAGCCGATATGGCGTTGATTCGCATCAAAACGCCCTATTATCATCGTGAGGGTGGCGTGTTTCTGGAAAAAATGTTCCATAGCGGTGATTTGGACTTTACCCCAGCAGCGTTGGCACCAATCATCGCATTATGTCAAAAGGTTCCCACGATTGTCGACATCTACCTCGATCGCCCCGCCGTCATCCCCGAAATCAACGCGGCAGCAGCGGGGTTGATTGGCAACTTCGGATCGAATGATGCGGCCTTATGTGATGTGGTCTTTGGCAAGTTTGCCCCTACCGGTACGTTGCCGTTTGAGTTGCCGTCGTCGATGGATGCAGTACGCGCCCAAAAAGAAGATATGCCGTACGATTCGGTCGACCCATTGTTTAGCTTTGGGCATGGGTTACATTGGGAAATATAACTATTACCCACTCTCCTCCCAGTGCGCCTCGACGTGCTGGGAGGAGTTTTTTTTGTAACGTGAGCCTATTTTTGCCCACACCATAATCAAATTAATCTGCGACACAAATATTGGTATTTTACTGAATGTTATTTTTTACAAGATGATATAATGTGGGCATACGAGCTATTTATTAATAACGAAAGTTATCGTATGGACGCATTTATTGGCGAAATCATCCTTGTTGCGTTTGGATATGCACCTGTTGGCTGGGCCCTCTGTGCCGGCCAACTACTGTCAATAAACGAATATCAAGCGCTTTTTACGTTGCTAGGCACACGCTACGGCGGTGATGGGATCAATAACTTTCGCTTGCCAAATATCAGTGCCCCCACCAACATGAATTACATCATTTGTATCTATGGCTTGTATCCGTCACAATCGTAATCGTTGAGATAAAGGCATACGAATGGAACCATTTATTGGGCAAGTATTGCTCGTACCCTATTACCGGCTCCCCGACGGGTGGTTGCCGTGCATCGGGACAATCCTGCCGATTGCGAGTTATGAAATATTATTTAATCTACTCGGCACAAGATTTGGTGGTAATGGCCAAACCACATTCGCGATTCCAGACCTGCAAAACATCTGCCCGACTGGCATGATGTACATTATCGCGTACACGGGAATTTTTCCTTCTGCATCATAAGAAAAGGCAACGGTATATGACCATTTCACGACGCTTTTTCTTTCGTAAATTAATTTCACTCACCAAAGGGCTAGCGGTGCTGGGGATCCCACATACCCTCTATGCCAAATCAATCCAACCACGTATGTTTGAGCCACTCTTGGGTTCAATCAGTACTTTTGCCTTTAATTTTGCCCCACTCGGTTGGATGCAATGCTCAGGCCAATCACTCCCCATTAACCAAAATTCAGCACTCTATTCACTCCTCGGCACCAAGTTTGGTGGTACAAATAGTACGTTTAATTTGCCCAATCTTGTCGGTGTAGCACCGTCACGATCTGCAAATCCCCCCTATAACACGATATTTGATACCAACTATCCCATTTATTACATCAGTACTGTTGGGCTTTACCCCAATTTTGGGGACGCCATCATACCCACTGCTCGCCCCAATACCCCTACCCCCAGCAAAACGAGTACCCCAACAAATACCGCGACCTATACACCAACAGCGACCAAGACCAATACCCCTTCACACACTGCGACCGCAACACGTACGAATACCCCCACCAATACCCCAACCGCAACCAATACCCCAACCGCAACCAATACCCCAACCGCAACCAATACCTCCACTCTCACTGCAACCAATACCTCCACTCTCACTGCAACCAATACCCCTACAAATACACGAACTGCAACTCCTACTGTGACAAATTCACCAACACGGACTGCAACCAATACACCGACCGCAACCAATACCAACACAACCACCCCAACCCGTACCTATACCAAAACCAACACCCAAACCAATACTCAAACTAATACACGAACTGCAACTCCTACTGTGACAAACTCGCCAACACGGACCGCAACTAATACCAAAACAACCACACCAACCCGTACCAATACGCGTACCAGCACACCGACGTTGACCAAAACATCTACCCGCACGCTTACGCGCACACAGACACCGTCAGCAACAGTGAAACTCAAATAGACAACATTAATAACAAAATTACCAAAATTCAAAAAACATTCACGACATTGCGCAACAACAAGTAGTATCTTGCGCAAAGATGTATTGGTTGGGGCATAATAAACACCTCACAAAAAACCGCGTCTGTGGCCATTGCCACAGACGCGGTTCGATTGTGTTGATTAATGGAACAACAACACCGACACGGGGCACGACTGCAACATTGCATTGGTGGTGCTGCCGATGAACATGCTCCGTAACGTCGAGTGGCTATACGCTCCCATCAGCAACAAATTGATGTCGTGTTGACCAATATACTCACGCAACACGTCTTCTACAAAGCCATCGCCGTAGTAAACCTGCACATTATGATGCGTTTGACGCAAGATACCGGCGGCTTTTTCGAGTTGCAGGGTATCACGCTCATTTATAGGCGCTACACCGACTAAATGAAATTCGACACCAGCAAACAGCGGATGTTTAATCACATATTCAAGGGCTTTGTAGGCATTGGCACTGCCGTCATAGGCAATAGCCACCCGTGTAATCGGCGTATATTGCGGCGCACATACCAGCACCGACCCATGCGTCGCCCGCACTACTGGCTCGAGATTGGCACCGAGGTATTTGTTGGAATCGTGAACATCTTCGCCTCGTTTGCCAATCACCACCATACTAGTGGTGTCTGCATAGGTGCTCACCGCATCAGCCAATTCACCAATCACTTGAGTCGCTTCAACAGGCACATTGGCATCGACGAGTAACTCTTTGGCTTTTGCAATCACAAAGGCCCCACGTTGTTTTTCGAGCTTGGCGTGATCTTGTTCGAGTTGATTAAACTGCTCAAACAACTCACCAGGCACCGGAGCTCCCATCGTGTTGGGGTAGTTCGCTGGCGATATCCATTGCTGGAAAGGGGTTTGTACGTGCAAAATATGCACTGGCGCTTGTTGTAGCATTGCAGCCCAACGTGCATGCAGACACACACTATCAAGGTAGGCCGATCCATCCACACAGGCGAGCACTTTTTTGATTGGGACCGTCATGGTACACCTCAAACTTTCACAGAGTCATACTTCATTGACTCGTCTGAATTATACGCTCATATTTGTCTTTTTTTATAATAAAATTATGAGAGTGTTTTATATGATATAAATCATTAAATAAAGATAAATCAGTGTTTATTTCACAAAAAAATTTATTTTCTGCACAGTATAAAAATTGAAAATTGAAATAAAAAATTTAGAACGAATTAGAGACGTAGCAGGTTAGAAATTCTGTAAAACTGCACCCGAGGGTGAACCAATCATACCGGTGAATTGCCAGACCTGCCGCCAAAAATCAGCGAGGTGGTCAAGCGACCATTGCCGCAACGCTTTGTAATCGCCGTCACATTAGGTATAGGCACGTTGCATGAATTGCCAATTGTGGCAATTCATGCAACGTGCCTCACTAGGTTGCCAAAGGATTGTCGCCATACAGGTCCTGTTAGATTTGCCACGTTATGGCCGAGGTGGTGGCGGCGGTGGCACACTGGTCGCTTGGGGTGCAGGTGCATCGGTCGCTTGCGGGGCGGGTGCCCCGGTCGCTTGCGGTGCAGGTGCATCGGTCGCTTGCGGGGCGGGTGCCCCGGTCGCTTGTGGTGGCGGTGGGACATTCGTCGTCTGCGGGGCGGGTGCCCCGGTCGCTTGCGGGGCGGGTGCCCCGGTCGCTTGCGGTGGCGGTGGGACATTCGTCGTCTGCGGTGGCGGCGGATTTTGTTGCCCACTAGGCGTCAAATTCGGTCCCGGAGTGCCCTTCGGATCATTGGGATTGGCTGGTGGCTGCGGATAACCGTTATTATTATTTGCAGCCGGATTTGGTGTAGATTGTACAGGCGGACACTGTGTATTTGAATCTTGGGCAACACATGGTGCTTGCCCACTATTGGATTGTGGTTTGCCTGGTTGATTCGGATCTTGTGGTTGCGGAGTGCCATTCAACGGCGGTTGATTGTTGGGCAGCGGTTGATTCGAATCAACGGGAGGTGGCGCACCACCGTTTGGAGCATCAGCAGGTGGTTGGGGCTCAGTTCCTTCAATGCGCTCTACTGCTTGCGGCAATACTTGGTTAATCACTTGAGCACATTCTGGCGTGAGTGGCCCACCTTGCCAACCAGCACAACTATCGTTAGCTTGTTGCACCGCCTTTTGACAATTTTCATTTGCTGACTGTTGATTACCATCAATAATATTACCCATACAACCATAAAACACCGCCCCACGTACCGCCACATCATGGCCAGCAGGACCAGTCATATTGGCAATCACTGGTGGTAACGGGATGACTTGACCGGTGGCAATCACCGCACTTGGTGCAACCTGTGCCGACGCCAACCCAATCCCTGACACGGTCACACTCAACGCCACCGTCGACGCCGTGGTAGCGATAGTGCCACCCACATGACTAACCACCGCAGTACCGGTACGCAATACTTCTGTCGTCGATACATGTAATCGCTCAATAAAATGATTCACGGATTCGATGCCATAATGTAATGATTTACTAAACGTACCAATTCGACGCCGGGTCCCTATTTTTTTCTGCTGTAATTTTTTAATGCCATTAAGCGTACTATTTAACGGACGTACGAGACCCATAATCAATACCACATCAAAAATACTCACCTGAGTACGAATTGCTTCATAGAGTCCAAATATCGAAAACACAAAAACGGCACCGGCGGTTAGAATCAACACCGTAGCCAACAGTATCCAGCCAATGTTATCGATGATACGTATGCAACGACGAAACCATATTTGCTGAGCCGACAACCGTGATTGGAGCGTTAATTGTTGCTGCAATTGGGCATCAATCATAATTGTGGTAATCGGAGTAATATGTACAATCTGGTGCTGTTTACGGCGCACAATATGTGCACGAATCAGCTGAATAGACAGAATCACAATCACCGCCGCCAACAACCCAATGGCAACAATTTGCTTCTCGGGATGTTGAAATGCGTCAACGAAACCATATACCGCCGTCACAAAACTAATCAATGTCGCTATCAAAAAAATCGATGACTGCGCTTTGCGTTTCCAAATTGACGATTGTGCCGACGCTTGCGGCAGTTGGGCCAGTAATGCTTCAACGGTAATTTGATTAGCCACGTACAGACTCCGTCAATCCATTGAGCAACTGGGCCCACAATAACGCAGATTCAAGTTTTTCGATGAATTCTGTCCCTTTGGTCTGCGCCAGATCGATTTCGACAGCTCCCCGTGCTGCAACGAATAATATATTTTTTTGCGCAGTAGGTACATGCTGCTGAATATCAATATTCACGACTTTATGCTGCTGGGCATATAAATCAACCGCAAAAAACCGTGCATTGCCGTCATATAACGCGGTGATATCGGTTAATTCACCGATCTCAGACGCAATTGCCAAGGTAGGTAGCTGGTTTTGCCCGACAAAATCACTCAACCGCGAGCGCAATTCAACGGAGGGCGGTAATGGTAATTGCAAGCAGGTGGCCAGCGATTCGGCCAGCCCTAAACCGTGGGCGAATCGCACCGTCAAGCCTAATTGGGTGGCAGCAGTTTGGACAACCGGCCACAACATCGAAGCGATATCGCCTGCAGGCGTCACCAACGCTGCCCACTCATCACTTTGCGCCAACCGCAATGCACGAGCGACAGTCGCCAATAATTCATCGTTTTGCCAAACGGTGTGTTCAGGTGCATGATGACTCAAGCCATTGAGTTGACTGACCAAGCCCCGCGTCTCAACATCGAGTCCAAATGTTTCGACACGATATACATCAGCGAGTAATGCGGCACCAGCGTGCGATAAGCAACGCGGACCCCAACCAGTCGAAATCAAGACAATTTCGTTTTTGCCTGCCATACACACCACCCATTTCGATTGTGAGTTTGCTGCATGACAGCCGTGAGCAGTCAGCAATCACTCAGTAATTTTTAGCAAATAGCACATTGCCTCGCTCATGGACAGAGAAAACATATCACAATTGTGATAATAAATGATTAATTTTATGTTATCTCCCAAATACACCAGTGGTCATGGTGCATAAATCCCCATAACTGGCGACTCATGCACCAGAACCGAATGAATTTGCACAACACGAGGTACCCAAATCAAGACACCACATGCCCTAAATCTGTGCCAAGGCCTGGGTAATGTCGGCAATCAAATCACGGGCATCTTCGATGCCGATACTGACCCGAAAGAAATCGTGCCCGTTGTAATCGTTATACACAAAAATCAAACTTTCATCATGCCCGAGACTAACGGCATGCACAAATAGTTTTAATTTGGAGACAAAATCAGCCCGTTTGCTGGGATCGACCAAATCAAAATTGAGCATCCCCGAAAATCCCTGCATTTGTTGGGCAGCCACGGCGTGATTGGGGTGACTTTTGAGGCCAGGGTAACGCACCCACGCAATCCCTGGTGCGGTTTCGAGGAATTGGGCAACCTGCATGGCGTTGGCATTATGTCGTTCCATCCGAATGGGCAAGGTCGCCACACCGCGCATGATTTGCCACGCATTGAATGGACTAATACAGGCGCCCATGTCTTTGACCACAAATTTGCGAATCACGGCGATGAGGCTCTTTTTGCCAAATACGGCCCCGCCCAAAGCGTCGCCATGGCCGTTGATATATTTCGAAATACTGTGCTCAACCAAATCTGCCCCCAACGCTAGCGGACTCTGGGTCGTCAACCCCGACCAGGTGCTATCGACCGACAACAAGGCACCATGGGCGTGGGCGATGGCGGCAATCGCCGCAATATCGCTAATCCGCGTGGTGGGGTTGCCGGGAGTCTCGATATGGATGAGTTTGGTGTTGGGCCGCATGGCAGCTTGGACCGCTTCGGCATCAGAGGTATCAAGCAAGGTGGTTTGAATGCCAAAGCGGCTAGGGAAGTGCTCGAGCAACATGGTGCGCACCGAAATATACGAGATATCGGAGCAGATTAAGTGATCGCCAGCACTCAACAACGCCAAAAACGTCCCGTTGATGGCGCTGACACCACTCGCCGTCACCACACAATCTTCGCCCCCTTCGAGCGCCAACAAGCGCTCTTCGAGCCAGCGGGCATTGGGATTGAGGTCGCGTGCATAACCGTATAAGGTTTCGTCATAATTACCATCAGATGGCAGTACATAACTATTGGCCATCACCAACGGGCGTTTGACAGCACCTGTGGCGGGATCGGGTTCCCAACCTGCATGAACACTACGGGTCGACATTCCATGGGTTTCATCGTGTGGCATGATAGCACTCTTTCTATTATGTCTACTTAACACCATCCAAGTGTGTCTTGGGGCATCAGTTTGGGAATCGAGGGGCGCTTCAATCACGGCATGGTTAGTCGATTACCATGTTGATGATATGTGAGCACCGTTAACGCACGCAAAGGATTTTAGCCATTGTACACTCTATTCCTCAACTACGGAGCAACTCACCGTTGCGCATGGTCATCAGCTAGCAGGGACGAGCTGATTCATACACCATTTGCCCAACGCTACCAGTATGGGTATCGATCCAATGCAGGCACTAAATCTTACGGTCAGCGCAATGATTCAAAAACCCCTCTGAATGCGTAATGACGCATCCAGAGGGGCTGATCTACATGCTACAGCTGTTTAACGTTTGGTTACTTTGGCCGTCAGACTTTGCGTGGTACCGAATGCTTTACCATAATAGCTGATGACCTCGGTAGGCACTCGGACAAACCCGATATCGTCGAGCCACAAGCTGCTCACAATCGATTCATCGGTTGTAGTAGTGACTGAAAATGTCACCGTCTGGCCAATTTTTGAGGTCAGATCGACGGTCATCGGCTTCCAGGTCGTTACCGAATTCCGCGTGCAGAGTTCGAGATTACCGTTTGCGACTGTCACGCCATCAATGGCAATTTGGGCGGTATCATAGCGATTGCCACATTTTTCGCCTGATGCAGTCATATAGTACAAGCGCAGGTAGGGAGCATCGCTTTGGACGGTAATTGCTTGGCTCAAGAGGGAGGTTTCACTATCGTGACCACCGAGCCAGGCATAAGACTTGCCTGAGCGTGCTTTAATGCGGGCATCATTGACGATTACGCTCGCATAATTCGTGGATGATTCCGTCCAAGCAGTACTCCCCGCCTCAAAATCACCATTCATCACCCGTGTAAAGTAGTCAGGGCGTGGGGTCGCAGTTTTGGTGGCAGTACGGGTGGATGAAGGAATCCGCGTGTTGGTAGGAATCCGCGTGTTGGTGGGGACCCGCGTGTTGGTGGGGACCCGCGTGTTGGTAGCCGACACCACGGCTGTTTGGGTCACTGATCCAATCGGCGCAGTGGGCTGAGCTGTTTGGGTGCCAACCGTCGTCGGTTGGGCAGTTTGGGTCGCAACAACCGTGCGGGTAGCAGTGGCTGGTGAGGTACTCGTGGGAACCGCAGTTTGAGATGGGGCAACGGGTTGGGTCGGCACGGCGGTTGGTTGGGTGCCCAGCGGTACATTTGCGGCAATCCAGCTGCGCATGTTTTGCACATTTGAGTAGACGCCAGGCTTGCCTGCTGCCGCACATCCCTCGCCCCAGCTTACGACACCAATCAATTTAGGAATCCCGGCATCATTTACAAACAACGGACCACCACTATCACCTTGGCATGAATCAACGCCACCTTGGGGCAAGCCGGCACAGACCATACGGGCAGTGATACCACCACCATAGTTCGTATTACAGGTGGCATTCGACACAACCGGCACCGTCACTTTGCGCAAGATATATGACACTGCGCCGCTTGAACTGGTGGTGCCCCAGCCACTCACAATCGCATTCACCCCCGCAGCATACAATGCGTTATCGGTGCTAGCGGCCAAGGTAATCGGCGCAACCGCACTATTAATCGTTGCCGGAGTCGTGAAATGCAACAACGCCATATCATAATCTTCGGTATTGCTATTGTATTGCGGATGGACAATGATTTGGCTCAAGGTTTTGGTTTGGCGCAGGGGGTTACTACCTTGGATATTATGCATCCCCAATTCAACCACCAACGTTGATGCGGTCTCGCCAGCCACACAATGGGCAGCAGTCAATGCCCAGCTACTATTGATGAGTGAGGCGCCACAATACACGTCTGCATAATTGGTGGGGTGCAACCAGATTTGCCATGGGAATTCATGTTCGGCTGCGACACCGCCACCTACAATGCGTGGAGCCGCGAATTGGCCATTGGCAATTTGACCACCAACAATCATCGACATGGCAAGCACACACATCCATATCCAACGTGTATTTTTCATTTGGCATACCTTTCGTCACACACATACCCGACTCAATACAACAATGACGGTATGGAAGCACAATTAGTTCCCACGCTGCACAATTCTTTTTTCTACCCTAGGTAATATATTTTTTTACAAAATCTCATCCGCAACACCACATCATGTCGATACAATTCCAATTCACCTACCGCGGTAAATATTTTTACAAAAAATAATTTATCGCAATCACAAAAAAAACGCATGTATCTCCATTTGCAGGAGACACATGCGCAGTGGACGCACTGAGATTAGCGTTGCGTAATTTGCGAAATATTTTTCTGCGCCGTAGTAGATACAGCTCCATAATAGCCAATGGATTCTGTTGCGGTACGCACAAAGCCGACGTCATCGATCCAGAGATGACTCAGCGCAGAATCATCGGTAGTTGCCGTAATAGCCAACGTGACGGTTTTGCCGATAGAAGCAGTCAAATCGATGGTAAATGCTTGCCAGGTATTGACCGTCTTACTCGCACACAGTTCCATGTCACCATTGGGTACCGTCACCCCATTGATGGTAATTTGTGCAGTATCATAACGATTCCCACATGCTTCACTCGACGTCAACATATAGTACACGCGCAAATACGGAGCATCTGCCTGGACGCTCAGAGATTGGCTGAGTCGTGATGTTTCGTTATTTGCACCAGCGAGCCAGACATAATATGTACCGGAACGTGCTTTGACGCGGGTATCATTGATAATCAGATTGGGATAATTTGTCGATGCTTCCGTCCACGCCGTATGCCCGGCTTCAAAATTGCCATTGCCCACACGCGTGGTATATCCGGTCCCGGCTGCGGTAGTAGCAGTCGCCACAATCGTCGCGGTTTTAACCGCAGTAGCAGTTTTGGCAGCAACAGTGGCAGTTTTAACCGCAGTGGAGATCG
>CALFIC010000173.1 GCA_937876225.1 uncultured Chloroflexota bacterium | reverse complement strand
CCGATCTACCAATTGTACTCGAGGTTGGTGATGTGGTACGCCATCAACGTTTTGGCGAGGGTGTGGTACTGACCGCCAAGGTTGTGGATGACGATCTCGAGGTGGTGGTGAAGTTTGCTGATGAAGCCGCCGGTGAAAAACGCTTGATTGCGAGTTTTGCCCGCCTTGAACGCATCATACCAAACCACTAGCCTCGCACTTTCCATAATTGGAGTTGGGCATCGAATTGTTGTTGGTTGGCGACTTTCTTGAATTTGGCACCCGAGACGCCATGCACGGTGCGTTGGCACGATTCCCACGTAGCATGGCGTTGTAGGGTACTGCCAATCAGGCTCAGATAGCACGGGAATGCCGGCGTATGTGTACTCGGGGGCGGTGATGTATGGAGTGACGGTGTTGGTAGTGGGCTGCCCGTTCCTGAGCCTGCTTGTTGCTGGGCGAGCGTATTGGCCCGCTCGTTGAGTGGGTGCCCTGCGTGCCCTTTGACGTGTTGCCAGCTTACATGGGGACCATTGACGGTAATTAGCAACTCCCATAAGTCGCGGTTTTCGACCGCTTCTCCTGTGCGAGTTTTCCAGCCGTTTTTTTGCCATCCTTTGACCCATTTGGTGATGCCGTTAATCAGGTATTGACTGTCGGTAATGACACGCAGGGAGCGTTGGGTCGGTGCCTGTTGTAATCCAGTAATAGCCGCCTGGAGTTCCATGCGATTATTGGTGGTATGGGCATCCGCACCGCTGTATTCGGTATACTGCTGTCCATCGATGACGATGGCAGCCCAGCCGCCACGCCCTGGGTTGCCTGAACACGCGCCATCCGTGATAATATCTATTGAGTTCATTGAAATCCTTAGGGTGATGTATGCAACGTTTGCTCGTGCGTATCCTAACATGTTTTGTGTTGGTCGGGTGTGCCACAACCACCCAAAATAGCAATATCCCTGATCCTCCCGATGCGTTGGTTTATCAGGTACTTAGTAGCTCGAGCCTCCCAGGAGTAATGGATGCGTATGCCCTGAATATGTACGCCATGCTCCGTGCCAAAAGTTATCGGGTTACCCAAGATATTAGTTATGTGCGTGTCCAACAGCCTATCGATGCGGTAGCACAGGTGTATGATCAAGCGGCCACGGCACAGGGCTGGTCGATTGACACGCCGATTCCTGCCCGTGAACGACGCATTGTGCGTTCGTATCGCAAAGGGAATGCCGTCGTCATCGTGACATTGTTTGCCGAAGTCAATAGTCGTGATGGTGTGGTTGTGATGCGGATTATGGCTGAACGGTAGTACTGGAGCGCGTTTTTTACACAGACGACCAATTGGGTTATATAATACCTAGGTTATTGTGTTATTGGGTCGATTGAGGAGTATCATGAATCAGTTTTGGCGGATAGGATTAGTCTCGCTCGGGTTGTTGTTTCTGGTGGCGTGTGGTGGCGGTGCGGTGGTTATTCCTGATCCCATTAGCAAAGTTGATGGCAAAGAAATCAGCGACGCCACCGTCAAAAGTGTGGTGAGTGAATGGCAAAGTACGGCGCGTAAAGGCCTCGAAACCGGCGCAGTCAAACCCGAAACTATCGTCGAAACGACGTACCAAAGTAGTGCCGATTTGAAAGCCGTTGCCGACTATTACAACAAAGCCTTGGGAACTGGTGGCTGGACCTACAAAACCCGAACCCCTGGCTTGCAAGAAGGCTTCTTTTTGTCCGCATACGAACACGGCAATAAATCATTAGTTATTGGTGCAATTGATTTGACCAAGTTTGCCGGTAGTGGCACCTTTGTGTATGTGTTGTCTGGCGATAAATAACCTGTTTTTGATACCACAAAATCGGTGCGCCCAGTAATGGGCGCACCGATTTTGTGTGTCGGTCCGATTATTGCGCCAGCGCCAGCGCTGAAGTAATCGTCCAGGGTGCCAAACCAACCACGATAATCGCTATTGTGACGACGATCATGGCAATCATTGATGCGAGGGGGATGCGGGCTGGTTCGCTGGTTTCGCTGTCGCCACTGTACATTTGTAACATACAGCGCACATAAAAGAATGCCCCGATGGCAGATGCCACGGCGGCCGCCACGGCCAACCACGCCAAACCACTCTGCCAAACAGCCGTGATAATCAAGAATTTGGCAAAGAACCCAGCCGTAGGTGGTACACCGGCGAGTGACAGCAATGCCAGTGACATCACCACACTCAACCATGGGTGGCGTTGCCATAGCCCCGCCAAGTCGGCAATGGTCAAATCGCTGCCGTCATTGGCTTCGAGGAGCATTACCACCGCAAAGGCGGCCAAATTGGTAATGGTGTAGGCTGCCAAGTAGAAGATAGCTGCGTGTAAGCCATTGGCGTCACCACTCAATACGCCCAGCATGACGAATCCAGCATGACTAATGCTCGAATACGCCAACATGCGTTTGATGCTGGTTTGGCTAATTGCGACGATGCTCCCAACCGCCATGGTGGCAATACTGACACCAATCAAAATGGGACGCAATACCACTAATTCAGTCCCGAGTACCTGCAGGATACTGACGATTGCCACGAACCCTGCCACCTTGCTCCCGACTGACATGAAGGCGGTGATGGGGGTCGGTGCGCCTTGGTAAACGTCGGGTGTCCACATATGGAAGGGGACAAGTGATACTTTGTAGCCAAAACCAATCAGCATCAATGTGACCCCAACCCAGAAGTAGCCCCGTTCGATGCCACTGGTGGGGATGTGCGTGGCGATGTCGCTCAGGGTCAAATACCCAGTAGCGCCAAACGTCAACGCGATCCCAAATACCAAGAATCCGGCGCCGAAGGCACCGATAATTAGGTACTTGAGCCCCGCTTCTTCGGACGACAAACGGGGGAAGGCGATTGCGGTCAACACATACAAGGCGATTGACAACAATTCCAACCCGAGAAACAACATTACGACGCTACTGCCTTGTGACAACAGCAACATGCCGCCGCTCGCCAGCAACATCAAGATGTATGCTTCGCCGCGTTCGATACCTTGTTTGGGCAAGGCGTCGCTGGCCAGCAAAATACTGACCGCAGTGGCAGCCAAAATAATGATATTGACCAATTGTGACATCGGTCCATAACTTACTGCGCCTGCGAGGGTGCTCCCCGTGGTGCTGTATTGACCAGCCACCAAGGAAGCCACAGCTGCTGCAAAGGCCAGCAACGCAGTAATGCGTTTGCTCCCTGCAGCCACGAACAAATCGACAATCAGCAGGGTTGCTGCCGACCCAAAAATAATCACCAGTTGCAAAATAACCGAGTAATCAATACTTGGCAACGCAATTTGTGCCATATCGTTCTGCTCCATACAATCACGGCGCGGGGCCGTAGTGCGTTACGGTTGCGTGGCACCTTGGGTCAGGCTTTGCACCAGTGCGGCAATGCTTGGTTGCATACTACCGAGAATCAACTGGGGATAGAGCCCAATCACCAACATCGCCACGACTAACAACCCCAGCACCAACAATTCTGAATTACTGGCTTCGGGGACTGCTGACGTAACCGAAACTTCACCCATAAAGACCGTGCGATACATGCGCAACAAATACGCTGCCGACACGATTATCCCGAGTACCGCAAACACGATAAACGTGAAACCGATGTGCGTTGATACCCATGCACCTTGTAGCGACAAAAATTCCCCAATGAAGCCGTTTAAGCCTGGGACGCCGATTGATGCAAACACTGCAACCAAGGCAAGTGACCCAAAGCGCGGTGCGCTCAGCCAAGCCCCACTGAAGTTGTCTGCGATACGACCACCCGGCTGGCGTGCGAGGATACCCACAATCAAAAACAGTGCACCAGTGGTGATACCGCTGTTGATCATCGTCAAAATCGCACCGCTCATCCCTTCGGCCGTCTGTGAAAAGACCCCCAACATCACAAATCCAAGGTGGCTAATCGTGGCGTATGACAGCAATACCTTCATGTCACGTTGCCCAAAGGCAATGATGCCACTATAGATGATGCTGATCACGGCCAAAATCGCTACTGCCGGTGCCGCCCACGCCGAAGCGTGCGGGAAGAAAGGAATTGCGAAGCGGATGAAGCCATAGGCACCTATTTTCACCAAAATCCCGGCAATATCCACTGACCCGTCGTCGGGGGTGGCTGCTTGGGCTTGGGGCATCCAGGTGTGGAATGGCCAAATCGGTGTTTTGATGGCAAATGCAATAAAGAATCCGGCAAACAACAACCGCTCGAGGTTTTCGTCGATTTTGAGGGTACCATTGGCAATCGCAGCACTCAATGCCACACTGTCAAAGGTCATTACGCCCGTTTGTTGCCAGTTGACATACACCAAGCCGGCGATGCTCACCAACAAAAATACCGACCCCACAAAGGGATAGACAAAAAACTTCGTGGCAGCGGCGCGCCGCTCGCCGACCCCGTACAACGCAATCAAGAGCGCCGTGGGAATCAACGTCAATTCGAAAAAGACATAGAACAGCAACAAGTCGGTAGCCACAAAGGCCCCAATCAAGCTACTCGCGAGGACCAACAACAACGCATAAAATGCGCGTTGGTTGCCATCGTTCTTTTGGCGGGCGGCAAAAATTGCCAGTGGCGTCATCAATGATGCGAGTACGACGAGCCATACGCTGATGCCGTCAACTCCAACGGCATAGTGCAAGCCCATCGTGGGCAACCACGTCTGTTGCTCGACCATCTGGTACCCAGCAGTCGGTGCGAGGCTCGCCCGCACAACGACTGCCAGCACGAGATTGATGATGCTCACTAGGCCTGCGATGCCCCGTTGCATACCGGTGGCTTGTCGTGGTGTCAACAACACCAACAAGGCCCCAAGTAATGGAGTCGCAATCAATAGTGATAATAACGGTATACCTAGCTGGTTCACGAACACCCCACACCCAGGTGTAGCAGGCCTGCTACATCCCGACTACGCGCCGATTACTACATATCCGACGAGAACGACGACGCCAATCAAAAAGACCAAGGCATAGGTGCGCACGTTACCGTTTTGGATGCGTGCCACTGCCTGTGAGAACCGGCCAACCATCCCCGCACTCCCTTCAACCAAAATGCCATCAATGGCTTGTTGGTCAAATATTTCGTGCAAAAAGGTCGACAAGGTACGGTAGGGTTTGACGAAAATACGCTGATAGACATAATCTAAACCCCAGCCCATTTCGAAGCCCTTCCAAATGTCGCCGAGGTAATAATGCGCTGGATCTTCGTCACCTGGCTTGATGCGTGCCCCAATGTCGCCACTATACAGGCGGTAGCCGAGGTACCCTGCACCTGTCGCCAATAGCACGGTCACTGCGGCAAAAATTCCCATACTCAAGGTGAATAATTCAGCCTCTTGATGCAATACGGGATTGAGCCAGTCGTTCAACCAATGCACTCCGGGCAAATTGATGAGTCCACCCAACACGCTCGCTACGGCAAGAATGTACAGCGGCCACTTCATGCTACCGAGATCTTCGTGGGGATGCGCATCTTTGTCACGTACTTCGCCGGCAAAGGTCAAGGCGACTTGACGTCCCATATAAAACGCCGTGAGCAATGAGCTCAGGAGCAATATTACGGTGACATTGATGTTTTGGGCGTTGTACCAGGCATGGGTAATGATTTCGTCTTTACTCCAGAAGCCTGCCAACGGGAAGATCCCCGAAAGGGCCAATGCCCCCACAATATAGACCAAGAAAATCACCGGCATGTGTTTGCGTAAGCCACCCATGCGGCGCATATCTTGGATGTCATGCATGCCGTGGATAATCGCACCGCTGCCCAAAAAGAGCAACGCTTTGAACAATCCGTGGGTCAACAAATGGAAGATGGCGGCGGTATAGGCACCCATCCCAGCTGCCGCAATCATGAAGCCCAATTGCGAGATGGTCGAGTAGGCCAACACCCGTTTGATGTCGAACTGCGTAACTGCTGCCGTCGCGCCAATCAAGGCGGTGGTGGCACCGATAATGACGACCCACCCTGAGGCATCGGGCGCCAAATCAAACACGGCGTGCGTACGCACAATCAAATACACACCAGCCGTCACCATGGTGGCGGCGTGGATGAGCGCTGATACCGGCGTCGGACCGGCCATTGCGTCTGGTAACCAGACAAACAACGGCAATTGGGCTGATTTACCTACCACACCCAAAATCATCAAGAAGGCGATGCCACTGACGAGACCGACACTGCCAAATGCCCCGAGACTAATCGTGGTAAACGACGCATCGGTTAATTTGCTGACGAACCCGGACAAGCCATCGCTCCCAAAGAACGACAACGTGCCAAAGTGTGACACGATTGCCATCATGGCGAGTAATAACCCGGCATCGCCGACGCGGTTGGCCACAAAGGCCTTGGCGGCAGCTTCGCTGGGGACAATGCCAGGGGCGACGTGTTTACGGTCGAACCAATGACCGATGAGCAAGAACGAACAGAGCCCGACCCCTTCCCAACCCAAAAAGAGCAAGAAGAGATTGTCTGACATCACCAAGATCAACATGGCAAAGACAAACAAATTCATGTAGGCAAAGTAGCGTCCTGGGCGGGAATCACCATGCATGTAGGTGATGGAATAGATGTGGATGAGTGCGCCCACACCCGTGATGAGCAATGCCATCACGGCGGTGAGGGGGTCAAACCACAAACCGAACGAAACGGTGACACGCCCTACGGCTAGCCAGTCCCAGAGGGTAATGGCGATGTACCGTGATTCAGCCGCCATGCCTGCCAAATTAATGACGGCAATAACGGTAGTGATAAAGGCTGCCACGATGCTGAGGCTTGCTACGGTGCCGTTGGCGCGTTCGCCCCGCACGAGGAAGACGTTCAGCAAGAAGCCGGCGAGTGGAAACGCCGGGATGAGGGCAATTAACCAAGAGATTTGCGTCATGAGCTGCTCTGCATTCGTTAGCCGCGCGCGGCACGGTTGACGGATACTATCCCTTCAAGGTGGTCATGGTGTCGATGTTGGTCGTTTGTTTGCGCATGAAAATCATTACCAACAACGCCAACCCCACAGCCACTTCGGCTGCGGCAATTGTAATCACAAAGAAAACCATAATCTGTGCGTCCAGCGATTGGCGTTGATTGGCAAATGTCACAAGTGCCAGATTGGCAGAATTGAGCATTAACTCAATTGACATAAATACCATCAACGTGCTCCGTCGGAGCAATACGCCACACACGCCGATGACGAACAACAATGCGCTGAGGCCAATGTAAAAAATCGTCGGTAACATCACTGCCTCCGCTAGCTCCGCCGTTGGTGGAGCACGACGACGCCGATCAGGGCGGTCAGCAACACGAACGACGCGACTTCAAACGGCAATAGGTGGGTCGTAAACAGCGCTTGCGCAATCTGTGCCGGTGACCCAAAATCACTATCACTACTCCCGACTCGTGCAATGCTGTCTTGCGACTGCCGCACGAGTACCCAGATAATTTCGCCGACCAACAATACCGCCATAGTGATTGCGACTGGTGCCTGCCAGCGAATCGGATTGGCATCCTCTTCGTCGCGTTCGGCACCGAGCAACATCACCACAAACAAAAAGAGTACGATGATGGCGCCGGCGTAGACGATGAGCTGTACTGCAAACAAAAATGGTGCTTGTAGTAGCAGATACAGTACGGCAATTGCCCCGAAGTTGAGGAGCAGAAACAATGCGCTATGCACTGCATTCCGGCTGGTCAACATGGCAACTGCGCCAATAATGGCGACTATCGCCGTAATTACAAAAATTACCAACTCCATGCGCGCCCCCTACAGGTCGATTTGTGCCGGCGGGCTGGGCCGACGGTTGAGTTGCTGCAACACCGGTGGAATCTCGCCGTGCCCTTTGTCTACGGGGACGAGCAACATCGACTTGTCATAAATCGACGATTTGCGGTCGTAAAACGACAGCTCATACTGATGCTCGAGCACAATTGCATTGGTTGGGCAGGCGTCTTCACAGTAGCCACAAAAAATGCATCGTAGCATGTTGATCTCATAGCGGGCGGCGTAGCGCTCGCCTGGGGAATTGGGAGCTGCGGGGTTGTTTTCGGCAGGGATGACCAAAATAGCATCCGATGGGCAAGCTGCCGCGCACAATGCGCACCCAATACACCGTTCCATGCCATTCTCAAACCGTTTGAGTTCATGGCGACCGCGGAAGCGCTCACGGACTGGGCGCTTGACTTCGGGGTATTCCACCGTCACGGGTTTTTTGAAGAGATACTTGAACGTTGTGCTCAAGCCTTTGATCAGTGCGCCTAGCATGCGATCCTCTCTAGTTGCGCGCCTGCGAACGAACCAGCGTCACGCCACGCTTTGTTCGTTTGGGAGCTGCAAGCACTGTGGTTAGCACTATCACAATCAAACCAATCACACCCATCGCAATTTGCGGCACGACGGCACCAACCGGGAACACCACCCCAAATACAGCGGTGATGACCACATTGAGCAACGCCAATGGCATCAAAATCACCCACCCAAGGTTCATCAGTTGGTCATACCGTACCCGTGGTACCGTGGCACGAATCCATACTGACAAGAACGACAACAAGGTGGTTTTGATCAAAAATGCCCCCAGCGTCATGAGACCCATGGCTGCATTTCCGGCGGTGACGCCGTAACTTGCCGTAATGGCTGCACTGGCTTGTTCGATTCCGGGCAAACTGCCACCACCCAAAAAGAGTGTTACGGCAATGGCGTTCATGGCGATGAGCTTGATGTATTCCGACATGAAAAACAAGGCAAACTTCATCGAGCCGTATTCCGTATTGTAGCCACCGACTAATTCTTGCTCGGCTTCGACCAAGTCAAAGGGCGAGCGCACGACTTCGGCGGTGCTGGCAATCAAAAAGATGATAAAGCCCATGAACTGTGGCACGATGTTCCACATACCGGCTTGGGCATTGACAATGCCTTCTGTGCGTAACGTCCCACTTTGCATGACTACACCCAAAATACTCAACCCCAAGGCTAATTCGTACGAAATAACCTGAGCCGAGGCGCGAATTCCGCCCAGCATCGAGTATTTGTTGTTTGAAGCCCAACCGGCAATCGCGATGCCATAGACCCCGATCGAGGTCACGGCCAACAAATACAAAATACCGACGTCAATAGGCGCGTAGTGCAACCAATTGCCACCATTACCGTCTGGCCAGTTCCCCAAGGGGATTGCGACCCAGATAATCAAGGCAGGGACTACGGCGAAGCCGGGTGCCATCAGATAGACCCAGCGATCGGCCAAGGCCGGGATAACGTCTTCTTTGAAAAAAAGCTTGACGGCATCGGCGGCTGGCTGAAGGACACCGCCAAAGAGTTTTTTACCACCGGGCAATGGAATATAGCCGGCGCGGTTGGGCCCTACGCGGTTTTGGAAGCGCGCTAATAAGCGCCGCTCAAACAACGTAAAGTAGGCAAACAAGGTGGTCGAGGCTAGTGCCAGTACCAAACAGCGCACTAACAGGATGAGTATCGCAATCCAATCCATCAAATCCTCCTCAGTCCCCTGCTATTCGGCGCGACGAACTGATACACGAGTATAGGCCGCTAATGCCAAATTAGTCGGAGCTCCCGCCACATCAGGCATGAGTACTTGTCCTTCAGCCAACCCGGCATCGATTTGGGCTCGTACCAATGCACTCCCTACGGGTGACGACAAGGCGACCAAGTCACCAATAGCAATCCCCCAACGACTTGCGTCAGCAACGGAAAGCACCACGTGGGCAGTCACTTGCCGTGACGCCAACTTGGAATCGGTACTCCATTCGCCACCGTCGTAGGCACGTACGGGCATTTGCATCAACATGGTAAATTCACCCTTGGGCTCATAGACCACTGGTGCGACGACGGCCGTATGCAACGGTGCGTTGTTGTCATCGGCGATACTTGCCAATTGCACGCCCAATCCTTCACTATTCGCATAGGAAGTACCGTCGTAATAAAAGAGCTCGTTGGTCTGACGACCCCATGAATTGATGCTCAAATCGAGACTGGTGTATGTCACTCCAGCAAAACGTGCCTGGGCGCTGGCAATTTCGTCCGTTACATCACTGGTGACGGCGTAATTCCAGCCACTCGCGACTGCGGTTCGACCGTTGCTGACGTTGGCGGTAGCGTATTCGGCTACGGTGGCACATACTTGCCAGGTGGGCATCATAGCTGCCGGCGCGGCGGTGGCCGTGCGGAAGCGCTGTACCCGACGTTCGGCGTTGGTGATGGTACCATCACGCTCTGCAGTCGCCATCAACGGCAACACTACATCGGCACGCTTGGCGGTTTCGCTCATAAACATCGACTGTACCGCCACAAATCCATGCTTGGCGACCGCTTCGAGTGCTTGGGCAGCCCGTTCGCTTTTGCCGGCTGGGTCCATGCCGACGATGAACAAGCCCCGAATCTGGCCTTGCTCGGCCTGATTCCACATCTCGTGGGCGTTGACGCCACCTTTGGCGGGACGAATCCCCAAGGCAGTAGCCCCAATCGTATTGGCACCACTGGTCAAAGCGATGAGCCCGTTGTTGGCCTTGCCGCACTTGCCCGTAACCATAGCCGCGTTGGCGAGGTTTTGCGTGACGGCTGCACCAATCTGCAAGGCGGTGCGACCATACATGATGATGCTATTGCTGGCAGTCATGTAGGCGTCGACAATCTTTTTGAGTTGATCGGCGCTGATGCCAGCCGTGGACAGCAAGCTCTCGAGGGAGTGCTTGGCCAATTGCTGACGCACTTCGTCAAGCCCGCGCAAGCGCCGGTCAAATCCAGTGGCGGCTTGGGTATCGACCACTTGCTTGAGGAATGCCAGCGCGAAGGCTGATTCGCCACCTTGGGCAATCCGGGTATCGCTCGAGGCCGTTTTGCCGAGCTTGGTAGCAAACGAATTGACCACGTGTACGGCACCGCCACGGCTCTGAATGCCACGCAAGCGCAATAGATACACAGGGGCTTCTTCTTCGGGGTCGGCGGCAATCACAAGCACGCTCGTGCCTTTGCCGACAGTCATGAGGTTGGTATCGCGACCGACGCCTACTTGGAGTGGCGCATCGTCGATGCTGACATCGGTGGGCAAGCCAGGGCGGTGGTCGAGTGAGGCACTGCCGTAGACATCACTGATGAGCTTACGGAAGGCGTAGAGGTCTTCGTTGGGGAGGCTGTCCGAAATAAGCCCCGCCACGGCGTTGTTGCCCGAGCGCTCGACGATATTGGCCATGTTGCTGGCGATGCGGTTGAGCGCATCTTCCCAGGTTGATTCGACCAATTTGCCGTTATGGCGCACCATGGGAGTGGTGATGCGGGTGACACTTTCGAAGAAGCGCTGACCCATGCGACCTTTGTCACACAGCCAGATTTCGTTGACGGTGTCGTTTTCGCGGGGCATGATGCGCATCAATTTGTTTTGGCGGGCATCAATGGTCAAATTACAGCCGACCGAACAGTGCGTGCAGACGCTGGGGGTACTGCGTACTTCCCAGACGCGTGAGCGGAAGCGGAAGTCGGCATTGGTCAAGGCACCGACGGGACAGATATCGGTGGTGTTGCCCGAGAACTTCGAATCAAAGCCGGGTTCCGACTTCGAGATGATTTCCCACGAGCGACCACGATTATCGAAGCCCAGCACCGGATCGCCGGCGATATCGTCTTGGAAGCGCACACAGCGCGAACAAAGGATACAGCGCTCGCGGTCGAGGTAGATGACGTCACTCAGCTTGACGGGCTTTTCAAAGTGCACTTTGTCGGCATAGTCGAAGCGTGACACTTCGGGACCCCATTGCATGGTCAAGTTTTGCAGTGGGCATTCGCCACCCTTGTCACAGACAGGGCAGTCGAGGGGGTGCGAGGTCAACAAAAATTCAAGTACGCCACGTTGGGCGAACTTGACTTTTTCGGTGGTGGTTTTGATGACCATGCCGTCGCTGACTGGAGTCACACAGGCGGCTTGGAGCTTGTTCATCATCAAGGCCATTTGCGGCAACCCATCGGGTCCCATCACGACTTGGCGGGTGGCGGGGTCGATGCGGGGAGTCCACACTTCGACCAAGCACATCCGGCACATGCCGACGGGCTTCATTTTGGGGTGATAACAAAAGACCGGGATCGCCACATCAGCATGGCGAGCCGCATCGACGATGTTGGTGCCGGGGGGGACGGCAACCGACTTTCCATCAATTATTACGTTTACGTCTGGCATCGTTCTCTTACTCCCGGCTGTCCGATTTGGTACGGTTCAGCACTAGTGCGCCAAGGTCAGCGGAATGGCGTGCCGTGCAGATGATTTGGCGAGGGCTTCTTCGAATTCGTGAGGGAAGAGCTTGAGGGCGGTGCGGATGGGCACCACGGCGCTTTCGCCCAACAAACAGAAGCAGTTGCCAGCCATCTGATTGTAGATGTCGTGGAGTTTGGCGATATCGTTCTTTTGGGCACCACCATGATTCAAGCGGTGCAAGGTTTTGACCAAATAGTGGGTTCCTTCACGGCATGGTGTGCATTTGCCACATGATTCATGCTTAAAGAACTCATCCATTTTGTAGGCCAACTCGACCGCACTCACGGTTTCGTTCAAAATAATCACGCCACCCGAGCCGAGCATGGTGCCGGCGGCGGCGAGTGATTCGTAGTCCATGGCCACATCGATGTTGGCTTCGGTCAACCAGGCTGCAGACGCACCACCAGGGACGATGATTTTGACCTTGCGGTCTTCGCGCATGCCACCGGCGTAGTCATAGATGAGCTCGCGCATGGTGGTACCGAATTGCACTTCGTAGTTGCCTGGTTTGCGTACATGTCCCGATACCGAAAAGACCTTGGTGCCAGGGCTTTTTTCGGTGCCGTTTTTGCGGTACCATTCAGCACCCTTGAGGACGATGCGGGGCACGTTGGTCAAGGTTTCGACGTTGTTGACGATGGTTGGTTTGCTGTACAAACCGGCGATGGCAGGGAATGGTGGCTTGAGGCGGGGTTGGCCGATTTTGCCTTCGAGAGATTCCATCAAGGCAGTTTCTTCGCCACAGATGTAGGCACCGGCACCACGACTGACGATGATGTTGATATTCACACCAGTGCCAAAGGCGTTTTTGCCGAGGAAGCCACGGGCGGTGGCATCGGCGATGGCCTTTTCGAGGCGCAGGGCTCCGGCGGCGAATTCGCCCCGGATATAGATGAAGGCCGTTTGACATTCAATGGCATAGGCCGCTAACGCCACCCCTTCGATGAGTTGGTGCGGATTGCGGTCGATGATTTGGTGATTATTGAAGGTCCCCGGTTCGCTTTCGTCTGCATTACAGCACAAATAGCGAGGATAGACATCCTTGGGCAAAAAGCCCCACTTGACACCTGTCGGGAAGCCTGCGCCACCACGGCCGCGCAACCCGGCTTCTTTGACGACGTTGATAACGTCGGCGGGAGTCTTTTCTGTGACGGCAATGCGGAGCGCCTCGTAGCCTTCATGCTTGATGTAGACATCGAGGTCTGCAATGTTGGGTACGTCATTATCACGCAAGACGACGTGTTCGGTGATTGGCGGCATAAATAACCTGCTTACTTTCAGTTCGCCAGTAGGATGACTGTACATGCCGATTAACGGGCATTATGCTACCACTTCGGGCTATTTGTGTCAAACCGCACAAATTGGTAGCCAATGCACCTTTTCACCACAAAAAACGACATGGAATGAGCCCGAATCGAGAAATGTCGCCACATGCCATGTCATTTAATCAGCAGATCGTGGTGCCATTATACTTCAGACAAGGCCGTTACCACTGCTGCTTCCGCAGATTGGGGGCTGGCTTGTCCGCGTGACGCTTTCATGATTTGACCGACAAGGAACTTGATGGCGGCGTCTTTGCCGCTCTTGAAGTCGGCGACCGCTTTGGGATTGGCAATGACCGCAGCACGCGCCATCGTTAACAGCGCATCACTATCACCGATGACGGCCAAACCACGGCTTGCAACGATCTTTTCGGGATCGCTGCCGTGTTGGTAGCACTCCTCAAAAACTTCTTTGGCTGAGGCTCGCGTAATCGTCCCTTTGGTCACTAGCGCTACGATGGTGGCGATGTGGTGTGGGGTCATGCGTTGGGCGGCCTGGGTGATATCGTCGCCGCTGTCGTTGAGCAAGCGGAAGTATTCACCGATAATCCAGACGGCGGCGTCACGGGCACTGCCACCAGCTGCGACGGTTGCGGTGACCGTTGCCTCGTAGAAGTCTGCGACTTCGTGGGTAATGGTCAACGAATCAGCGTCTTTGAGGCTAAGGCCGTATTGCGTGCTAAAGCGTTCGCGCCGGGCAGCCGGTAATTCGGGCAGACGGGCGGCAATCTGGGTGACGTATTCGGCTTCCATCTGCAAGGGCGGGATGTCCGGATCCGGGAAGTAACGATAGTCGTGGGCAAATTCTTTGGTACGTTGCTCGATGGTTTTGGCCAAGGCGTCATTCCAGCCGCGGGTCGATTGGATGATTTTGCCACCACTCGTAACCACGCTGATTTGGCGTTCGATTTCGTAGTTGATGGCCCGTTCGACATTGCGGAACGAGTTGACGTTTTTGATTTCGACCTTGGTGCCGAATTCCTTTTGGCCTTCGGGGCGTACTGACACATTGGCATCGCAGCGCAACGCGCCTTCTTCCAAATTACCGCTGTTGACCCCAATCCACAAAAGGAGCTGGTGTAGGGTTTGGAAGTAGAGGCGGGCTTCTTCGGCGCTGGCGATATCGGGCTCCGACACGATTTCCATCAACGGTACGCCGGCTCGATTGTAATCGATCAACGAGCTACCATCGGGCATGTGCGTGAGTTTGCCCGTGTCTTCTTCGATGTGGATGCGGGTCAGCTCGATGCGCCGTGTGCCACCCGCACTAGGGAATTCGACATAGCCACCCACGCACAACGGGTCTTCGTATTGACTGCGTTGATATGAGGAAGGCAAGTCGGGGTAAAAGTAGTTTTTGCGACTAATCGTGCTATCGCGGGTAATGGTGGAATGCAACGCCAGTCCCGTCATCGTCGCCAATTCGATGGCACGGCGATTGGGCACTGGTAAGGCACCAGGGAGCCCCAAACAAACAGGGCAGACATTGGTGTTGGGTGTGGCCTGCGAGGCGTCGGTGCGACAGCCGCAAAACATCTTGGATGTGGTGCGAATCTGGGCATGGACCTCGAGACCAATCGTAGCAATATACTTCATGGGCATGCTTCCTACCGAATCAAACCATACTGAGTCTCTATTATAGCGTGAATTCAAGGGAGATATGCGACTGGTATTGATTGATATCTTGGCTGAGTGTTTGACGAATATGGCGATAGCCCGTAAAATTTGGCGCATTTGCATAGTTGAGGATACCAACAATGTTTGATTTTGTGACGATTCCATGGTTGGGTGTGTTGATTTGTATGATTGTGGCGATTGTGAGTGGATCGTTGTGGTTTGGTCCAAAAACCTTTTTCCCCATTTGGTGGACGGGTATCGGCAAAACCGGCGCGCAAATCCCTGGTGGTGGCCAAAACATGGGCATGGTGTTTGGGTTGACCTTTGTGGCCTGTTTCGTGCAAGCGATTATGATGTCGGTTGTGTTGCACGCAATCTATCCACAGGGCTATGATTGGATGCAAGGAGCTCAAGCAGGGGTGGTGTTTTGGTTGGCCTTTGTGATGCCGACGTATCTCGTCAACAAGTTGTTTGCGGCGCACCCGTTGTATGTGTGGGGCATCGAAATCGGCAATCACCTCCTGAATTTCGTGCTATTTGGGGTGATTCTGTCTTTTTTTGCATAAACTGAATAAAAAGCACCTCGTAATTACGCCCGCTCCATATACTCCTCCATGTGGGGATATATTGGTGAGGGCGTATTTTTGTTATTCATAATCAATACCTACGCCAAAACCCTAGCCGCAACATGCTGCGGCTCTACTCTACATTAATTGGTGCAGGTATTGTATAGTGGTAGCAATAAAAAATGCATGACAGGGTGGAGGGGCAGATGGCGCGTGTGTTAATTACCGGTGCAACTGGGCCAGTGGGGAGTAGCCTGGCGGAATATTTGTTGCGCCAGCCCGATGTGGAGTTGGCGGTATTTCGGCGCTGGCGGAGCGATCCGCGAGCGTTGGCGCGTGTGCAATCGCAAATTACTTTTTTTGAAGGTGATATCGAAGATGCATTTGCCGTGGGTGATGCCGTAGCGCAAGCCCGTCCCGATTATATTTTCCATCTGGCAGCCCAAAGCTACCCGTCTGCATCGTGGGGCGCCCCAGTGGCAACGATGCGTGCTAACGTTGAGGGGACGATTAATCTACTGGAAGCAGTGCGGCGGCATGCACCGTCAGCACGGGTACATATTGCGGGGTCGAGTGCCCAATACGGCGTGGTGGCTCCCGATGCCATCCCCATCCAAGAATCGCACCCCATGCGCCCAGCCTCACCATACGGGATTAGCAAGGTGGGTCAAGAATTGTTGGGGTTGCAGTATTTCGATAGTTATGGCGTGCATACGGTGGTGACGCGGTCGTTCAACCATGTGGGGCCACGTCAGGGTGACCGGACTGCCATTCAGACCTTTTGTCGACAA
The DNA here is from genome assembly GCA_937876225.1 of uncultured Chloroflexota bacterium. Classification (GTDB taxonomy): domain Bacteria; phylum Chloroflexota; class Chloroflexia; order Chloroflexales; family Roseiflexaceae; genus UBA965. The sequence continues at coordinate 10,393 of CALFIC010000173.1, read as the reverse complement.
ATGGCGCTCATCGAGGTGGGTCGTCAAGAAGCGTTGATTCAGGTCGGAAACCTCGAGCCGCAACGGGACTACACGCACGTCGATGACGTGGCGCGGGCCTTGTGGGCGTTGATTCAACGGGCACCGGGTGGGACGGTATATAACATGTGTTCGGGGCGGGCGGTCCGCATAGGGGATATTTTGGATATGGTGGTGGCGCACGGTCGTGTGCCGGTGACTATCGAGGTTGATCCGAGTCGGTTGCGCCCAGTGGATGAGCCGATTTTGCGTGGCGACAATAGTCGTTTGGTGGCGGTGACTGGCTGGCAACCACAAATTACGATGGAGCAAATTGTCAGCGAATCATTGGATTATTGGCGGCAACGGATTCGTGACGAATAACGGTAATTGGTGTTACTATGATAGTAATATTGTAATATTGCATAATGAATGATGTTGTGTGTTATTTGTGTGGAGGGAGCCATGACCCACTATGAAGATCCCGATAATCAGCATAATTATCCGGGTGAACCTACGCGTGAGGCCGATCGCGTCTACCGTACGCTAAATGATGACCATCGGCGGACGACTCAACGCTCGCCGTTAAGCCGCACGAGTAGTTGGGGCGCGGTATTTCTGATGGGTGGTTGGCGGTTGGCGTTGGCGATTATTTTGATTTTTTTCATTGTGGTGAATTGGGCCTTGTTGGGGAATCGTATCCCCTCGGTTAATATGGCGACGGCGACAAATGTGACGGCGACGGTTCTTCCCGACGCAACCATGTTGCCAACCATGACCGTGTCTATTGCCAATGCCCAAGTGCGTGTCAATGGGACGGGGGCTGCGGGGTTATTTTTGCGCAAAGCACCAAGTCGGACTGCGGAAGTCCTCAAAACATTGCCCGATGGTACTACCTTGCAGATAGTGGGTGCCAATAAAACAGTCGACGATGTGGTGTGGCGTAATGTGCGTGATAGTGATGGCAATGAAGGATGGGTATCGGCGGGGTACGTCGTGCCTATCGAGTAATATACGTACCTTTTGGAGGTACTCGCGTGTCAATACGGCTACGTTTAACATTGGCGTATGTGGGATTATTTGCGGTAGCACTGACGCTGCTTGATTTTGGGTTGTATTATGTGGTCAATACGGCACTCATTAATAGTATCGATAATGAGCTCGATTTGGGCGCACAAGTCATCCAAGAAAGCGTCACCAAATCGAGTACCGAACCGCAAATTATGGATGATGACAATACCATTGTAGAGCCCGATGCGATTAAAAATTTTGCGACCACAAATTTATTGGCAATCGTCTATAGTCCTGACGGGCGAATTCGCTCCCGTTCCCTCAATTTAATTCGTCAACCCGGTTTGGCGCGCCGACTGACACTTGCCCCCGATACGGTGCTATATGCAGTTACGGGACATCCGCTTCGGTTTACGACGGACATTGGCGTCGCACGCCTGCGTGTGTTGGTGGTGCCATTGACCTATGTCAATGTGCTGACCCAAACGGTGCAGGTTGGTGGCGTGTTGCAATTAGTCCGCCCAGTTGGTGAAACCGAACGCGCCCTACGCTTTTTTCTTTATGCACTGGCGTTTGGTGGGGTCGCCGTAATGATTGTGGCTGCCCAAGGCGGCGCATGGTTGACCCGGGCGGTATTCCGCCCAATCGATGTGATTGCACGGACCGCGCAAAGTATCGTCAGTGCCGCTGACTTGCGTCGCCGTGTACCTGTGCCTACCGTCCAAGATGAACTCCAACTATTGACCGTCACGGTGAATGATTTGCTCGAGCGGATTGAGCGTTTATTTGAAGCGCAACGGCGTTTTCTCGCAGATGCTTCGCATGAGTTACGAACCCCTTTGGCGGCTATGAAGGGCAATATCGAAATCCTCCATCGTGGCGCTATGCGTGATCCTGGGCTCCTCAATGAATCGCTCGATGACATGCAACGCGAAACCGAACGGCTGATTCGTTTGGTCAATGATTTGTTGATGCTCGCACGTAACGAAGCCGCGGCTGGGATGCGTTTTGAAGTGGTCGATATGGCCACCCTGTTGCTCGAAACTATTCGTGACCTCAAATCTCTTGCGGGTAATATTACCCTCCGACTAGATGTCCCGCAGGTCGTCATGGTCAATGGTGATCGTGACCGACTCAAGCAAGCTATCCTCAATATTTGTATTAATGCGTTACAGCACACTGCTGATGATGGGAGTGTCGTATGTCGATTAACCAGCCATGACGGTATGGCAATGGTGACCATCCAAGATACGGGTGTGGGTATTAGTAGCGAAGATCTCCCCCATGTGTTTGATCGTTTTTTTCGCGCTGACCGTTCGCGTACCCGTGCGTATGTGGGGAGCGGTGCTGGGCTGGGGTTAGCTATTGTCAAATATATTGTAGAATCACATAACGGCAGTGTTACGGTCAATTCTACCCTAGGCGTCGGCACGACATTTACTATCGAAATTCCTTGTTTGCATGATGTCGCCTTTGATGATGACGATTAGAAGTGGAGCACCGATGCGGGTACTGACACTCAGCGACGAGGTAGTGCCACTGGTGTATAGTCTGCAAATCAAAGAACGATTTGCTGATGTGGCATTGGTATTTGGTTGTGGTGATCTACCGTATTACTACCTTGAATACGTCACCACCATGCTGAGTATTCCTTGTCTGTATGTAATGGGAAATCATGACCACCCTGAGCTATTGGAATCTGGCGAAATATTGACTGGTCCACGTGGCTGTATTGCCGTCGATGATGCAGTGGTGCGGGTCAACGGCTTGCTAGTGGCGGGGCTGGGTGGCTCACTCCGCTATAATTCAGATACTGGTCCCCAATTCACTGAAACACAGATGATGGCGCGTTGTTTGCGCCTTGCGACCCGCATCATGTGGCACAATGCGCACCGGCGTCGTGGCCTCGATGTGATGCTGAGTCATGCACCGTTAGCAGGAATTCATGATGGGGCTGACCGTCCGCATCGTGGTTCTAAGGCGTTTGTGACGTTACAACGCTGGTTTCGCCCGCGCTATTGGATTCACGGCCACGTCCATCGCTCATATTCGTATGGAGTTGCTACAGAAACGTACTTTAACCATACGCATATTCTCAATACTGCTGGGTATCGTGATATGACGATTAATCCTACATACTAACAAACTAATGGGAAACTATAATGGCAGATCAACCGAATTCGTTTTTTAATAGCGTGGCTCGGGCCCACTTTGAAGATGCACGGCGTCGTGAATGGCTGTCAGCATTGCGTGATGCCTTGGGACATGCTCCCCATGAACTCTTGGCGCTCGAAGAGGTGCGCACCCGCTTACAAATCCGTGGCCAACGCCACATTGGGCTTTGTACTGTACCACTCGACCAAATCATTGGTAGTGAAGGGCGTTATGGTGACTTTGATCGCCACTTTTTGCCACGCAGCGACCATATACGTGACCGTTGGATGAATGTCGATATGGCGAATCAGTTGTATATCGATTTGCCGCCGATTGATTTATATAAAATCGGTGATGTCTACTTTGTGCGTGATGGCAACCACCGCGTGTCGGTGGCGAGACGCCAAGGCCAAACCGACATCGATGCCAACGTCGACGAATTATTAATCGATGTGCCCATCGATGCCTCACTGCGTCTTGATGAATTGCCCATCAAAGAAGAATACGCCGACTTTTTGGATTGGACACAGTTACATGTGATGCGCCCCCAGCAACGGATTGAATTCAGCGAACAAGGGGGCTATCTCGAGCTGATTCGCCATATCAACGGGCATCGCTATTTCATGGGGCAGGAACTCGATCGTCCGATTACGAGCGAAGAAGCAGTGGCGAGTTGGTACGATGACGTATATATGCCGGTCATCCAGGCAATCCGCGCGCATGACGTATTAAGTCGCTTCCCGGGTCGTACCGAAGCCGATTTGTATCGTTGGATTATGGAACATCGCTGGTATATGTTGGAAGCGGCGGGTGGTAAAGACCCTGGTGCTGACAATGCGGTGCAACACTTTACAGACCAATACGGCACCAACAATTGGTTTAGCCAATTGGGGCGCCGTATTGGTGAATTGTTGCGCTGATTTGGCCTAGATCGTCATCCCTGATCGCACATCGAGGGTCGGGAAGTCGGCTTCGCGACAATCGGCATTGACCACCACATTCCGGCCGATCCGACAATCGGCGGGGATGTGGGCGTTTTTGCCGATAACCGAGATACCGGTGTTGACTTTGTCGGGTTGCTTGGCATTGGGCGTGAGCATATCATCGCCATAGCCGACGACCGCATTGGCACCAATCACCACTTGTTTATCGACAATCACTTTATCGATGACGCTACCAGGTCCAATCCAAGTGTCGGTCATGATGACGCTGTCACGCACAATGGCACCAGGCGCTACATACACTCCTGGCGATAATACCGAGCGTTCGACGGTGCCGAGCACCGTACAGCCGTTGCAGACCATGCTTTGATTCACCATTGCGCCCGGTCCGATTTTGGCAGGCGGACGCTCTTCGCTCCGGGTATGCAACACCCAATCGGGGTCATACAGATTGAGGGTATTGGTGGGGTCGAGGAGTTCCATGCTCGTACGCCAATATGAATCAATCGTACCGACATCAACCCAATAGCCCGAGAATGGATACGCCACCACGCGGTCGGAAGCGACCATTGATGGAATGACATGTTTGCCGAAGTCGGTGCGGGCGACGCCGTTGTCTTGGGTGGTGAGGCCGCGAATCAAGGCATCGGCATTGAAGACATAGATGCCCATGTTTGCCAAGGTGCCTTTGTCACGCTGTTTCGGTTTTTCAGTGAATTCGACTACTTCCATGGCGTGATTGACCGTCATAATGCCAAAGCGATCGGTTTCGTCGAGGGGCACATGCATAACCCCGACGGTCAAATCGGCTTTTTGTTGCAGGTGGAATTCAATCATCGGGGCGTAGTCCATTTTGTAGATGTGGTCACCTGACAAAATCACGACTAAATCCGCTCGGCGTTCGCGAATGTAGTTGATGTTTTGCAACACGGCGTCGGACGTCCCTTGGTACCAACCTTCTTCGTTGCGCCCTTGGTAGGGTTGGAGCAGTTGTACGCCACCGTTGCTCCGGTCGAGGTCCCACGGCTTGCCGTTGCCGATATGGCCGTTGAGTGAGTGGGGTTGGTATTGGGTGAGTACTGCCACATCGAAAATTCCCGAATTGACACAATTCGACAAAGGGAAGTCAATGATGCGGAATTTGCCCGCAAATGGTACGGATGGTTTGGCGCGTTTTTCCGATAATACGCTGAGGCGAGCCCCTTCGCCGCCTGCCATAATCAGTGCTACAACCCGCATAGCCGTCCCTTTCTCACTTATGATTCGCCCCGCACGTGGGACATTACTTCTTCAAAAAGTCGTCCATTGGTCGAGATGGCGCCACCACCATAAATCGTCGTTGTCCCTTGCCAATCGGTAAACGTGCCACCGGATTCTTGGAGTACTGGTACCAAGGCCGCACAATCCCATGGGCTCATCACCGCGTCCAGCATCACATCAATCCGACCCGTGGCTACCAACATATGACCGTAGGCATCACCCCAGCCCCGCAACATGCGCACGCTGTTGCTCAGGCTTTTGAAGGCAGAACCCCGACCATATTCATCCATGTGGATGACATCGGTACACGACAACACGGCATCTTTGAGTTGTGCCGTTTGGCTAACGCGGGCAACGCGGCCATTCCACAGACATCCTTCGCCAAGGGCGGCGGTGACCATTTCGCCCGTCGGAGGACACGCAACTGCTCCGACCACTGGCACGCCGTCGCGCTCGAGTCCGACGAGTACGGTATACATGGGTACGCCAGCCACAAAGGTTTTGGTGCCGTCGATGGGATCAATGATCCAGCGGAAGCTGGCGCCCGGGCGGGTTTCCCCTTCTTCTTCGCCAAGGATACTATGATGTGGGTAGCGTTCTTCAATCATTTGGCGCATCAAGCGCTCTGATTCACGGTCGGCAATGGTGACGGGTGAATTGTCTGATTTGATTTCGGCCACAAAATTGGTCTGGAAGTGGCGCAATGTGACCCGCCCGGCATTCCAGGCTAACTCGGTGGCAAATTCGCGTAGACTGCGCAAGTCTTCGTGTGACATAGGTATGTTCCTTTGTGGTTATGCCGAAAACGTATGTTGTAATACATCGAGCAAACGTTCGTGCTGACTGGGAGTGCCGATACTTATCCGGATTGCATCGCTTAAGCGTGGTTTGGCGAAATAACGGATGAGGATGCCGTTTTTGCGTAGGGCATCACGGACATGACTCGCGTCCTTTGGCGTTTTGACCAATAAAAAATTCGCTACGCTGGGGTAGACCGCACACCCGAGCTCTGTGAGTGCCTCTACGAGTGCATCACGGTCTTGGGTGATTTTGGTCAGCAATGGTTGCATACTGGCAAAATCACGCACCGCGGCAGTGGCCGCAATCTCGGCTGCCACATTGACGGTATAGGGTTGCTTGAGTTTGCGCATTTGCGTGGCTAATGACGCGTGCATGACCCCATACCCGACGCGCAATCCAGCTAACCCTGCCCATTTGCTAAAGGTGCGTAGTACGACGAGATTGGGATGCTGATCGATTAAATCGAGGTAGGTAATCCCGCTAAATTCGGCATAGGCTTCGTCGGCTACCACGATCAACGGCAAATCGAGCAACGCGACTAATTCATCGCGGCGCAAAGGATTGCCGGTGGGGTTATTGGGCGCCGCCAAAAAGATGATTTTGGCGTGGTGAGTAGTGATGGCTGCCCGAATCGCGTCCACGTCTACATCGAAATTGACATCACGGGGGACGTCAATGATTTTTCCTTGACATAATTGTGTGCCGTAGGCATACATCCCAAACGATGGGGTGACATCAATCACGGCATCACCCGGACTAATCGTGGCCCGCAACACTAGGTCGATGAGCTCATCTGAGCCATTGCCACAGATGATGCGGTCGATAGACTGGCCGAGATGCTGGGCGATGGCAGTGCGCAAGGCCGTGTTGTCGGGGTCTGGGTAGAGTGCCACCATATCACGGGCGCCGTCAGGGGTGGTAAGCGTGGCGAGGGCGGCACGGGTGGCGGCGGTAGGGCCGTAGGGATTTTCGTTGGCATCAAGCTTGATGAGTTGGTCACGGGTAAGTCCGAGCTGGCTTGCGAGGATGTCGAGTGGCACAATTGGGCTATATGGCGCAAATGTGGCGATATCACGCCGGAGTAGCTGCAAAATATCCAGTGTCATAGCGGTTTTCTCGTTGCTGTAATGTCTATGGGTATCATACCACAGGGACTTCGTTTTTAGATTTGTACGGTAATTTGTGACGCCAGATACCAATATTTACGTGTATACTATTGAGAGTAAAATCCGGCTACGTGGTAACGTGGCTCTTTGATGGAGTGGCATTGTCATGACTAGTAATCGTCCTAGTATTTCGGCGTTCTTTCCTGCCTACAACGATGGGGGCACAATTGGTAGCTTGGTGGTTACCACGTTGCAGACATTAGCCGAAGTCAGCGATGATTATGAAGTGATTGTCATCGAAAATGGCAGTACGGACTATACCGTGCAGGTTTTGAAAGAACTTGCTGAGCAATATGCTCATTTTCGTTATCAAGCGCATGCCGAACCATTAGGGTATGGTGGTGCCTTGCGGGCTGGGTTTGCTGCCTGCGAGAAAGATTTTATTTTTTATACGGACGGTGACGCCCAATACGACCCACGCGAAATTCGTTTGTTGTTGGGGGCATTGCGCGACGATATTGATGTGGTGAACGGCTACAAAATCGACCGTAGCGATCCATTTCACCGCAAAATCATTGGGCGTGTCTATCATCACACCGTGAAATTTTTGTTTGGCTTCAAATTGCGTGATGTGGACTGTGATTTCCGGTTGATTCGTCGCAGTGCGATGCGTGATGTGGTGCTTGAATCAGACAGCGGGACGATTTGTTTGGAGCTCGTCAAAAAACTCCAAGATGCGGGTAAGCATTTTGCGGAAGTGCCAGTACATCATTTCCACCGTACCTATGGTCAGAGTCAGTTTTTCAACTTTCCCCGGATTTGGCGCACTTTGGTGCAACTCGTCCAACTGTGGTGGAAGTTGATGGTACTCCGTCAAAAATAATGTGATGCGTCACAAACCCCCCGTAGCGCGTTATCGGCGTTACGGGGGGTGTTTTTTGTCGAAGTGATTTTTAGGCTTGTTGGGTACCGATGATGCTATCGCTGAATTTGCATGGTTCATTCCAGCGTCCGAGGAGCTCGGCTTTGGCTGCAGCTTCGAGGGTGACGTAGTTGTCACTGCCATCAAACGTATCGCTATTGCGCAGTGCCAGTCCTGATGCAAGCAGATCGAGTCCCAAATCAATAGTATCGTGACGGACGATTTTGCCGATTACGATGGCTGGGTCATTGGGGTCCGGCTTGATGACCGTCAACGTATAAGTGGCGGCTGGATTGGCAGTCAACAGGACTAACCGGTCGTTTGATTGGTTTTCACAGTTCGCTTGGGCTGGGTCAACGGTAAAAATACCGACCAAGGCAACCATTTGTTCACTGGAGTCATTACTGACTAATACTTGATTGCCTTTACTCACAGAAATGATTTTGACCGTGTATATACCAGGCTGTTGTAAGTTTGCCCCAGTAGAAAGGGGTGGGGTAGCCTCGCCTTGATCTGGAACTGGGTTACGTGGTGGCGCAACTGGTTGTGCGGGGACCGCAGTAGGTAATTCTGCAGGATTGGGGTAGGCTGGGTCTGTTTTGGGAGTGGCGTTGGGATTGGGGTAGTCCGGGTTATTGGCAAGCGTGATTGGGGTGCCTGGACTAGGGTATGCAGTGGTCGCATTTATTGATTGGAATGCGTTTGGTAAGGATGCTTGACATGCACTAACCATCATGGCCAGGGTACTAATAATCAGTATTCGTGATAGTTGCATTTATTCCTCTCGTTGGGCACTCCGCATGGCCCGCACCAAAATATCACACGCAGCGCGGCCATCGGCCATGCTTACTCGTGGTGGCGTATTGTCACGGACACAGGCGGCAATATGCGCCACTTCATTGACGAAACGGTCGCCGTCTGGCACGGCTAGTCGTTTTTTGGCGCCGTGAGTATCACCGTGCCAAAGTTCCATCGTATCGTAATCGAGCGTGAAACTGCCAGCAGTCCCGTATACACTTACCACCCATTCTCCTGGTGGAGTGCGCCAGCTCGCTTCGATTACTCCAAGCACGCCGTCTGTGCTGGTAAGGGTGATGATTGCAGTATCTTCGACTTGTAAGGCGGGACCGAGTGTGGTGGTGCGGGTGACGGCACTCGCTTGGACCCGGGCGACATCGCCGATTAAATGACGAAACATATCGACAGAGTGGACACATGTATCTACCATCACCCCACCACCGGAAAGGGTGGGATTACTAAACCAACGTGTTTCGACATTGGGCATGTGTCCGGCAAAACGATTACGGAACATGATAACTTCACCAATTGCACCAGCCGCAATCTGTGACTTCATTACTTCGATATGCGGTTGGTAACGATGACAAAACCCCACACTGAGGAGCGTCTGATTACGCGTAGCCGCCGCAATCATCGCATCGCATTCAGCGACGGTAGGCGCCATGGGTTTTTCACACAATACCGCAATCCGATAGTCGAGGGCGGCAATGGCAAGCTCGGCATGGAGTGCGGGTGGGGTACAAATGCTGACGATGTCGAGTTGGGCGTCGGCAAATAATGTCGCCGCATCGCTATACACGGTTGCATCACTGAGTGTGGCGAGGGAGTGTGCTACTGCGGGGATGGCATCACATACCGCAACTGGCCGATAACCAGCGGCAAGCCACGCCTGCATATGAGTACGCCCAATGCCGCCACAACCGATTATTCCAATGCGTAATGACATAATTACTCACTCTCTGGACCAATTATTGTCTATTATAGCCTGAGTTTACGGGTGTGATATGTGTGTAGGTAATTGATTCTTGAGCAAAATCCGTCAAAATTTAGGCAACACATCACCCACTCTCGAGTATGTAATCCCCGAGAGTGGGTGATTTTGGGTTTGTATTTACGGCGTGCGGGTAGCCGTACGGGTGCTACTGGGTTGCTTGGTGCGCGACGGGGTCTTGGTGCGGGTCTTGGTGCCAGTCCATGAAGGGGTCGGCGTAAAGGTATTTGTTGCAGTGGCGGTATCGGTGCGGGTATTGAGTGGCGTAAAAGTGGCCGTGCGCTGGCGGGTAGCTGACGGGGTTTGGCTAATCAACGGGGTGTTAGTAGCGGTGCGTGAGGTCATTACATTGGCATAATTAACCCCCGCCACAAAGATGCGACCATCACGCAAGCCGACCACCGAATTCTGG
>CALFIC010000172.1 GCA_937876225.1 uncultured Chloroflexota bacterium | reverse complement strand
GTCTCAGATTGAGACAAATATAAATATTTTTTACTTAAACTATTTTTTACAAAATGCGTAGCTAGAGTCTTTTTTGCAAAGCTCAGACTTAAGCAGTTCATTTTCTTCTTTGATCGAGGCGATTTCGCGATCTTGTTTTTTATCATTTTCAAATAATGGCAATATAAATTTATTATATATATGTAATTAGTATTTAGAATGAATTAAAAATGTTGACAGATATACTGAAATAGAGTATATATGAACATACGCTGATAGAAAAAATACAATAATATATATTGTGCAAAATTCTATGGTGTGGAGTAAAAGATGAATGCAAATGAGATCAAAAGTGTGCGTGGGTATCATAGCCATCGCGAACGTCAGCGAGGGTATATTATTGCAGTCGCTGAGCTGTTATTTCATCGTGATGGCATTGAATCGGTCACCATCGCTGACATCGCTGATGCGGCAACCGTGACCCGGGCAACAATTTATCGTTATTTTGCCAATCGTCTTGAAATCGCATGGGCTGTACAAAAACAGTATGTTGATTTGTTTTATGAATCGCTCCCGATTGAGGCCAATAATGAATTATTGTCAGCGATACAGCGTATACAAGTTGTATTGACGGCACATCGTGATTATTTTTTTCTTTTTCCCGATCGAGCTCGATATTTTGTGCAATTTGATACGGTATATGCAAATATTAAAGATAGTGAGCAGATTCAGGAATTAAACCGTAGCGGGAATGTGAATGAAGATATTTGGATGATGTTGGTACGGATTGGTATCAGTGATGGATCACTGCTTAATTATCTTGAACCAACGACGATAAGTGCGATGTTCAATACGGTGATTCGCGGATTAGAGCGCAAATTGACGATGTCGAGTGAATCATTTGAGTTAGAATTTTCCTGCTCGGCACGTATTGTATACACCAATGCCTGTGAGGTGATGATGCGGGGGATTGCAGCGTAAGCACAATCTTTATAAGAGCTATCAACCGGTAGATGCACACCGCAACTGCCGGTTTTTTGTGATAAAGTTTATGTACTGATGGTATTAATTGAATTGGGGCGTGGTATGCATATTATAGATACCGCATGGCAGGCCACGATTGCAGGGTATGTGGGCGTACCGTTTGTGCAACAAGTGGCGATGCCATTGTCATGTGCCCCAATTCAAGGCGTGCGTGTGGCCTATCAAATCGATTCACCTGTGCCGTGTGATGATTTTTATGTGGCTAATTGTGCGCCAAGTGTGGCGGTCGCAGCCATAAAATCAGTTCCCCCCATCGCTAATCAATACATTACCATACTCGATGACCGCCCAGATTGTGTGGCGCACTATACTGCCCTCGGGTTGCACCATGCTTATAGCGAGGTGTTGATGGCGTGTGATTTGCAACGCCGTAATCCTGTATCGCCTGCATATGCAGTACGCCGCGCCACCCGGGCTGATGTGCAATCGTGGAATGCATTGGATCCCGAAGGGGCAACCTGGCTACACCCGCTCAATGTATTTGTGCCTGCCATGGGGCATTATGCGGTGTTTGTGGATGAGCAACTCGTGGCGCGGGGGCGTTCGCTCCAGATGGCAAGTGGCTGTAGTTATGTGAGTATGATCTATACGGCACCTGCCTACCGTCGTCAGGGATTGGCGCTAGCATTGATGCAGCATATGCTCAATGAAGACGCCTGCGCTGGTATGCAATGGAGCACGTTGTTGGCCTCCCAAACAGCGGTGCCGTTGTATCAGCGCGTGGGTTATCAGGCATTGGCGACGACCCATGTGTTTACGCCATAAATAATCCCTTGCGTACACTATTATGGTACGCAAGGGGAAATTTTTAACAAAATAGTACGCGTTGATTATTTAGCGTTGATTATTGAGGGGCGTGTTGCCGGGAATGCGGTTGCTGATTTTGGCAGCGGGTTGCTGTAAGGTCATCCAGGCACCGATGGCGATAAAGGCAACTTCACAGATGACCGAGGTAATACCCATTGCCTCGAACCATGCATCGGGCTCGGCCTCGAGACCAGGCAATCCGACGGTACGACTTATTACATAGCCGACAATCGCACCCGCAGCGACAGCCATCCCTAACCACCAGCCAGCCGTGTTACGATTACGCAAAATCAACCCACTGGCCAACAAGGCTCCTACCCCGTTTAGCACAAAGAGTACCCCTTTGTATGGCGCATCACCAAAAGAATCCGGTGCATCAATCAAGTGAATGCCACCAATGATGACCAACAAGGCAATTCCAATCAACGACCACATATTCGGTTTTTTCATAAATCCCATCTGTGTAGTAAAAATCTGAACAACTTATTCAGAACAATGTCGATGATAACAAAAAACAAAAAACACTACATGAGTTATTGTAGTGGCTTGAATGAGAATATTGTGTGTGATTATTCACAAATAGATTATATTTTAATGATAAAAAATTACAGCTAAAAATTAAATTTGAAAAAATCACAAAAACGACAAAAAACGTTATACTGAGAATACTTTCATTTAATTGTGATGGAAGTGTTTTTTTGTTGATTCACATCAAAAAACGCATAATTACAAAATAAGCTGCACATTTTTTATAGACCTTGTTAATGTTTTGTCATTGTTTTGTCCATATTTTTTGTAAAAATAATCTCTCTCATAATGCAATGAGGGTTGTCATAAATAGATACGTGTGAATTGCCGCAATGGAGCGGAGCTACACAAACCCATTGACCTGCGGCGGAGCAAGTCAATGGGTGTATAAGAACGTGGTTTGGGTTAGGGGGGGCCGCAAATGAGCGATTTACCTGTTAGTCCACAGATGCGGTGATGCGGTACGGGTAGCCGTCGAGTTGCCAATGTTGGTTCGGCGCAGTGTGGAATTTGACGGTGACAGGCAGCAGGGCGGCGGGGATGGCGGTATCGGGGTACCACAGGCGTGGTGATCGCACCATGATAAATAGTCCATGGTTGTCACCAATCGGCCAAAATTCGTCGTTGTGCGAGAAAAAATCAGGGATGGCGACGGAATTACGGAACTGAGCGATAGTGGCTGGCACATCAGTGCAGGCAAGCCCGATTTCGCTGATACACAGGCTATCCGTCGCGTGGAATGAGGATTGGGTGTGGCTGACGATCTCGCGGCGCAGGATGAATTCGACGATATTGTGGTCGGGGTCATAGCAATAAATCGCGTGGGCCTGCCATTCGTCGAACTGAAAAATCGTCGCACCTTGGGCGCTGTGGATAATCGGGGTATGCTTACTCAGCCACTCACGTACGATGGCGATATCACTCACTGCCACATTGATGGCAAAGTGGTAGCCGCCGCGCAGGGGGGTATCGTCGGCGTGGAAGCGCAGGAGTGTTGTGCCAATCGGGATATCGATGTATTCCTCGTGGGCGGTGACGGTAAATCCGAGTGATGAATAGAATGCCTGGAGTGCGGGCAGATTGTTGGTGTGTAACTGCAAAAACGTCATATGCATGGTCGTCATCCTTTGTGTCGAGGAATCATCGTTGATTCCTCGGCACCCACCCACAAATTTAGGGGATCAAGACGATTTTGGTGACGGGGGCCGTACCGGCCAAGAGTTCTTCGATGGAGGCTTGCCCGGCGCTGAGGGGGCGTTCGACCAGCCATTCTGGGGTGGGTTTGACGATATGGCGGCTAATCAAATCGACAGCGGTACTAAAAGCTTCACGGGTATAACAAAAACTCCCGGTGAGGCGGATTTCTTGGCGGATGATGTAATTTGTGGGGATGCTGGTTTCGTCTTCGTGGAGCCCCATCAATACGACGGTGCCACCGGGCGTGACTGCTTTGATGGCCTGATTGCGTACGACACTGGTACCGACGGCATCGATGGCGATATCGACGCCCCCTGCATAGACCACGTGGGTAGCGGCGACGGTATCGAGGGTGCGGGCATTGATGGTATGGGTAGCGCCCCAATGGCGGGCGACTTCGAGGCGTTGGTCAGAGACGTCGCTGACAATGATTTGTTTGACACCGCGGGCTTTGGCAGCGGCGATACAGCACAACCCGATGGTCCCAGCGCCAAGGATCAACATGGTGTGACCGGCTTGGGCATGGGCGAGCTCGACGGCATGCACGGCACAGGCCAAAGGCTCGCTGAGTGCGCCGGCCACAAACGAAATATTGGCGGGTAAATGCCAGCACAAATCTGCAGGCACACACACATATTGGGCAAAGGCCCCTGGGCGATGGGCACTGAGTAATTCACGGGTGCGACATAAATTGACCAAGCCAGCCCGACAGCGATCGCAATGCCCACAGGTGACGAGGGGATTGAACGTGACTCGTTGACCGGGGTGGGCATCGGTACCGTCGGCCAATACCCCATTGCCAGCGACGATGGTACCAGCGGCTTCGTGCCCCATGATGAGTGGCGGGAAGCGCAAACTATTGTGTCCCAAATAGGCGCTGAGCTCGGAGCCACAAATCCCGACTGCGCCGATTTTGATTAATACTTCATTGGCTGCTGGGGTTGGTACGGCGGTCGTTTGGAGCTCCATTTGACTTGGTCCGAGCCAAATCAATGCTTCCATGGTGGCGGGTATTGCGCTCTTCATCGAACTGCTCCTTCGCGAGTATGACCGCTCCATTAGGATGGGTAAATGGGTTTAGACACGCCGATTATACCACGTTCGTATGGGCATTAGTATGGATGCGTTCAAGGGTAACTTTTTACGATAAAATAACCTTATTCGCAACCAAAACGAAAGCTGGTGCAACGATGCTCCCCTCTAATTATCACGAGCGAGTTTATGCTGGTGTGCTCGGCAAAATCATCGGCGTCTATCTTGGCCGCCCATTTGAAGGGTGGAGCTACGAACGGATTATGGCGGAACTCGGCGAAGTCAACTACTACGTCCACGCCCAACGGGGCATGCCGTTGATTGTGGCCGATGATGATATTACCGGGACTTTTACATTTCTGCGGGCTTTGGCTGACCATGGTGGTACCGCAAAGCTCACTGCCGCCCAAATCGGCCAGACGTGGCTGAATTACCTGATCGAAGAACGCACGATTTTGTGGTGGGGTGGCATGGGGAATTCTACCGAACATACGGCCTATATGCGCCTCAAAAACGGTATTCCTGCACCCCGAAGTGGTTCAATGGTGCTCAATACTAAAGTGGTGGCAGAGCAAATCGGCGCACAGATTTTTATTGATGGCTGGGCCATGGTAGCTCCCGGTGACCCCGCCTTGGCGGCCGATTTGGCCTATAAAGCTGCCAGTGTTAGTCACGATGGCGAAGCGATTTATGGGGCGCAGGTGATTGCCGCCATGGAAGCACAGGCTTTTGTGGAATCTGATTTGCAAAAACTGCTCGATTGCGCGGTGACGTTTATCCCCCGTGATAGTGTGATTGCGCGCCAAATCGCCGATATGCGGGAATGGCACGACGAATTCCCTGATTGGCGTCAAACCCGCCGTGAGATTGTCAAAAAATACGGCTACGATAAGTTTGGCGGCAATTGTCACATGGTGCCCAACCATGCCTTGATCCATCTGGGGTTGTTGTATGGTGGCGATGATCTGCAAAAAGCCTTGATGATTACCAATACCGCTGGCTGGGATACCGACTGTAATTCGGCCAATGTAGGATGTCTGTTGGGCATCAAAAACGGACTTAGTATGTTTGATACGGGTCCCGACTGGCGCGGGCCAGTGGCTGACCGGCTCTATCTGCCTACTGCAGATGGCGGGCGAGCGATTAGCGACGCGCTTACAGAGAGTTTTCATGTCATCAATATGGGACGGGCCTTGCACCAACTCCCCCCGGTGACCCCCAAAAATGGCGCGCGGTTTCATTTTGGCTTGCCCGGTGCCGTGCAAGGGTTTATCGCCGACGAAACACCCCAGAGCCAAGGCGTTGCCAGCATTGGTCATGTGATGGGTTATAACGGTGGCGATTCGTCGGCCTTGGCGATTACGTACCACCGGTTAGCCTTGGGGCGAAGTGCGGTGGCGACGACCATGACCTTTATCCCGCCTGATGGTATCGACACCCGGAGCTCGTACCAGATTCTCGCATCACCAACACTCCATAGTGGGCAAACAGTGACGACGTTGTTAGCTGCAGATGCACATAATGCACAGCCGATTACGGCACAATTGATTATCCGCGTCTATGGTACGGATGACGCCATCGAAACACTCACCGGCCCGACACTGGTATTGACCGGGGGAGCATCAGCTCCGCTCGAGTGGCAAATCCCGGATACCCATGGTGCGCCGATTATGGCCGTAGGTGTGCAAATAACCAGTGCCACTCGTGCCGACGGCACGTTGTATGTCGATTATTTGACCTGGAGTGGCAGTCCGACCGTCACGTTTAGTCGTCCTGCCCATGCCGGCAAATTATGGCGGCGGGCGTGGGTGGATGCGGCGGATCAGTGGGACCCGCAGTGGCCGGAATCATTCCGATTTGCCCAAAACAGTGGCACCGGGATGATTAGTCAAGGGACCGCAGATTGGCGTGATTACTGTGCAACCGCAACGATTATCCCCCATTTGCTGGCACATGGTGGTTTGGCGGTGCGGGTGCAGGGGTTGCGACGTTATTATGCGCTCGAGTTTCAATCAGGTGGCAGTGTGGCACTCATCAAACAATATGATGATGTCACCACTGTCCTCACACAATCAGATTTTGATTGGCAGCCAGCGCAGACGTATGTGTTCAAAATTGACGTCCGAGGCAATCAACTGACGGCGCAAGTGGCAGGGGTGACTTTGACGGCTACTGATGAGTCGTTGGCGCATGGTGGGGTAGGGTTAATCTGTAGTGAGGGGCGGATTGCGTGTGAGGTAATCACCGTCACGGCATAAAAAATACAGCAATCCCCCTCGTGTAGCATCACAAGGGGGATTGCTGTATCAGCATTGTAGAGTATACAGTTGTTTTTTGTAAAATAGTTGTATATATGAACTATTTTTCGGAGGAAAAGATTCATTTTGCTGATTGAAAAACCAAAAAATTGTTCTATACTATGCCTGTAAACATCCATTATCGGGATGATTTTGGGACACCCAAACGGAAAGGGGTGTGTACGTGACTCGTATTGTTCGTACGCTGCGTCCATGGCATGTGGCGATACTTGCCAATGTCAAAGGCCAAACCGAAGTCCCCAGTGATGTACCGGATGCCGATGCCGAATTTGATAGTCCCCGCACCATCGATGCGATTATGGCGGCGATTGCCTTGGATGGTCACCAGGTGACGTTTGTACCTGGTGATGCGCGCTTGCCCCATACGCTCTCCGAGCTCAAACCCGACATCTGCTTTAACATCGTCGAAGGCATGTATGGCGACGCCCGTGAAGCCCAAATTCCCGCACTCCTCGAGTTGTTACGCATCCCCTACACTGCATCGCGCGTACTCACCAGCGCTATTGCCCTCGACAAAACCATGACTAAACGGATTTGGCAAAGCGTTGGGTTGCCCACCGCCGCATTTCAATTATTTGTCACGGGGGATGAAGCGTTACGCGCTGATTTGCATTTTCCATTATTTGTAAAACCAGCCCGTGAAGGGTCGGGGATGGGCATGGATGCCGGCTCGATTGTCGCGGATGAATCTGCGTTGCGGAGTCGCGTCCAATACCTCATTCAGCGTTATCAACAACCTGCGTTAGTCGAAACCTATCTGAGCGGGCGTGAATTTACCGTGGGCGTGTTGGGGCGTGCTGATGCCCACCGTTATAGCCGCATTTCAGACCGTTATGCTGCCGATGGATTTATGCGTTTGCCGGTTAGCGAAGTCGATAGTACTGATTCCGTGACTCCTGGAGTGTATGGTGCCCAGCTCAAGGTGATGGATTTGTTTGTGCCTGGCCAAGCCGATTTTCGTTGTCCGGCATCAATTGATGCTACCTTGACGGCTCAACTCCAGCAACTCGCCATCGACGCCCATTGTGCGATCGGGGCCTGTGATGTGTCGCGAGTCGACATCCGCCTCGCTACTGATGGCACCCCAACCCTGATCGAAATTAATACATTGCCTGGGATCGCCCCCGATTATAGCGATTTGGCATTGATAATCAATGCCGCCCAACTCCCATACGCTGACTTGGTGCGCGAGATTTTGTATTTGGGCGCATCGCGCTATGGGATGTTGGGGTAGTAGTAGAGCTGCAGCATGCTGTGGCTCTACTACGCCTGCAAAAAGGCGTCGACGAGGGGCACAATCGCCGGATCGCTGAAACCGCCATGCCCGCCACCGGCCACCGTGTAAAATGTCACGGGCACATTTGCTTGACGTAACGCTTCGACGAAAATCACACTTTGGCCATAAGGCACGAGCGGGTCGGTGTCGCCATGAATGACGAGGAATGGTGGAGCGTCGCTGGTGATGTGGGTGATGGGATTGGCTTGGGCGGTGGCTGCGGGATGGGCTTGGATGGCACCACCCACTAATTCGGATTCGGGCGAATCTGCGTCGTCGTGGGTCATCCCCGTGGGCAGGCGCTGACTATCCATCTGCAAAAAATCCGTCGGGCCATAGAAATCAACCACGGCGGTGACGGTGCTTGGATAGTCGAGGTGTTCGCCGACTTCCCAGCGTGTGACATGCCCGCTGGTCCCCAGCATACTGGCGAGGTGACCGCCGGCCGATTCGCCCCAGGCGATGATGCGCGAGCTGTCGAAATTGTACTGGGTGGCATGAGCCCGCACCCAACGCACGGCCGCTTTGCAATCTTCGATTTGGGCCGGGAATATGGCGTGCTGGCTGAGGCGATAGTTGATGGCCACGATGGCGTAGCCTTGGTCGAGCATGGCGAGCGGTACGCGGTCAGCTTTGCTCCCCATCCGAAAAGCTCCGCCATGAATCCAGATAATCACCGGCATGGGGGTGGGCGCAGCGGGGATGTAGAGGTCGAGGGTGTGGCGGGCTTGGCCAGCACTGACATACTGCAGGTCATGGTGGACAGTCGTCTGGGCGGGGAGGGTGTCACGAGTATGCATTTGTATCTCCTCTTTGTGAAAAAAACGTAGGGCGGCAGGTGAATCAGCGGCGTAGCGCTACACCGCTAACACACCGCTTTGAGAAAGAGATCGATGTGTGCTTCGATGCGCGCACTATCAGGAAGCTTGGGTTCTCCGGTTTGTAATAACCCATCAGTTAAAATATACGATGCGATTGGTCCGATAAACAGGCGGGCGACTAGATCAGCATCTGCGACTTTGATGATGCCTTGCTGGTATGCCAACCCAAAAAAATGGGTGGCAATGGCCAAGCCTCGGGTTGGACCGTTTTGGCGAAAGATGCTCATTAAATTGGGGAAGTGGGGCATTTCGCCAATCACAATCCGTAGTAGTGCCACATAATTTGAATCCGATATCTGTTGCATGGTCATGGTAATAAAAGTAATCAAGACGATACGCAGTTCGCTTTGCGTTTGAATCGGCAGGGTTTCTAGTTGTGCCCCTGTAAAACGCTCAAACCCTAATTGATTAAACGTCGCCTGCACTACGTCGCCAAACAACGCTTCTTTGTCGGCATAATGCGTGTAAAGCGTCGGCTTCGATACATCTGCCGCTGCTCTAATCGCCTCCATGCTGGTGCGTTTGTACCCGTTTGCGAGAAATAACGCTTGGGCCGCTGCCAAAATCTGACTGCGCTTTTCTTGCCGCAATTGGCTGTATTTGGGGGGCGTCGGTGGATTCACAGTGGTACCCTTGTTTTTTTTGTTGCAAAACTAAACCGTTTGGTGTAGAATGTGCGCATGTGATACTAAACCATATGGTTTAGTGTAATTGGTTGAATCGTATTCGTCAAGATAGACGGAGCAGGAACCGATGATTTTACGACCACGATGGCAGAAAATTCTACGCGATTTGGCATATAACCGGATGCGGACGGTGCTGGTAGTGACGTCCATTGCCATTGGAGTATTTGCCTTTGGGACGATTATCGCTGGGCTAATTGTGACGCAACAAGCGCTTGACAATGCCTTCCTTGGCACAAACCCGGCCAGCGCCACAATCACGACAACTGGATTCGATGATGTATTGGTGAATTCTGTTGCCAAGGCGTACAACGTGGCGCAAGCCCAAGGGCGGCGGGCGGTGACGGCGCGCATCCAGCTCGGGCCGGCGTTGTGGCAAGATACGGTACTTTATTTGCTACCTAACGATGGCAACACGACGGTCAACATTGTGCGCCCGGAGCAAGGGGCTTGGCCCCCACCACGGCATACGG
Organism: uncultured Chloroflexota bacterium; assembly: GCA_937876225.1. Lineage (GTDB taxonomy): Bacteria > Chloroflexota > Chloroflexia > Chloroflexales > Roseiflexaceae > UBA965. The sequence continues at coordinate 28 of CALFIC010000172.1, read as the reverse complement.
TGCTGATTGAGCGGGCCTCGCTCAGCAA
>CALFIC010000171.1 GCA_937876225.1 uncultured Chloroflexota bacterium | reverse complement strand
GTCATTTCATGGCGCCCTGCATATTGCCCACATGGCGTCATTTCATGGCGCCCTGTGCGAGCATCGAGAATCCTCTTATTCCATAGCCGTATCAATCACCAATGACGCTCCAGGGATTGCTACGCGCTGCGTCAGTGTCCCCGTCTGCGGGTCGAGTTCATACAACCCTTCGGCACTGGGATCTTCACGCCAGTAATTGGCCAACATGATGTGCCCATCGATGGCGGCGATATCAGAAATGTGGTTCCAGGTAGCGTAATCGTATTCCCAATGAGTAGTTTGCCAGGTGGTTAAATCCGTTTTATAGATGAAAATTTTGGTGGTGCCAGGTTGTTTGAGCGCTGGCCAGGTATTGTGCAGGGTATAGAGTGTGTTGCCTACAATTACCCCTTGTTGAGGCGCACGCGCTACCAACGGCATAGGGGTGAATTGGGTGTAACCAGCTTTGAAGGTGTAAATGTCGGCAAAGGGCAGGTTGGCTGACTCTGAATAATCGCTAATCGTGTTGAGGATGTAGACGGTGTCGCCCTGCACAATTGCTTCGGCGATGCCGACCGATGCCTGATTGGGGATGAGCCGTTTCTGGGTGAGGGTGCTGGCATCGAGGACTTGAAGCTCGGGTGGGCTGTCGGCTGGGGCGCTATGGCTACCACCTTGAACCACTACTTCATCACCAATCAAAAAACTATTATCAAAAAACATATCGCCCCATTGGGTAGTGAGTTCGCGTTGAGCCAGTACTTTGCCATCACTCATGCTGATGCGCATGGCGACTGCCACAAAGCCACGATCTTGGCACAATACAATCAACGAATCGTGATAGCGGTGGATGGCGCGCGGCTCCATGCAAGTGATGTAGTCGGTTTGGTGGGCCAGATCATAACTGATTTTCGAGACGATGTATTTGTCTTCATTGGTATCGCCTGCAAATCCAATCCACACATCCGAGTTGGTATGCGTGCCACTTTCGATATAACTCGTCGTCAGATTGCGATTGCCCATGATTTGCCAATTTTCGCGATTGATGAGTGAAATCGTCGTGTGGCCGTAGCCTACTGCGCCATCACGCCCTGCCACTACATAGACGGGCTTAGCTGGTACCGTCAGCGGCAAAACTTGCAACACACCACAACTGCATAACACGAAGATACTAAGGAGAAACAAGAACAAACGCATAATGATACTCCTTTTATGTGCTTGAGTCTCTCCACAATCTGATTATGGAGAGACTCGTCGACTACTAATTATTCCAACCAGTCGCCACGCGAATAAGTTTGGTCGAAAGCCCTACTTCATCGGGCGCCACTGCATTGGCACTGACATAATTCCCCACCGTGGTGCCGTACATCAAACGGAGCCAGGCCGCATACATAGGGTCATTGCTGTCGACGTCGATCCCGAGCATCAGATAAAACTTCCAAACGAGTTGTGAACAGTAGAGCGCATTGTCGGTGTATTTGTTAGCTAGGTTGTAGTTGTAGGGAGTTTGTCCTTTCGCGCCATATTTGTTGATGAGCTGTTCAAATATGGCGGCGATACGGTATACATCAACGGTACTTCGATGTATGCCTACATAGAGGTTTGTTCGGTTCCACGTGTTGATGTTTTTAAATTGCACGCCGCCTTCACTCGTTGATTCATAAACTTCAGGATATTTTTGGTTACGGTAACCGTAATAGATTCCCGCATGCTCATACATAAAGGCCCAAAACTGACACAGCGGCACCACAATCCATTGTTTGCACCCTAGCACGCCGGTACGGCGCAGGAGCACATCACCTTTTTTGAGGCGTAGGTAGGTATCCATATTCATTTTGTTGCTTAATTTCTGGTCGTTGGCGATTTTTTTGGCTAATTCGCTGGCATAAATCCAATCGGAAATAGTGATTTGGGGATTGAATGTGCGGGTAACCAAATGTTTTTTGGCTTGGAGTCGTTCAAATTCTGGGGTGAGGGCAGCAATGTCTGCAGGTGTCTGCGCCGAAAAAAGCGCCATTGCCACTTGCTCATAATCGTGGCTTGCCAATGCCTTGGCTGCCGCTGGCGAAATGTCGTCGTCGGAGTCGTTGTTGCTGGCGGCGTAGCTGGGAGTGAAGCTGCTCAACAGCCCAACCAAAATCGTGGCGATGATAATGCGGTACCACATGATATGCTCCTTGATGAAAAACGGATCTGTCCCTATTTTCATCATTGACCATTACTGGAGCATTACCAAGTCGCACGAAAACATCCCCCACGTACAATTGAAAATTGAAAATTGAAAATTGATAATGAAAACCCTCGAGATTCCACGACCATGGTCATGGAATGACGTGGGGTTGCCTCTGCGTCCTCTGCGTGCGCTGTGCGAGAAAAATTGAAAATTGAAAATGCAGAAAAACTCCGCAGCTCCGTACCTCCGCGTGAGACACGGGTCATTTGGCATAGACCGGCATATATCGTTTGGTAAGCCGTAGAGATTCCACGACCATGGTCATGGAATGACGTGGGGTTGCCTCCGCGCCCTCTGCGTGCGCTGTGCGAGAAAAATTGAAAATTGAAAATTGAAAATGCAGAAAAACTCCGCAGCTCCGTACCTCCGCGTGAG
>CALFIC010000170.1 GCA_937876225.1 uncultured Chloroflexota bacterium | reverse complement strand
TGCAGACGCAGCGTGCTTTTCAATGAATGACGACGCGCCGCAGTATGCTGCGGCGCGCTGTTATTTGACTTTCCTTCTTTCGACTTCACGCTTCCGACTACATACTTTCTACGGCTTGGGTGTGGGGTAGGCTGTCATTGTCTTGGTGTTGGTTGGTGGCAATGGGTACGCGGTGGATGTTCGACTGGGCGTATTGGTACGGCTGGGCGTATTGGTGATAGCCAGCGCCGTTTGGGTTTGGGCATAGAAGGTCGGGCTCCGACGGGCGAGCATGGTTTTGGTGAGATAAAGTGGGGTGCGCGTTTTGGTTGGTGTGTTGGTTGGACTCATATAGGGCGTGGCTGATGGGAGTGTAGGAGTCATCGTAATCGTAAATGATACGGTTGCGGTGCGTGTGTTTGTGGCTGTCTGGGTTCTGGTTGGTGTCGCTGTGACCGTATAGGGTGTGATCCCAGGCATTTTTGCAGTGGCTGTTGCCTTAAGTGGGGTTTTGGTATTGGCGATTACCGATGTGTTTGATGGTGTAGGTGACGCACTAAACGTAGGTGTAACAGTCGCAGTTGCACAATTGCTGGGGCTCGCACACGAGGTAGCCGTTGGCATTGGCTCCACAATCGCATTTGGCATACGATTTGTCAGATTGTATATTTGGGTGATGACATAGGCAGGTACCGCACTCCCGTAAATCATAATGTCATCGATCGTGAAATTGTCAGTGCCGTTTCCATCTAATGGATTGTGAGGATTTAACCCGATTTTTATTGGAGTGAAATCGACGGTGAATGTAACTGCCGTATTTTGTTCCATCAGTTGATTATCGACATAGAGTGTGGCCGTTGTCGTACGCTGATCATAGCTACACGCTACATGATGCCAGCCGCCGTTGAGCGATGTACTTGCGAGACGTATGTTGTTGAGTTCGCAAAATGCAATGAGATTTGCTCCTTCGCCGTCCGTTTCGAACCCCATTGTTATCCCTGTGAGTGTGGGGTTTCCTGACCCATCAGTGGTTGGAGATCGTCGATCAAGTATTATTGCTCGACCACTCACTGTTGGTTGTATCCAATACGCAAGCGTAAAACTATTCGGCAGTGGGGTGTTGATTTGGATACGATTATCGCGACCAAACATTGCGACATCAGTATAGTTTTCAGACTCTGCACCTGATACGTTTGGTTGAATGTCTTGTGCACCAAAACGTGGACAACTACCGTTTCTTGGACTGCAGCTTGCTATGCCACTATTTGGTGAAATACTTTGAAGTTGAGTTTCAACTTGCAATTCCGTACGGATATTTGTGGCACTGACAGTAGTAATATCATCTTGCTCGGGTTGGGTGATGACATGGTCGATTACCGACACTCGTTCAATATCCCCATTTAATCCGCTCATGTTGTCATACCGACGTCCGATGATGAGTGGGGCTGCCGGTGGATCAAATACACCTTTGACTACATCTTGACCGATGATTTGGTTGTCGCGCCAGAGTGTTCTGACCCGTGAGGTGGGATGATAACTACAGGCGTAGCTATGCCACTGTGTGTCGGCGTACCACGTGGTACTGCGTAAATCATCCCCATAAAAACTACAGTACGGGCGGTTTTCTTTGTCGATACCCATGACAAAGTATTTACGGATGACGCCGGGTGTGCCAATGCTGACCATCACATCAGCGCGATTCAGGCTGGCGCGCCGGAGTGTTGCGCGGATGGTAAATGGGACTCCATTCAATGCAGTGTTTTGGGCAGCGACAAGCTCATGACTTGCCGAGTCATTGAACGTCAGCGCAGGGAAGCTTTTAGTGCCGTTGTCTGTTAATCCGCTTGATGTAATCATATTTGGGCAGGTTCTGGGTGTGCCACAGCGAAATGACGCATTGGGTTTAATATCGGCAAATACTTGTGGGGTATTGAAATCGGACATGGTATACCAAGCGATTTGGTTGGCCATGACGGAATCTGGTTTGCCTTGTGGGGTCATGGTTGGGAAGGCTACCGGTGTTGCCGTTGGTATGAGCGTTGCGTTAGGAGCTCCTGGA
>CALFIC010000169.1 GCA_937876225.1 uncultured Chloroflexota bacterium | reverse complement strand
AAAATTGAAAATTGAAAATTGAAAATTGAAAATTGAAAATTGAAAATTGAAAATAATACCTACGCCAAAATCTCACCCCGAGTGTCATTCCATGCTGGATGCCTTGGCAACGGTCCCCCAACGTCATTCCATGCCGGGTGCGTGCACCCGAAGCGTGGAATCTCCGCGGGATAGCACTCAATAATCGTAGCGTGATACGACGTGCAGTGTGTAACTCCTGACTGCCTGGAGATTGCACTGCGCCTTCTGCGCCATGATGACGACACGTATAGGCGTCTCCGTGTCCTCTGCGTGCCCTGTGCGCGATAAATGGCACTTTGCACGGGCAGACATTTATCGTTCACCACGGCATAACTGCTATCTCTGTGTACTCTGCGTGCGCTGTGCGTGATGCGCAGAAATCACCCAAAAAGCAACCACCCACACACCATATGGTGCGTGGGTGGTTTGCAACAGCAGTTACTGCGTTGCGTGCCGAAACGACGAAATTACTTGATTTCGACGGTGGCGCCGGCTTCGACCAACTTGGCCTTGGCAGCATCGGCTTCTTCTTTGCTGACGGCTTCTTTGATGGCCTTGGGGGCACCATCAACCAAGTCCTTGGCTTCTTTGAGGCCGAGGCTGGTGAGTTCGCGCACTGCTTTGATGACTTGGATCTTGTTGGCGCCGGCATCCTTGAGGATGACGTCGAACTCGGTCTTTTCTTCGACCACAGCGGCCACAGCGGCGGTGGCGGGAGCGGCGGCACCCATCATCATGGGAGCGGCGGCGGTAACGCCCCACTTGTCTTCCATGGTCTTCTTGAGTTCGACCAATTCGAGGACGTTCAAGGTTTCGATGCTAGCAATAATGCTGTTGATTTTGTCTGACACAGTAGTGCTCCTGTTAGGTTAATTAGACCGCAATCATGCGGCTGATACACAATACAAAAAACTAGGCGGCCTTCTCTGCTTCCATTTTGTCGATGCGTGCTTGTACAGCATAGACAACACTGGTTGCGGCGCTGTTGAGGACGTTGACGATCCCAGCGACTGGAGCTTCGACGACACCCAAAATTTGCGCCAAGGCTTCGAGGCGGGTTGGCATGCTCCCGATAACGTCGATTGACGATTCGCCGGGTACATAGACACTTCCCAAAAGTCCACCGCGGAAGGTGAGCTTTTTGGCAGTAACGTTGTATTCCTTGAGTGCTTTGGCAACGGCGGCTGCATCGGTATAAGCGAAGCAGAGGGCCGTGGGGCCATACAAGGCGGGCTCGATGTCCCCATTGCCGGTGGCACGGGCAGCGATGAGCGTTAACGTGTTTTTGGCAATGATGAATTCGCCGCCGAGTGGGCGAAGTTTGTTGCGCAATTTGGTGATTTCTGCGACAGTGATACCGCGGTAGTCAGCCACGATGACGGCTTGCATTTTCTGCATTTTGACCGTCAAATCGGCAACTTGTACAATTTTGCGTGGTGTTGGCATTATTTCACCCCCTTCCTTGTTGGCGTTCGTTATAGACAAAACCAAACGGGCTACCGTATACGAGACACGGCAGCCCGTTGCAATGCATGGAAATGCACTATCGTGGGGTCTACCTCAGTCGGTGGGTTGCCCCATTAAGCCCATGGCGCCGACGATCTCTGGTAGTATTCGGTTCCGTTTGAAAATTAGGCGTTCATGGCCTGTGCAGCAGTGGGATCAACGGGGATGCCAGGTCCCATGGTGCTGGTGAAGGTTACTGAACGAACAAAAGTGCCTTTGATTGATGATGGCTTGGTGCCTTTGACGGCTTCCATCAAGGCCGAGATGTTTTCGGTGATTTGTTGTTCACTGAAGCTCACCTTGCCCACGCCCACATGGAGCAAACCGGTCTTGTCATTGCGGAATTCCACACGACCACCACGCACTTCGCGGATGGTGCGGCTGAGGTCTTCGCCTGGGACAACGGTACCGCTCTTGGGGTTTGGCATCAAGCCGCGAGGTCCCAATTTACGGGCGACGCGACCAACCTTGGCCATCATATCGGTAGTGGCGATGGCGATGTCGAAATCGAAGAAGTTCTCACGGTCGATTTGGGCAATCAACTCGTCAGCACCAACGAAATCTGCACCAGCGTCACGGGCGGCTTGGGCCGACTCGCCTTGGGCAAAAACCAAGACGCGTACGGATTTACCGGTGCCGTGGGGCAGGGCGACCGTTGAGCGGATATTTTGGTCGGCTTGGCGTGGGTCGATGCCGAGGCGCAGGTGAACCTCGACCGAAGCGTCAAACTTGGTGAATGACGTTTCTTTTACCAAACGGACAGCGTCGGCAGGAGCGTGCAACTTGCTCTGGTCGACCTTCTTTAGTGCTTCGAGATACTTCTTGCCATGTTTCTTGGCCATTACAATCCTCCACGTGGTACATGCGGGGGCGACCCCCTCCCACGCCTAGTCAACTAATCTTTGATTGCGACGCCCATGCTCCGGGCTGTACCAGCGATAATCTTTTCGGCGCCTTCAACGGTTGTGGCGTTGAGGTCCGACATCTTTTGCTCGGCCAATTGGCGCAATTGTTTGCGGGTAATTGAACCCACTGCACCACGATTGGGGGTACCCGAGCCACGGGTGATACCAGCTGCTTTGCGCAACAGGTCTGACGCCGGGGGGGTCTTGAGCACAAAGGTGAACGAGCGATCGCTGTACACGGTGATTTCCACGGGGATGGTGCTACCGGCCTGTGAGGAGGTTTTTTCGTTGTATTCCTTCACGAAGGCCATGATGTTGATACCGTAGCTACCCAAGGCCGGACCGACCGGGGGTGCTGGGGTTGCCTTGCCGGCCGGCAATTGCAACTTTACGACACCAGTTACTTTTTTCGCCACAGAACTGCTCCTTATTCGACGCCTTTGGTTACCTGCAAGAAGTCGAGATCAACACGGGTTTCACGTCCAAAGAATGACACCAAGACTCGTACACGGCCACGCTCTTGATCGATGGAGTCGACCACTCCTTCGAAGTCGGTAAAAGGCCCGTCGATAACCTTGATGGTCTGACCCACTTGATAGGTGACCTTCACCTTGGGCTCGACCGTCTCCATTTGGCGCAAAATTGTCCGTACTTCTTGTTCATCGAGGGGTGACGGCTTGTTGCCGTTCCCGACAAAACCCGAGACACCTGGTGTATTACGCACCAAGTACCACGCATCATCGTTCAATACCATGCGAATCAGCACATAGCCTGGATAGACTTTGCGCAAGATCGTACGGCGTTGCCCGTTTTTGATTTCAATTTCTTCTTCGGTGGGTACGATGACATCAGAAATGATGTGTTGCATTTCACGTTGGGCAATACGGTTAAGCAAATTGCGCGTGACTTTGTTTTCGTAGCCAGCATAGGTCTGGATGACATACCAACGCAGATTGTCTTCTGCAGGGGTATTAGTTGCGGCCGAAGAAGCATTGCTATTGTCTGACACTGATTCCCCCGCTTTCTGCGCGTTGTGCTACTTTGGCGAGACAAGCGTCTGCAAATTGAGCAACGCCCACGCAAAGAGTGAATCGGCTGAAAAGAGCACGACGGATGCGGTCAATGACAGCACGACAACCACCGCGGTGAGCCGCATGGCTTCTTCACGAGTCGGCCAAGTGACTTTGCGCAGCTCGCTTTGGGTTTCGCGGGCAAACTTCATCGCGGCTGAATCTGCGAGCCATTTCCACACACCATTTGAATTGTTGTTTGCAGTGGTCATGATCTATTGCTCTCTGTGGGACAGTGCCCGTTACTTGACAAGATGATATGGAGTGGTGCGGTACCCGCAGGCACCGCACCACTACGATAATTTAGTCCGTGATCTTCGAAACGACGCCGGCGCCGACGGTGCGACCGCCTTCGCGGATGGCGAAGCGCAAGCCGTCTTCGATGGCGA
>CALFIC010000168.1 GCA_937876225.1 uncultured Chloroflexota bacterium | reverse complement strand
GTGCTGTGCTGTGCTGTGCTGTGCTGTGCTGTGCTGTGCTGTGCTGTGCTGTGCTGTGCGTCATCACCGATTCGGCATCGACAAAGCGCACCACAAAATGACGCAACGTGCCACTGTAATACGAATGGCGGTAAGCAATCACTGGCTCGAGGGTCGCATAGCGGGTCAGCAAGGCCACAATGTCACGTTGCGTGGCAAATTCACCGCGCGCCACTTGAATTTTTTGATCAAGATTAATATCACTGGCCTCAGTCAAGCGGAAGCGATCGCGGTGGACGCTATACACCACCAGTTGTTGTTTTTGCAGGGTGAGCAAGGCCGTATCAACCAGCTCCGGCAATCCGTTATACCCCAATGCCCACACCAGCATTTCGCGGCTGGGGCGCAAATTGCGGTCATCGTTGAGCGCCGCCAAGGTACCAATGGTGGCTACAATTTGTTGTGCCAACGGGTCACCATTGCGCAGACGATGGAGTACTTCGCTCAGCTCGACCCACGGCCGCCCCCGGGCCCGCCCAAACAAGCCGGGTCCGAGGGTTTGTTCGATGTACACGGCCAAATCGTGCAACAAATAGGGCACTTGTCCGTCATTTTTTGCGAAAAACTCTGACAGGCTCCCACGTTCTTGGGCGGTCAAAAAGGCAAACAGCGACCGTTCGTTTTGCGCGAGGGTGCGGAAGAGTAATGGCAGGGCTACCACCACGGTGGGGTGGAGCGGGTAGCAGGTTTTGACCAACCAACGCCATTCGTCGAGCTTCAGTTCGGCGGGGCGGAGCCCAAGCGCATCGCCAGTTTCGGCCCATTGCTTGACAATCGCCGGGCGTTTGCGCGGGTTAAGGTGTTGCATCACATTGGCCACAAAGCGCATCATCTGGCTTTGCGGTTCTTGGAAGACCACGTCTACATAGCGCCCTTGTACCTTGGCCCACTCGGTTTGTTGGGCTACACTGGCCGTGGTGCTGTAGCGCTCGAAGGTTTGATGCAAAATGGTGATTACCATGATGGGCGTATCGCCACTCCGGGCAGCCAGCTCGGCGATGGTCTGAAGCACAAACAAATCACGTGAATCGCCCGAGCGATGGATGTGGGCCAGGTGTTGCCCCAGCTCGTCGATAATCAGCATCACTCCGTGATATTGCGTATTGGCACGCACGGCTTCGGTAAACAACCCGAGGTAGGTGGCTACTTCTTCGGGGGGTAAATCAGGGTTTTCGCTGGCTAGGAGTAATTGGCCACCCAAAGGATGCTGAGGCGCGATATGGCTGAGCTGTTGGTGCAACGTGGCCACAATTGCTTGGCGCAGTGTAGTGGCTTTGACGAGCAACGGGATGGGCAAAAGTTGGGCCGAATCAAACGGCACAATCCGTTGCTCCATCTTTGCATATAACGTCCAAAGCGTTTCACGTTCGCTAGGATTTACCGCAACCCAATGCGCCAAAAACACCCCAAACGCCGATTTGCCGGTGCCATAGGGACCGATAATCGAAAAAGCGCGCCCGTTGCTGGCATCGTCGCAGCCCCGCATAATCCGGGCCACGGTTTGGAGTACCAACGGCGTCGCCATATAGCCGTGTAATTCGTGCCCACTCTGACTGAGGTCATGGGCGATATTGACAGAGCGCAAATAACGATTGGTCATCGGGCCACCTCGCCTTGCAAGGCACCAAGGGCGATTTGGGTGATATCGACCTGTGATACGTCGGCCCATTGCACGGCGCGCACCCCACCATGATCGCTATAACTGGCAGCGCCGTGGGTCAAGCCATCGAGGCGTGCCACGCGGTCGAGCAAGGCGTCTTCGCTCATACGAAACAAGCGGCCGGGACCGTATTCGCCCCACATTAATTCACTAAACGGCATGATTTGGGTCTGTTTTTGTTGCATCGCATCGGCAATCGCAGCCACCACGAGGCTATCGGGCAAATCATCGCGTGATGTACTCACAAGCCGAGCGCCATCATCGTGGGGTTGTAGTAATTCAAGCGAAATCAACGGGCACAACAACAAATCTTCGCTCAACGATTCCGATGGCGCATGGGGCAAATAACAGCGCAACAGACAATTCACGTCGCGCCGCAATACATCGATGGCTGGTGTTTTGATGCCTTGGCTCCCAAGGGTGTTTTGCACATCACGCACTACCGCATCCACATTGATATCGTTGCCGGTCAAGCGCATAAATACGTGTCGCCACATATACGCCGGTGATTTGACGAGGCTCCAATGGAGCCACCACCGCGTCCATGCCGTCACCACAAACGGATCAAGCCCGTTGTCGGCAAAAAGTGTGTGGGCAATGGCAGTCGGCTGCCACCCTTTGTCGGCCTCAACCGACGTAATCATGCCGGTCATTTGGGCCCAATAGCGGATGGCCTCGACCATGTTTTTGCCGACACCGAGTTGTACCACGGCATCATCACTTGTCAATGCACGGGGATCACGGAGCAACACGTCATAGAGGCGTTTGAGCCAACTAGCGCGTAATACAAAGGTCTGATGACCACTAAATACGTAGGAAACGCGGGTGGACATGACAATTCTTTCCAAGTTTTTGGCAGTTCCAAATACTGCTGGACACAATGTGTCCAGCAGTATAGCACAAGATTGTTTTTTACGTAATAGCGCTCAATTTCGAATGGAATCCCACCTTCCCCCCACTCATCATTCCCTCATATTCCATCGCTTCTTGATAATTCTTCACCCAATATTTATCAAATCCACAATCATTCTGCATAGATGATGAGTATGATAATGATGGTTCGAAAATCGTTGTTGGAGTATGTTATGACTGAATCACGTAAACGGAACATGATGAGCGGGCTCATCGATACGGTCTTATTCGTCGTTTTTTTGCTACTCACCGACCCGCAGTCGACGGGCATCACCACCCACGAATGGGTCGGCTTGGGTGTCGGGTTACTGGTAGCCGTGCACTTGGTGCGTAACTGGCAATGGATTGTCAGCATGCTGAGTCGGCTCAGCCAAGGCCAAACCATCACGAGCAAAGTGAGCGTGGCCCTCAATATCGCCTTGTTTGTGGTCTTTGCATTGCTGGTCTATACCGGGATTGCCATTTCGCAAAAAGCCTTGCCGGCGCTGGGGGTCGTGGCCTTCGACAATCGCAGCCTGCGCGGCTTGCATGGCACGTTATCGAATGTGACCCTTGGCTTGATCGGGGCGCATGCCGCGCTCCATTGGAACTGGATTGTCGGCTTGTTTCGCGGGCGCAAATCAACCGCCACTGTAGAGGTACTCTCCTAATGATGAAAACACTGCTTCGTTATTTCGCCATTGTCGCCGTCCTCATCGCCCTAATGGGCGTAACCCACCTCGGCATGCAAGCCATGGGGGCTGGCGCCAATGGACCCACCCCCACCGCCAACGGTGAATTCGCCCGTCCCGATGGGCACGACGACCATGATGGTCACGGTGGCCGTGGCGGTCGCGACGGCGGCGGTGGTCACCTACTAGGCTCGCTCTTGATTGTGGGCGTGGTAGGCACTGCAGTCGTGCAAATATCCCAACGCACCCGCCAACGCCGGTCACTGATTACCGCCTAATTGTCGATATCGCGCATCCCCATGCACCAATGGTGCATGGGGATTTTTGGTATACACAGGTGTATTACAGGTTATTATTATTGATTAATCAGACCCCTATCCATTTTTAGACACCTATTAACCGCGAGGGCATCACAATTTGACGTGGTGATAACACACACTCGGCATACTGAAAAGGGTCATAAATGGAGGTATGCATGAATCGCCGTCAAATCCCGTTGCTCCGTGAGTCGCTCACATTAGTTGGTTTTGTCATACTCAACATCGCCTTAATCTGTGCGTTTACGTTTTATCCCCTCATCCAAGGCATTCAGCTCAGCCTCTATCAATGGGACTTCATTAGTCCCTTCAAAATATTCGTGGGCGCCCGCAATTATGTGCGTATGTTTAGCGACCGCACATTCTGGCAAATCATGCGCAACACCTTTGTCTTTACCTTTAGTACCGTTTCGTTGACGGTACTAAGTGCGTTTGGGTTGGCGTTACTGTTGTCGTTGCCCTTGCGTGGCCGCGAATTGACGCGCGGGGTAGTTTTTTTGCCGACATTACTGTCCGGGGCGGCTATCGCCTTGGTGTTTAATTACATCCTCGATGATCGCTACGGCATGCTCACTCAGTTTTTGCATCTCTTCAAAATTAAAAGCCCGTCGTTTTATACCGACCCGTTCTGGGCCATGGTCGGGATTGTCGTCACCATGGTCTGGAAGCAGGCCGGCTATGGCGCAGTAATTTTGATTGCCGGCCTGCAAGGCATCGACCATACCTTGTACGAAGCAGCAGCCATCGATGGCGCCGGCCGCCGGGCCCGCTTGTGGTATATCACCATCCCGAGCCTCGCACCGATGTTGCTGTTTGTGGTGGTGACCGGGATTTTGGGCGCCTTCCAATCGTTTGACATCATCAAAGTCATGACCAATGGTGGGCCCGTCAATGCCACCAATGTGCTGGTATACAACCTGTATGAACGTGGATTTGTCAATTTCGAAGCGGGACCGGCGGGGGTACTCACGGTGGTTATTTTTGTCATCATGCTCGTGCTGACCATATTGCAATTACAAGTAGGAGCACGCAACAATGCCGTCTAATACCGCGCCTCGTATTTCGCTGCCGCAGATTTTGGCATACATCGCCATGGGCATCGTGGTTATTTTGGTTGGATTACCCCTCATTTGGATGTTGTTTGCGTCATTTAAATTGACCGATGAAATCTATCGCATGCCGGGGACGTTTTTCCCCGAACACCCCACCCTAATCAACTATCCCGCTGCTTGGAATGCAGTGCCGTTTGGGCGCTACTTTGCCAATAGTCTGATTACTACGTTTGCGGCTACTGCCTCAAAAATGAGCCTAGCGATGTTGTGTGCCTATGCGCTGGTTTATACCAAGGCACCCAAGTGGCTCAAAGATGGGGCGTTTTTGTTGATTGTGGCGGCCTTGATGGTGCCTGGCCAAGTCGTGATTGTCCCCAATTATGTAACGATGTCGATGCTCCATTGGGCGGACAGCTACCAAGGGATTATTTTGCCCAACGCTGCCACCGCCTTCGGGACATTTTTGCTCCGGCAATATTGCTTGGGGTTACCGTATGAAGTGGTCGAAGCCGCTGAAATCGACGGGGCCAGCCACTGGCAACGCTTGTGGTTGGTGATTATGCCGATGGCCCAACCAGCCTTGGTGACGGTGGGGTTGTTTGCAGTGGTATCCGAGTGGAACGACTTCCTCTGGCCACTCATCATCACCAACACCAACGAAATGCGCACCTTGCCGATTGGGCTCTACCGCTTGTATCAGACCGAAGGGTTGCAAAGCTGGGGCATTATCATGGCGGGCACCGTGTTTGTGGTAGCGCCGATTGTGTTGTTGTTTGTGCGATCGCAGAAGTTCATTATCGAGGGGATTGCCGCCGGAGCGGTACGTGGCTAAATCTGGTGACATCGACCGGTGTCGGTCGTGCACATATTTTTAATTGGTTTCACCAAAGGAGCAGACACATCATGGACGCCAAGTTGAACCGACGTCAATTCCTGCGAGCAATGGCGGTCGTAGGCGGCAGCACCCTCATCGTAGCCTGTGGCGCACAAGCCACCAGCCAACCGACGGCCGAGCCCACCGCCGCAGCCCCCGCAGCCACAGAAGCGCCGGCCGCTACCGTTGCGCCCACCGTCGTCATGGAACCAACCAAAACCTCCGTCATCGATGTAACCTACTGGGGTTCATTCAGCGGTGGTCTCGGCGAAGCCGAAAAAGCCATGGTCGATAGCTTCAACGCCTCACAAAACAACGTCAAGGTGAACTATCAATTCCAAGGCAACTACGAAGAAACCGCCCAAAAATTGACCGCCGCCATCCAAGCCAAGCAAACGCCTGACATCAGCTTGTTGTCAGACGTATGGTGGTTCAAATTCTACGTTGCCGGTGCCTTGCAACCCGTCAAAGATTTGATGGCTGCTGCCAAAATCGACACCACCGACTACGTCGATTCATTGATCAACGAAGGTACCCGCAAGGGCGACATCCACTGGACGCCATTTGCCCGTAGCACCCCGTTGTTCTACTACAACAAAGACATGTTTGCCGCCGCCGGCTTGCCCGACCGTGGCCCCAAGACCTGGGCTGAATTCGCCGAATGGGCTCCCAAATTGATGAAGTTGCCCATCATGGCCCAACCCACCCCAGATGCCGCCGCCAAAACCCCCGTCCCCACCGTGGCTCCTGACACCAAGTTGATGGCATTTGCCCACCCCAACAGCGCCAGCTACGTGGCGTGGTTGTTCCAAGGTGTCATTTGGCAACACAGCGGTCACTACAGCGACCCCGACTTCACCATCCGCATCCAAGAAGAAAACGGCGTGCGCGCTGGTAAGTTCTACCAAGACAGCGTCCTCAAGGACAAGTGGGCCTACAACGCCAAAGATATCGGCGCTGACTTCCTCAACGGCTTGACGGCCACCACCATGGCCAGCACCGGTGGTTTGAAGGGCTTCGAAAAGAACGCCAAGTTCAAAGTCGGTACCGCCTTCTTGCCAGAAGTCGATCAATTCGGCTGCCCCACCGGCGGTTCAGGCTTGGCCATTTTGGCCGGTTTGCCTGCCGAAAAGCAACAAGCTGCCATGCAGTACATTGCCTACGCCACCAGCCCCGAAGGCACCACCACTTGGTCACAAGCCACCGGCTACATGCCTGTGCGCAAGTCGGCCGTGGAATCAGATTCGATGAAGAAGTACTTCGAAGCCAGCCCCAATGCCAAGACGGCCGTCGATCAATTGGCCAAAACCCAACCCCAAGATGCAGCCCGCGTCTTCATCCCCGGCGGCGACCAAATCATCGGTAAGGGTCTCGAACGCATCATGATTGGTGCCGAAGATGTTGCCACCGTATGGGGCGATATCAAGACCACCCTCGAAGAAACCGGCGCTCCTGTCAAAGAAGCCATGAAGGCCATCGAAGGATAATACCTTCTCCCTTCACTTCCCCTCCTCCCAACGGAATATTGGGAGGAGGGGAATTTTGTGTTTTACCATATCCATCCCTCAAGCGACTGTTTTTTGTTAAGATAAAGGGTAGACAAAAAGAGTAATGAGGTTGCAACAGAGCAATGGATTTAACCAGCTTATCCCCCCTCGATGGGCGGTACCGCAACGATGTCAGTGAACTCGCCGGATTTTTTTCGGAAGCGGCGCTGATGCGCTACCGCCTACGCGTCGAAGTCGAATATCTCATCATGTTGACCAAGGCTCGTAGCATCCCCACCGTCGCCCCCCTCGAGCCCGCCCAAATCAGCCAATTACGCGAGCTCTATCGCGACTTCGGCCCCACCCAAGCCGCGCAAATCGCCGCTATCGATGCCCGCGTCAACCACGACGTCAAGGCCATCGAATACTGGATGCGTGACCAGCTCGACCGCATCGGTATCGGCCACCTCAAAGAAATGGTGCACTTTGGGCTGACCAGCGAAGACGTCAATAACCTGGCCTACTCGTTGATGATGCGCGAAGCGCGCGACTTGGTCATCAGCCCTGCCATTGGCGATATCATGAATCACCTGCACCGCATGGCCCTCGAAGAAGCCCACACCGTCATGCCGGCCCGTACCCACGGCCAAATCGCCACGCCGACCACATTTGGCAAAGAAATGGCGGTCTTTTTGGCGCGCCTCAAACGGAGTCGTGATACCCTCAATGGCATCGCCCTGACCGGTAAGCTCAACGGTGCTACCGGCACCTTGGCGGCGCATCAAGTGGCGATGCCCGATGTCGACTGGGCGCTTTTTTCCAAGGCCTTTGTGCGCTTGCTCGACCTCGAGCCGGTGTTGCTCACCACCCAAGTCGAACCCCAAGACAGCATGGCCGAGGTACTCGATGCCATGCGCCGGATTTGTACGATTTTGACCGACCTCAACCAAGATTTGTGGCGCTATGTTTCAGACGGCTACCTCGTGCAACGCCCCAAGGAAGGCGAAGTGGGTTCGTCAACGATGCCCCACAAAGTCAACCCCATCGACTTCGAAAACTCCGAGGGGAATTTGGGGATGGCCATCGCCTTGTTTGAGTTTTTTAGCCGCAAATTACCGATTTCGCGCTTGCAACGCGACCTGACCGGTAGCACCGTGTTGCGCAACCTTGGCGTGGCCTGTGGTCACATGTTGCTAGCCTGTCGGCGCTGTGCCAAAGGACTCAGCAAAGTCCACCCCGATCGCACTGCCATGCAAGCGGCCGTCATCGCTCACCCCGAAGTGTTGGCCGAGGCCTATCAGACTATTTTGCGCCGTGCCGGTGTGGCCGAACCGTACGAGCTCCTCAAAAACTTGACCCGCGGGCACGCCCCCACCATGGCCGATTTACACGCGTTTGTGAAAAAACTGCCGGTGACCAAAGCCGTCAAGGCGGAATTGTTGGCATTGACCCCCGAAACCTACATCGGTATTGCGCCGAAACTGGCACAGACCATCGTCCCTAAATTCTAGTAGAGCCGCAGCAGGCTGCGGCTCTCGGGATGCCACGTACCGCCGCAGCAGGCTGCGGCTCTTCATACCATGCGTTGCATGGTGGAGACGCAGTAAGACGTAGCAGGCTACGTCTCTACTGCGTCTCTACTTTATATTTCATCATGGGAACTTTATTGCCACTGATTTCGTCTTGCATGCGTCATTAGGATTTTTCTATCGTGTAAAGGCGACGTCATGAAGCGATTATTCATTTTGGCACTGCTTGCGTTGGCCGTTGTGCCAGCGGCAGTTTTTGCCGCAAATCCGCCCCCGCCGCCCCCACCCCAAGCAACGCTGGTTGGTCCTGCTCATGGCGGTGGTGGACATGGCGGTAGTCATGGGCAAATCCGACCACTGCGCATTGTCGAACAAACACCAGATATTACACTTGTGACCGAAAATCCGAGTGAGCGAATTCGTCTCAACGTGCGTGTCAGCGGTGGCGATCAACCCTATACTTATACCTGGTATCAAGGGGATGTCGGTGACACCAGCACCGAGGTCGGGCATCGCTCACGCATCCGCTTGACCATTACACCAGGCCACTATACCTATTGGGTGCAAATTAGCGATAATCAAAACAATACTGTTGACTCGGATCCGATCCAAGTTGACATCACTACCCCAGGTGCTACGGGTCCGTTAGCGATTGCAGATCAATCACACGATACCACCCTTGTAACCACTGATGGCACCGCCAATCTACCGTTGTTTGTGACTGCCACTGGTGGTAGTGAACCCTACAGCTATACCTGGCTCCAAGACGATGGCTCGAGCTCCGGCATGGTCGTCGGTAATAATGCCAATATTGCCCTCGATTTACCGATTGGCAACTATTATTTCTGGGCACAAGTAGCCGACGCCAATGGTGAAATAGTCGAATCTGACCCGATTGCCGTGACCGTCGAACCCGAACTCATTCGCTTTACGACAGATTTGCAAGATGCCTCAGGGATTTGGAACGTAGATCGCGCTAGCGTGCCTATGGGAGTTGCAGTCACTGGCGGCACTGCACCGTACATCTATAGTTGGGTCTTGGAAGGGGCAACTCCTGCAGATGACCAAGTCGTCCAGTCAAGTGATGTAACAACGTATACTGCGACCTTCACCGATCCAGCTGAAACCGCTCGTAGCTACTACGTGATGGTCAGTGATGCCAACGGCGAACTGGCCACCTCACGCCACGCTAAAATCGACTTCACCGTCCCACCCATTCGCTTTGTTACCCAACCAGGCAATACCACCGCTCAATGGGTCGGCAACGAAATCACCTTTGCCGTCAATAGCGTCGCTACCGGCGGTGCTGGTGCCCTCACCTACACATGGCATAGTGGCAATCCCAACGCTGCCGGCGCAGTGGTGGCCAACACCCGTGCTGGTACGGTACGCATGGGTAATGTTACCCCAGGCAATCGCACGTTCTATGTGGTAGCCAGCGATGCTCGCGGTCACAGTGCCATCAGCCGAGTCATTACCGTCATGGTGCCTACCATGCCCAAACCCACCGCCACCCTACGTCCGACTGCTACCTCACGTCCGACCGCAACCCCACGTCCGACTGCACCACCGCGCGCCACTACGACCCGCCGACCATAATCCGGCAATCAAGAATCCCCCCAGTGCATGATTGCGCTGGGGGGATTTGTACGTGGTGGAGCCATCGCTACAAACACATTCTCCATCACATCACACGACAACAACCTATAGTGCAAATTGTCTATTGTGGGAACTTCTGGCAACTCGTAGTCGTCATGGGTATATGGTTTCAAGAAATGGAGTACATCATGAAGTACAAACTCATCCTCATTGTCGCATTCATTTTGGGCATGTTCCCATTGATGACGTTCGCCGCACCCAGCCGCGTCGTGGCTCTGCAAATCAAAAAACAACCCGCAAACATCGCAACTACTACGGTTAGCACCAGCAAAAAAATTGAGCTCGAGATCGAAGCCACTGGCGGCACCAAGCCCTACACCTATACCTGGTATCAAGGTAGTGTCGGCGATACCACGACGGTCATAGGCAATCGCAGTAAACTCAGTACCACGTTGGCAATTGGTAGCTATAGCGTTTGGGCGCGTGTCAGTGATGCCACCAACGCAACAGTCGATACCAGCGCAGTGAGCGTGGCCGTCGCAGCATTCGTCGCACCGACACCTGTACCCCTGCGTATCACCTCACAATCACGTGATATGGCCTATAACATCACGGCTGCCAACAAAGTCATCGAACTCAAAGTCGAAGCCGCCGGCGGCACCAAACCCTATACCTATGCGTGGTACCGTGGTGCAGTTGGTGATACCAGCACCAAAGTCGGCACCAGCAAAGAATCCAAGTTGGTTGTCGCACTTGGCACCTATGCCTACTGGGCCCGGGTCACTGATTTCAACAGCAACACCATTGATTCGGCAGCGGTCAATGTCGTCATCTCCCCGTTAGCATTGGTCTTCGATAGCGAGCCCCGCAATAGTCTGGCCGTATGGCGTGGCACCCAAGCCAACACCATCCTCAGTGCCAAAGCCAAAGGCGGCGTCCCACCGTTGAACTATGCCTGGCAACTCAATGGCGCCACCGTCGGCACCGGTCCCAACATACAAGTAACCTTCAATTCACCCACCGATACGGCACGGCTATACAGCGTGATTGTCACTGATGCTGCCGCAAGTAGCATTACTTCACGGGTCGCAACCGTCGCAATCAGTATCCCCAGTATTTCGATTGTGGCACAACCACGCGCTACGACCGCCACATGGAGTGGTGATGATGCCACCGCCATCATGAGTATCCGCGCTACAGGTGGAGCTGGCACCTTGACCGTAAACTGGTACACTGGCACACCCGCAGCACCTGGTGTATTAATTGGCACCGGCGCATTTACGGTAGTCCGCATCAGCAATGCCGTAGCAGGGAATCAATCAGTCTACGCCGTTGTCACCGATGTGGCAGGAACTCGGGCAACCTCACGCACCGTTATTGTACAAATTCCCACCAAGCCCATTCCTACCGCTACCGCCACAGCGACTGCCACTAATACCTCAGTCCCCACCGCCACTAATACCGCAGTCCCCACCGCCACTAATACCGCTGTCCCCACTGCCACCGACACCGCTGTCCCCACTGCCACCGACACCGCTG
>CALFIC010000167.1 GCA_937876225.1 uncultured Chloroflexota bacterium | reverse complement strand
GCATGGGATTTTTAGTGGTAGCGACACCCGGATCTCATTGATCTCACTGATGTATGTCGTCACCATTAGTAGTGTCATTTTTTTGACCGTCTATCGGGTGGTGTTCCGGCGCAGCATTAGTACCGCGGTCGATGCCGTATGACCTTTGTCTATCATCCATTCCGCGCAATGGGATGCCAGATGCAAATCGTGACAGTAGGTGACGGCGATACAGACGCCGTCACCTTTGCTATTGAGGGATTTGCACAATGGGAATCCGTACTGAGCCGCTTTCGCCCAGACAGTGAGCTCAACGCCCTCAGCCAACATCCCAACCAATGGCACGCCTGTAGCCCAGTACTCTGGGATGTACTTGTGGCTGCAGATTGGGCGTGGCGTGTTAGTAATGGGCTCATCGATCCAACCATCCGCGCGACCCTCGAAGCCCACGGCTACAACCAAACATTTACTGCGATTACGTCAACCAAAGTCACTCACGTAGTGCCGATTCCTGGGTGGCAGCACGTCCAACTCGACCACACACAGCAACGTATTTGGGTACCACAAGGGGTGAATCTCGACCTTGCCGGTGTAGCCAAAAGCTGGGCTGCCCAACAGGCGTTGCAACTCCTGCGCTCATTTCCGGCGGCGGCAGTTGATGCCGCTGGTGACATTGTGGTATGGGGTACCCCACCCGAAGATGATGCCTGGCCAATCGACATTGAGCCGCTTCCCGGCTACGACCCACCAGCGATGCTGGCACTCACGTCCACCACCGCCATCGCCACGAGCGGGAGTGACCAACGCCAATGGCAACGTGCCGATGGCTCCACGGCCCACCACATTATTGATCCACGCACCGGTGCCCCAGCGCAGAGTGATGTGGTCCGCGCGAGTGTGATTGCACCGACATTGGTAGCGGCGGATGTTGCGGCACGCACGCTGGTTATTCTTGGGCATCAAGCGGGATTTGCCTGGCTCTCCCAGTACGCTGACTATGCTGCATTACTCCATCTCGATGCCGGGCAAACGGTCACCTCACCAACATGGCAGCTACATTTGTGGGATGCCATAGATTAACCCCGCAAACTAGTAGGTTTGCGGGGTTCGTTTGTCGTTATGCCTTGGGAGGTTCGGTGACTGCAGCAGATTTTATGATTGTTTGGGCACTTTCCGCACGCAAGCGATCATAAAACGGTTTGGTGGGGGCTAACCAGACTTCACCGGTACCGGTAAAGGTTTGCAACAACAAACCTTCGCCACCGATCATACTGCCGAGCAGTGATTTGTTTGATTTTTCGACTTTATAATCGATATTGCCTTTGCGCAACAATGACAACGAGCCATCTACCATGATTTTTTCGTTGTTAAGTTGATAGCGAATTATTTCGTTGGCTGGTACTGGGACCTGCAACACGACCCACCCAGTACCTTTGACACTAATTTGGAAGAATTGTTCGCCCCCAAAAAACATCGACGACAGACTTTTGAGCGTCGTCACCCCGACCGTTACACTGCCTTCGCAGCCATAAAACATCCCCTGTTCGATGACGGCTTCTTCGTTGTTCAATGTCAAAATAATAAAATGCTTGAATGAGGGCTCACCATATACTTCACCTGTCCCATGATAATGGGGGCGGAAGGTGGTTTGATTGGTCAAATTCGAGTTAATCAACTTTTGCGCCAATCCACCCAAACCACCAACGGAAGTATCTACCGTCACATTACCTTTGACAAACTGCATCTCACCAGTTTCGAGTTGGGCAGCGCCATTGTTCAAACGAATCCGTACTTGCTTGAGGTGCATTCCCACCTGATTCGCATAAAAGAGTTTTTGGGCGACTTCGAGATTATCGCTTCCTGCCAAACGATCATACTGCAAAATCTCAACGCTACTCGTAGGACCATCATGTTGTTCGATTACGCTCGTGGCGACATTTTTGAGTGGGGCAAGTGTCATGATCTACCTCTTTTGTCAAAAATACTTCCTTGTTACGGTCACAGTCTATTGTCGCATAGTTTTTTCAAAAAAATAAGTGGCACAGAAATGATTTGTATGACCGATGCATATTTATAGTCCACGATTCCTGCTGTGCACTAATGGGATGTCAGTGCCCTAGTCTTTTGTCAAAAACATCCAAATCCTACACGTTTTTCTGGCTAAAGCATCTATTGCATCATCCACATAAGTTACGTACAATACCAATCATGCACAACCAACAATTATTTACTCACTATCAACTTGATAGCGCTTGGGACGAAATGCTCGACAGCAATGGGCTGCCGCGGTCGCATTATGCCGAACTGGTACAACGCATCGAGCAATCTACCGCCCAAGAAATCGCCCAACGCCAACAATCCGCCGATGACACCTTTTTGGCACAGGGGGTGACCTTTACGGTCTATGGTCACGAAGACGGCACCGAAAAAATCTTCCCGTTTGACCTATTACCCCGGATTTTGACCGCCGCCGAATGGCGCCAAATCGAACAAGGACTCATCCAACGCATCACCGCCCTGAATATGTTTTTGCATGATATTTATCATGATGAACATATCCTCAACGATGGCGTGGTACCGCGTGACCTCGTCTATAGTTGTCGCCATTACCGCCGCGAAATGCGGGGAGTGACGGTGCCACGAGACGTCTATATCAATGTCACCGGCAGCGATTTGGTACGCTTACCCAACGGACGATTTGCCGTGCTCGAAGACAATCTACGGGTACCGAGTGGTGTGTCATACATGCTCGTCAATCGCCAAATGAGCAAACGGGTCTTCCCGCAGCTCTTTGAACGCTACAATGTGCAGCCCATCGAACAATACGGTCAGATTTTGCTCAACACATTACGCTCACTTGCCCCGCATACCAGTGATCCGATGGTAGTGCTGTTGACACCGGGGTCGTATAATTCGGCTTATTTCGAGCATACGTACCTCGCGCGGCAGATGGGCATTCCGTTGGTAGAGGGACGTGATTTGGCAGTGCACAATAATGTCGTCTATATGCGTACCACTAATGGATTACAGCGCATCGACGTCATTTACCGACGTATCGACGACGATTTCGTTGACCAACTCGTATTCCGTCCTGATTCAATCCTTGGCGTACCTGGGCTTTTGCATGCATATCGCGCCGGCAATGTAGCCATCGCCAACGCCTTGGGTACCGGTGTCGCTGACGACAAAGCATTGTACGCCTATGTCCCGGCGATGATTCGTTATTATAGTGGCCAAGACCCTATTATCGACAATGTGGAGACATACTTGCTCAGTGATGCGCGTCAACGCCAGCATGTGCTGAATAACCTCAATAAATTAGTGGTCAAAGCAGTTGGGGAGTCTGGTGGTTACGGTATGTTGATTGGGCCACATAGTACGGCGGCACAACAAGCGGAGTTTGCCCAACGCATCGTTGCAGATCCGCGCGGGTATATTGCCCAGCCGACATTGCAGTTATCGCGGGCGCCTTGTGTGATTGATAGCCATCTCGAAGCGCGCCATGTCGATTTGCGCCCATATATTTTATACGGCGACCAAGTCACAGTCGTCCCTGGTGGCTTAACCCGTGTGGCACTCACCCGTGGCTCGTTGGTGGTTAATTCGTCACAAGGTGGTGGGAGTAAAGATACGTGGGTACTCTACGACGATGCCTAATCTTGAGATTTACATACACAAGGAGCGACATCTATGGCCATGCTTAGTCGGGTCGCCGATTCACTCTATTGGATGAGTCGCTATCTCGAGCGTGCCGAGCATACCACGCGACTCCTTGATGTCACACTTCATCAATTAATTGATGTTGATCCGGTATTGTCGCAACAACGCTGGCTCCGCTTGTGGCAATCACTGCAATACCAAGACCCCGAACACGGGAGTCTGATACCACAACCTGTGGTACAACTTTTTACTGCGGATAGTCAGTATAGTGATGCAATCATCAGCACGATTACGGCTGCACGTGAAAATGCTCGCCAAGTGCGTGAACATATTTCGTCAGAAATGTGGGAGCAAATTAATCGTCTCTACCTCGATATGCGCCAACAGATTAGTAACCAACAATGGCAACAGGATCCGCATCGATTTTATGCCACGATAAAATCGGGCTCACATTTGTTCCAAGGGATTACCGATGCCACGATGAGTCATGGCGAAGGCTGGGATTTCATTCAAATCGGCCGTGCCGTCGAACGCGCCAACAATACCGCAAATTTGCTCCTCAGCCATACATCGGCGCTCCAAGCATCCCAACAAGATGGGCGCATGCATCATGCCGAATGGATTGGGCTACTCAAAATGTGTAGTGCCTTTGAAGCCTACTGCAAAGTGCACACGCCCGATGTTACGCCGCAGCGCCTCGTATTTTTTTTGCTGTATGATGCTGAATTCCCGCGGTCAGTCCGCTTTAGCGCAGACACCATTTTGCAGGCAGTAGCACGAATTACCCGCCGTAATGGTCAATTACGCACCGGGCGGCCACAACGCGCAGCGGGACAATTCCAAGCAATGTTGGAATATGGCAATATCGAAGAACAATTACTCAATTTGGCCCACGACCTACATCAAATCCAGCACGGTTGCTTCCAGATTGATACATCACTGCGTGAAAGTCATATTGCCTACACCATCGATACCGCCTTGATGGCGTAGTAAAGCGATATCTATGAAACATCATATCGTCCACGACACTGTTTTTCATTATGATTCATCCGTGACTGAAAGTATCATGGAAGTACGGTTGCGCCCCCGTGACGACGAGCAACAACGCTGTCAACAGTTTAATCTCTCTATTACCCCAAAAACCGTAGTCCATGAATTTATCGACAGCCTCGGCAATCACATCCACCACTTTGATGTACCGGCTCCCCATCAATCATTATTAGTACGAGCAGAATCGGTCGTAGAAGTATGGGTGCCAAATCCCCGCCCGGCTGCATTACCGAAAGATAGTTGGCATGCACTTGATGCACTACGCACAACCCCACTACTCGATATGCTGTTACCAAGTACTTATGCGGTAGCGAGTCCTCATTTGCTGGCATTCATGCAGGAATATGCGTTTACTCGCGAGTTTGATCCCCTCACAGCGATTGATCGTATCTCGCATACCCTCTATGAGACGATTGCCTACACCCCGCAAAGCACGTCTGTCGATTCCCCCATCGAGGTGGTGCTCGAGCAACGCCAAGGGGTCTGTCAAGATATCGCCCATGTGATGATTGCGGTCTGTCGACAATTGGGTATCCCAGCCCGTTACGTGAGTGGGTATCTCTTTCATCGGCGTGACGACAATGATCGTTCCCAAGCTGATGCAACTCACGCCTGGGTTGAGGTGTGGGTGCCCACAATCGGCTGGCTTGGCATCGATCCTACCAACAATATTTGGACGGGTGAACGCCATATTCGCATGGCCATCGGACGTGATTATGCCGACGTACCACCCACACGGGGTGTATATCGTGGTAGCGCCAGCGAGCGCTTGGAAGTCGCAGTGACGGTCAATGATGCCGATGGTATGAATCGAGCCCCCACTCCCGCACGCTTGACTTGGCCGAGTGTCGTGCGACAGCAAACCACATCCGCAATGCAACAACAACAGCAACAACAGCAATGAAAATTACTACTTATTGCACAATCGGCACTTGGGTGAACAAATAGATCCCATATGTAAGTGTCAAAAATGCAAACGCAATAAATACGATACGAATCAGGTGGCGTTCGTTTTTAATTACTGACGTCCATGCCACAAAACCCAATCCCAACGTGGTAATCAGAATTATTTGTTGTAGCGCATTACCGCGCTTCGAATATCCATCCGCTTCATTAAAAAGCACTTCAGCTTCGTTGCGATGTTGTTCTGATTCTGCGAATATTTTTTGAAAATATTCATCTGAAAAAGGGTCGTCAACGTTCTTGGTAATTGCGTTTTGTAACTCTTCTGAATAGCGCACTTCATATTTTGTTTTTTGGATGTCATCTGTCGCTAATTCAGCATCACTATAGTTTGACAAATCATATTGATAATTTGCATTTGCCATTGTTTCAGCCGATGTACCCAACATCAATTCGCGTAGCGCTGCAGTGTTTTGGCGGAGCTGGGCCGAGCTTGCTAATGAACGTTCATAACTGATAAATGCAGTAAATAACGAAAGTACCACAATCAGTGAACTCAGCACGATTTGTGATGTAAACCACTCATTTTTTTGTTCAACCATCATACACCTCACTTCAGCACGATTCACATAAACGTAACAAATATGTGTTATTTATTCACGACTAATGGATTAACCAAATGTTAATTTTTGTGTTTTGATGGCTCACGATACGCGCAGCAGGCTGTGGCTATTCTTTGGAGACGCAGCAGGCTGCGGCTCTACTGCGATGCTACACGATATGCCCGCGGGCTGTGGCTATTCTTTGGAGACGCAGCAGGCTGCGGCTCTACTGCGATGCTACA
>CALFIC010000166.1 GCA_937876225.1 uncultured Chloroflexota bacterium | reverse complement strand
ACTACTCCATGCATGATTGACCATTGAAGTGAGTACTGTTGGGAAGGTAGAACCTGCTTCTTCAACCCGAACCATGAACATAAACCGGTAGGGAAATAATTCGTGATCTGCACTTTCAATACCAGCAAGACTTTCGCCTGCAGCTCGTCGCATAAACGTAAAAGGATCACCAACAGGGATGATATTTGGCTTCATACCATATTGTTCATACATTTTCTCAGAAATGGCATCGAGAAGGGCTAAGGCACCTTCTTCATCTGGCATAACAACAGCGATGGTACCTACACCATATGCACCGATACCGGGCAGTAAACGGTCACCAATGGTAAATGAGTATGCATTTGCGAGGATATCGAATGGTGTTTGCATTGCAGTGCCTCCATGAGAATTACGAAGTTCTTTTACAAGCGGGGTAGGGGGTGAGGGTGTCGATCATGATTTAACCTCCGTCGCCTATAGACTGAGCCGGCACTGAATATTGTGGCGCGTTCAAGGCATAGAATTCGTGCAGTTTGGCGGCGAGCAGTTGCTTCTCTGGCAGTTGGGTCTGGTACTGGGCGATGAGCGCAGGTGAGAGCGTGCGGCTGAGGGCATATTCGACCACCTCTTTGTCTTTGGTGGCGCAGAGCAGGAGACCGATGGCTGGGTTTTCGTGTGGTTTACGGTGGTCGCGGTCGAGCGCTTCTAGATAGAAATTCAGTTTGCCGAGATGCTCGGGCTCAAACCGGTCGACCTTCAGTTCGATGGCGACCAGGCAGTTGAGGCCGCGATGGAAAAAGAGCAGGTCAAGCGCAAAATCTCGCCCCCCGACCTGCAATAGATACTCGGAACCGACAAAACAAAAATCGCGCCCGAGTTCGATGAGGAAATCCTTTAAGCGTGCGACTAACCCGCGATGCAGGTCGGCTTCTTGGTGTGCCGTCGGTAGCTGGAGAAACTCGACAACATAGGCATCTTTGAAGACATCAACCGCGGCTGGATGACTCTGTTTGACCACGGGCGATGCGTTTGGCGGGCTTAATACGGCACGTTCAAACAACGCCGCTTTGAATTGCCGTTCGAGATCGCGAGAACTCCAGCGCTCTTGAATGGCCATTTTTAAGGAGAACTCACGCGCTTCAGGGTGTTTGGATTGCCCGAGAATGATGAGATTGTGGGTCCACGGTAATTGTCTCAGCAGTGCCGAGACTTTTTCGTCATGGGCATAGGTCTCATAAAACTGACGCATCCGAAACAAGTTTGGACGGGTAAACCCCTTTAGTCCTGGTTGTGTACGCGCCAAATATCGGGCGAGTTCATCTACTACCCCATCGCCCCACTCGGCGGCTGCAATTTTGCGACTGATGTATTCGCCGACCTGCCAATAGAGCCCGACGAGTTCAGTATTTACGGCGTGTACGGCATGTTGCCGTGCACGCTGAATCAGCTCGCGTATTTCGGCAAAGGCAGGATCTATCAGCTGTGTAGAACTGTGTTGCGGTTTAGGCGATGCCTTGTGCTTCATGGTCGTGTGTGCTCCCCCCAATAACGGTGTTACTCCCCTCGATGTTGAGTGAGCTCCCCCCAATAACGGTGTTGCTCCCCTCGATGTTGAGTGAGCTCCCCCCAATAACGAGGGGTTGCTCCCCTCGATGTTGGGTCTGTAGATGCACAAATGCTGGGCTATGGAAGGTATCGATTATTGTTGACCACCATTCAAGAGATCAGCGGGATTCCAGATACGCATGGCAATCTGACGGTAAAGTTCACTGCGTGCTTCAATTTGTGCCTTAGTAAACACAGGGTATGCGACAAATGGCAAATAACTTTGTTGAATAAATTGAACGAAGCGACTATGATTGTGTGGTTCATAACAGTGCGGATTCAATGAACGCGCGAGTAGATTTTGTGAATCATAATGCATCAATTTTTCAGGATATGATAAATCCCCGTAGCTGGCATTGAAACTTTTTGGTAATAGGAGTAAACCACCGATGCGATTGCGGTACTCTGCAAAATCTGCAGCATGACTGAATTCATCTGTATAACGTTCAGGATGATTAGCCCAGATATGTTCTACTTCATATCGATTTTTACCCTCGGCTACGTATTCTATATATCGGGAGTTTTGGCCAGATTGGGTTTCTACATAATCTGTGATGCGAGCGAGGATACGATGTATTCCATACCGATTTTGTTGATGCATCCTTAATCGGTCATTGCTTTTAAAGGTTTCATGTTCACTGAGCAATAAACCGTGTAGTTTATGTGCGAGTGCATCAGGTGACAAACCGCGAATTTCACGCATCACTATGAACATCGCATACTGCATTGTTGAGTAGGCAATTGTTCGGAAATTCCATAGTCTCCATGTGAGTAGAATATCAAGGTACCGAGCTACCAGACTGATTTTGCGTATAACTACTTGTTCACTGTCATCAGGTCGAAGTGGTGCGAGGAGTAGCATGTATTGCAGAGTGAAGCCTTGTTGTGCGTTATACAGTACATGGTTCAAACCAGGGATTGGACGTTGACTAGCTGCGATTAATCGTAAATATTGCCGACTATAGAAGTCAAAATCACGGTCTATAAAGTGATAAAAATCATCACTGTGTTTGAGTCCAATAGTATCAGCCGTATCACGTAGCCAACGATGGAATTCGGTACCAATACGATCAAAATCTTCGGCTTTTGCACCTTTTTTGCGCTCACGTATTTTCGTAGCATGCTGACTACGTAGCCATGCCTTGAAGCAATCCGATTCTACTTCTTTGCCTGCATCATTGAGTTCACGAATACGGTCCCGCCAACGAATGTTAGCCGTAGTGCGTTTATATTCGTCGATATTGGCGAGCAAATAGCCTTTGAGCATATCAGTTGGGCTGAGCGAGAGACCACGATCATTCATGGTCTCAAAAATGGTATATGCATCGTCATCGGAGTATGCGGTGATTTCTACTAAATGCACATTTTCAAGTAACCAGTCAACAAAATATGGCAGTGTATGCCCATTGAGTTCCTCAGGAAAAGCGGACTCCAGATCACGATATCGTGCAACTAGGTTTTGTACTGATTCGGGCCGATCAGTGACATCAAATGGTCTGCCATCATAGAGAGCATCCATGGCTGGTGTGCGTTCATCTACATGTAGATTGAACGTTTTTTGACCGTACTTTTCAGAGAAGATTAATTCGTCGACATTAACGAGATTATCGTCTTTATCACGTTGTAGGTTTCGCAGGAATATGAGTAGCAGAGTTAAGCTTGTGAGGCGTTGTTGCCCATCGACAATGTAACTGATACTATCCTTTTTACTGATGATAATGGACCCCAAAAAGTAATGAGGATAATCGGCTACCTTAGTACGCGGATGACTAGGCTGATATTCCTCTAGAAATTTGTCACTAAGGTCATTCACCAGTTCGCGAATTTGCTTTTCTAGCCACTTGTATTCACGCTGGTAATAGTCGATGGAATACTTTACACCCTTAAGTAACTCACGAACTGTTTTAGCTTTGCCGAGAATCTCTCTCATTTCGTCCCTACCTTCAACAATCCATCCAACAACCCATCTGCTTCTTGTTCTATGGCGAGGATATCGGCACTGATTTGGGCGAGGGTGCGCAAGGGTTGTGGTTTGTAAAAATGGCGCGTGAAGCTGATTTCGTAGCCGATTTTGGTGGTATCGGGTTTGATCCAGGCATCGGGGGTGTACGGCAAGACTTCACGGTGGATAAAGGCTTCGATACCGCCAGCTTCGACGAGCGACACCTGCTCACTATCACGCAGGTCGGGGTCGGGTTCATACTCGACCACGGTGCGTTTGCCTCCCTCCAAAACTTCATACATGCCATAAAGCGGGTTCGCCTGAGCCTTGCCTGGTTTGTGTACCTTGGCGATGACGGCAGGGGCAGATTCGGCGCGCCAGCTGACTGCTTTGAGGATTTGCTTGAGGTCGGCGGTGCCGATGTGGATGCCGTATTGTGCGATGGTGGCGTCGACCCGCTCGCGGAACACGTTGTAGTCGGTAAACACCCCATCACCAAGGGCGGTACGCAGGGTGGTGGCCACATTGATCAACCGCCCGTCGCGTTCCCACGTTTTGGGGTCGAGCAGTTTTTTGCGCGTCTTTTCGGGCAGTCCTTTAGGTGTACCACTGCCCTCGTCGTCTGCGCTATCGTCATCGTCGTTGCTCCAATCGGCGAGACGTTGTTCGAGCGCAGGGGCAATACGGGCAAAATCGTTGTAGAGGGCGTCGCCGAACTCCTCGTAAAGGGTGGCGCGTAGCGTTTCGTCGCCCGACATATAGCGTAGCGGGGCAATCGCCTTGAGGCTGAGCTGGCTGTGCAAGCGGAGTGGACGTTCGACCGTGACCTTCCAATAACCAAAGGCTTCATTGGGGAATATCTTGGATTCGGCTGTTTCGGTGAAGGCTAGAAATGTTTGGTTGATGCGGTCGATGTCTTCGGGTGATAATTCACAATTCTTTTTGCCCAAATTTTTGCGCAAGGGTTTGTACCACTGACTAGCGTCGATGAGCTGCACTAGATCGGAAGAGCACACGTCTGAACTCCAGTCACCGATGTTTATCTCGTAT
>CALFIC010000165.1 GCA_937876225.1 uncultured Chloroflexota bacterium | reverse complement strand
CCGCCACGCCTACCAATACCGCCACCGTCACCCCATCGCCAACAAAGACCTTTACCCCGTCCCAAACTCTGACGGCAAGCCGCACGCCGTCACGTACCTTTGCGCCTGGCATCATCCCCACTACCGGCAATCCCACGATTAACAACAGCATTGCCGGGGTGCGGTCGATGGTCAATACATCGTTTGAAAACACTGATTCAACCTGCTATACAAACAATAATAATTGGTCGTATATCCGTCAAGAACATATGCGCGGTTGGTTAACCGCACACCCACTCGATCACGAATATTGTAATAATGGCGGTTATTTTGGTATCAGTGCGCGGGTGATTGAGCTTAATCGTGTAGATGGACGCGTGCCAGATGGTACCTGGTATGCATCACTCAATGCTGCGGT
Source organism: uncultured Chloroflexota bacterium (assembly GCA_937876225.1). GTDB lineage: Bacteria > Chloroflexota > Chloroflexia > Chloroflexales > Roseiflexaceae > UBA965. The sequence continues at coordinate 3,578 of CALFIC010000165.1, read as the reverse complement.
GGCATCATTTTTATATCAACCATTGTGTGTCGCCAACAACGACACCTTCTCGTTTGAGTTCTATCACAATGGTGGTGGCTCAAACCGCACTGACATCGCCTCATTCCGCTTTGGTATCCCCAGTGGCTTGCCGGCTGGCTCTGTCGCCGCAGACAGCTATGATCGCGAAGTCATTCGCGTCAGCACCACCATTAATAACGACCTAAATGCCATCAATGCCAGTGCCACTACGCCCAGTGGGAGTAGCAATATCACTGCGCGAGTGGTCAACGGCTGGGGCGTCTATAGCGGCACCCACACCTTGCCGAGCACCGGTTACAACGGCGTACGCAATGTAGGCTTCTTTGGTATTCAATCAATAAGCCCAGGGGCAGGCAATTTGCTCGACAAAATCACCCTCGGGTTGTCCCCTTTGATGGACCTCGGCTCGAGCCGGGATGCCTCGATTAGCGAGGCCGGCACCGCCTACCTCAAGATCCGCATCAACGGCCGCGTCGGTGCCGACACAACCATTGCCATCCGCAAGGATGCCGGCACCGCCGTCACCGATACCGACTACGCCTTTGGTACACCGAGCGCTGGTGTCTACGGCGCAGCCAGCGTCACCCATACCGCTGGGAGCGATTTATGGTTGATTACCGTGCCCCCCGGCGACTATGATGGCGGAATTATTCCTGCCAACAACAACGGCGGGATTAGCATCCCCATCAATATGACCTATGACCAGGTCAGCGAAGTCAGCGAATGGGCCCACTTCGTCTTGTTGCCTGAAGGTGACGACGGTGCCAGCACCAACTGGAAGTTTGCCGACCCCACCTGTGACGGTTCATTCAAAGATGACGGCGTGGTATACACCATTACCAACCTTGAGCCAACGGCGACTCCCACCAATACGGCCACCGTCACCAACACAGCCACCAACACGGCGACAAATACGCCTACTGCGACCAACACCGCAACGGCCACCACCACCAATACGGCGACCAGTACGCCAACCAATACCAACACACCAACCAATACCAATACACCAACCAATACCAGTACGCCCACCGATACGAATACGCCTACCGATACCCCCACACAAACCTACACCAATACGGCAACAAGCACCAAGACTGCAACCAACACGCCAACAAGTACCAAAACGCCGACAAGTACCAACACACTAACCTACACCAACACGCCGACAAGTACCAAAACGTCCACAAGTACCAACACACCAACCAATTCGCGTACCAGCACTCCGACGCTACAATCCTTCAATCTGCGCAAAGCCGCAGTTGGTAATTTGTTCGTGATCGGTATCTTGCAAAACGGTTCACTCGTCTCGTGGGGAATTAATCAACCAGGCATGAATCAATCGGTGATTCCTACGGCCTACAAAGGCATGGAATTCAAAGATGTAGCCGCCGCCATTGCTTCTGTCTATGTGCTCAAATCTGATGGGACGCTCTATGCCTGGGGCCAAAACACCAATGGTGAAACGGATATCCCTGACAGTGCCAAAACAGGGGTCAAAGCCATTGGAGCAGGTGCACACACCGGGTATGCGGTAAAAACCGATGGCTCAGTGATTGCCTGGGGTGCCAACGACAAAGGTCAAACCACCATACCCGCTGGAGCCACCAATGTCGTCGGTATCGATGGCGGTGATGGTCATGCCATCGCCGTCAAAGCCGATGGGACAGTCATTTCATGGGGTGACTTCTCGAGCGGGCAGACGACGGTACCCCCAGGGCTCACGGGCGTCGTCGCCGTCAGTGCCGGCAAACGCCATAGCTTAGCGCTCCTCAGCACCGGGCAAATCGTCGGGTGGGGCGATAATAGCAAGGGCGAAATTACAATCCCATCCACCGCAGTCAATATTGTCAGCATTACCGCTGGACGTGACTGTTCTCTGGCAGTCAAAGCCGACGGCACGTTGCTTACCTGGGGTGATGCAACCTATACCACCTTTAATCCTGCCGTCACCAACGCCGTCGCAGTGGCATCAGACAATCAAAACAGTATCGTCGGCTTGCGCAATGGTGGAGTTGCCGTCGCTGGAAATTTCTACTTCGACGTCAATGTTTCCCGGACACCCACCCTCACCCCTAGGCCGTAACAGCGTGCAATATAACCCTCGATTTTCTTGCGCCCATGGGAACAATTCCCCATGGGCGCAACGTCTATACCTTAGTTAGCGATACTCCAAGGAATCCCCATGCGCCAACGCGCTCTGCTGTTATTTTTGATTTGCATCACCTTTAGCGTTATCACCCCCACTCACGCCGCCGGCAGCGATTGCACCGCACGTGGAATGCAGGTCGATTTGCATGGTTGCGACCTCAGTGGTGCCGATTTGCATGGACTCAACCTGAATGGCGTCAACCTCAGCGATGCAGTCTTGACCGGCACCAATCTCGATGGGACCGATTTGCAAAACGCCAATTTGACCGGAGTGCTGTCAGGAGGGATTACTGGCCAACCCCACGCGCTCCCGGTTCCCCCTGCCAGCATTAAACGCGTCTTATTTATCGGCAATAGTTATACCGCTGTCAATGATTTACCGGCTATTTTTGGCGCAATCATCAAAAATATCGGGAACCCAGTACCAGTCATCACTGCCGTTACCCCTGGCGGGCAAAACTTCAAAGGGCATTTGGCGTATGCCGCCACCCAAGCCGCCATTAATGCCGGTGATTGGGATGTGGTGGTGCTCCAAGACCAGAGCCAAGAGCCCGCGTTTGCCGAAATCGATGCCCAAAACCGTGCCGACATGGTCCAAGGCGCCGCCGAGCTCTGCCGGCGTATCCGCCTCAAAAGTCCTAATGCACGGATCTTTTTTTATGAAACCTGGGCGCGCCACGCCAATTACTGGACCAATAACCAACAGCGTGACGAAGGTGCCAACCCGCGTGAAATGCAGGCGCGCCTACGCAAATGGTACGGCGTCGTCGCCCAAGCCAACCATGCCACCATCGCCCCGGTGGGCGATGCCTGGGAATACGCCTACAGTGTGCCCAATCCCACCCGGCTCCACGCCAGCGATAATTCACACCCCGTCTATGCGGGCAGTTACCTCGCTGGGCTCATTTTTTATAGCAAAATCTACGGCGTAACCCTACCCACCATCACCTGGAATGGATCGCTCAGTGCCAGTGTGGCGCAACAGATGCGGGCCGTAGCAGCCCACACCTTGGCGGCCACCGTAGCGACAGGGCTCCCGCCCGGGTGGTCATTGCGCAACGGCTATTTGCTAGGGCCTGGTGCCAACCTGACGGGTGCTGATTTACGCAACATGGACTTGGCGGGTGTTGACCTCAGTGGCGCCACCCTCAGCAATGTCACCTGGGCCAACACGATTTGCCCAGATGGCAGCAATAGCGATAGTCATGCCGGCAGTTGTCAATCGGCGTTTGCGACCCAAACCCCCACAGCCACTGCCACGCGCACGAGCACCGCCACTGCCACGGCGAGCCGTACCCGCACCAACACTGCCACCCGCACAAGTACCCGCACCCAAACTAGTACCCGCACGCGCACCAACACACGTACCCGGACAAATACAAGATCGGAAGAGCGTCGTGTAGGGAAAG
>CALFIC010000164.1 GCA_937876225.1 uncultured Chloroflexota bacterium | reverse complement strand
GGTGTCTTTGATGGTGGTACCAGCGGCGGCGCTCCCGGCTATCAACAGCATGCCAAAAATAGCCGTGCCGCGGGTACCAATGCGCTCGATGAGCGAACCCACAAAGGGACCGGCTAAGCCATACAAAATCAAGCCAATCGAGACAGCAAAGCCAATTGAAGCCCGGCTCCAGCCAAACTCTTGGGTTAATAAGGGCAAAAACACCCCAGGTGCTACGCGGGTACCCGCCGAAATAATCAAGGCACCGGCAATTGCCGCTGCGACCAACCAATGTCGTGTAATCCGCATGGGGTAGACCCTTTCTGGTGGGGGAATGGTCCGTTTGAAATAATGTGTGTGTCATTATAACTGTTTAGTGAAAAATGCGCCGAGGGTCTGCGAGATGCCCTACGTGATAAAATAAAGGCATAAACGGAATCATTTTTGTCTAAAGCGAATCATACTATGCAGCAGCAAATCGCCAAAATTTTGGCCACGCTCACCACACTCACGAGTGCCCGCACCAAAAAACACTACCTCAGCCAAGGGGTGCGTGAGCCGATGTTTGGCGTGCCGGTAGGGGTGCTCAAGCCCATCGCCAAGCCGTTGATTGGTAATCAAGCCTTGGCCGAAGGCCTCTATGCCACCGGTAATTATGATGCCATGTATTTGGCGGGGATGATTGCCAATACCCAAACGATGATGCCTGATGATTTTCGTCGCTGGATGCAACGGGCCGATTGTTATATGCTGTCAGAATTTGTGGTGGCGGTGACCTTGTCCGAGACCGATTTCGCGCAAACAGTGGCGGACGAGTTCATCAACGACCCCGGTGAATTTGTGCAATCTGGGGGGTGGAGTTGCTACGAATGGTTGCTCGGCTCACGCAAAGACCACGAGTTCGACCCGGCGCACATCCAACAATTGTTGGATCGGGTAGAAGCGACCATTGCGCACAAGCCACTATTCACCCAACACGCCATGATCCGGTTTGTGACGGCGGTGGGGGTATCGTATCGGCCGTTGCACATGCAGGCTTTGCACACCGCTGCCATCGTTAACCAACTGCTTGCCCCCGCTCCCACCAAAAAACCAATCTACGCCGACCCGCTGGCGAATATCACCCAGGCTATCAATAAAAATCGGATTGGTTTCAAACGGCGCCATGTACGTTGTTAATCAGAATTGAAAATTGAAAATGGATAATTGAAAATTAAAACAACCCTGGTGTCATTGCATGGCACTGTGGCGCAGTACAATCTCCACCTGGTACGCAAGGGACCCGTTCGTGCATTTTTTGGCAAACCCACGGAGATTCCACGCTACGGGTGCGCGCACCCGGCATGGAATGACGTTTGGTGAGAATGCCTCCGCGTCCTCGGTGTGCGCTGCGCGAGCCAATGAAAATCACCGCCCAGCCTCGGCTTGGATCAACGCCAGTTGATTGGCGATGCCGCCGGGCATGTGGCGGCTCGGTTTGCCGTCTTTGAGGATGCGCCACCACGGAATGGCGTAGGGCGATGGCGCACCGTCAAGCTCGACGGTGGCCGCCGCCAACCACTTCCAATAGACTACCGTTTTGGCGGGGCAGGTGGTATCGACCCCGTGGAGCGTGGCAATGCTCTGGCGGATGTCGTGCAGGGTGCGAGTCTGTCCTACCGGGATGGCTTGGATTGCTTGGGCGATATCAAGTGGCGATGGGATGTACATCGTCTGCGCCCGCATTTTGGCCGCTTTGGCGCCATAGAGTTGATGCACTGCACCGGCTGGCGCCGTCATAACTTTTTGCAAAAAAGAATGCGCTGGCATGTCTGCTCCTTCATCGCTAGTGGGCAGAGAGTGAACCAACATTTGCCCAAAGGAGAAGAGTCTCCCTACAAGGCGAAGACGACATTGTTATGCGTAATCCTACGCTCAATTCCTAAAATTGCCCCAACTAACGACATACAAGGGTGATCAATTAGAACCTCGCCCCAGCTGGTGGAGATGTTGGAAACAACTCGATATCCCAGATAGCAAAAAATGGCAGAGATTGAATAGTTGATAAGACACTCGCATCATCTTCACCAAATGCCTCGATAAAGACGGTACGCTTTGGCATCGCTACTTTGATAAAACCGAGTAGGCCGCGCTCCGTTAATACTTTAGCCTGCGCCTGTTCTGCCGGGATTAGGGCGCGGATATCTTCTGGAGTGACACCCTCTTTAAATGTTGCAACGACCATGTAACTATTCATGTAGTGCCTCAATTCTGTGATTCATTTAATTCAATCTGCGGAGCAGTGAACGTAGCTGCCGTACTACCCATGTGCTTATTCGCTAGCAGTTTCTCTCGGCTGGAAGTAAACTTCATCAAAAACCCAAATGCTACAATTCCAACGACAATTCAATATGCACTGCTCATATTTACCCTGCGCAAAAGTAAAAGACGTTGCATATTGCTTTCAGCTACTTGTTGTTTATACTGAAATTTTCGATAAATTAACTATATCACAGGTGACACATCAACTTTTGAGACACAGCAGGCTGCGTCTGCACACAAATGTTGGCAGCTACGGTGGGTTAGCGTTCGCGTTGCCCGTTGGCAAGCAAGGTAATCATTTCGGCGATGCGCTGGGCGCGGATATCGGGGCTACGTTTGGTGCTGTCAATCCAGCGCAGGTATTTTTTGCGGTAAAAAGTGGGCAAACCGGCAAAAAAAGCGTTGGCGTGCGGGTGGGCGTTGAGTGCCGCCACAATGTCTGCCGCAAGGTTGTCGTCTTGGGGACCTTCGAGGTCAAGGCTGACGCTGACCTGCATACCCGGCACGATGCTGGTGCCCCGCAACCAGGCCGCCCCCAACCGCAAAAAATAATCCTGCCCGTTGACCCCCAAACATCCCCGCACGGCGATACCCTCAATGGTGCCACAGACGTGATAGCGGGGGCGCGCACCCCAGTGGCTGGCGGGGGCACCCGGGATGGCGACAAAGGTAAAAGCCCCTTCCTTTTGGATGAGGGCAGTAAATGTCAATGGCTTTGTCATCGGTATCCTCCCTTAATTGCCAACGGTGACCGTCAGCGATACCACATCCCCGGCCCCTACCTGCTCGGCTTTTTGCACCACTACTTTGACCGGCACCAGATAGCGCCCGTTTTTGGGAAAAAGCGAGGTGCGCCAACTGGTCTGGCCCAGCTGGACGGTGACGGGGATGACGCCCCAGCCGTAGGTGACCAGTTGCGACATGGCTTTGATGTCGCGGCTGGGCTCATCGGGGATCGCCACAAACAAAAAGGGCGCCGGCCCGCGCCATTCGAAAATCTCGCCGTCGAACTGGATAATCATGCCGGACTCCATTCGTCACGCAATAGGGCATAAAAGTATTCGTCCCACCATTCGGTTTCGCTGCGTTGAATGCACTGCCGGAAATGTCCTTCCCGTCGCAGCCCTATTTTTTCCATTACCCGATACGATGCAGGATTGTCGGGCTGACAGGTGGCGATGACGCGGTGGGCATTGAGGTTGGCAAAGCAGTAATCGCGCAACGCCTGCGCCGCTTCGCTGGCATAACCGTGGCGCTGGTACGCCGGGGCGATTACCCAGCCTAGCTCGTAGGTGCGCGGTGCAAACCACGGGTGGCAGAGCATGTGGCCGATGAGCGTGGCGCTGTCGCGCAATACCAGCGCATAGGCGGTTACTTCGGCCGTCATTTGCTGAGCCACAAACGCCTCGATTTGGGCGCCACTCATTGCCCCCGAGCCCATGTAATGCATCACGTCGGGGTCGCTGGCATAGGTCGCCACTGCGGCGCAATCGGTGTGGACAAATGGGCGGATGCAGAGGCGCTGGGTGAAAATGGGTGCGATAATCATAGTCATCCGCTCATGTGTGCCATTATTATGCCTATTGTACTAGAGGTCGTTGATGAAAAAAACTCTGTTATGGGCACGGATCTATTCTTTGTGGCAGCGGGGGCTCGGGCTAATCTGGCCGGCCCACAAAAAAGCCGCCCTGCGGGCGCAATTACAGGCGACGTCGATTGCTGCCCCCGCGCCGTTTGATTTGGAAGCCAAAATCCTCCGTGCCATCACGATTACCCCCCGCGGCATGATCGACATTGGTGCGCATGTGGGGGTATATGCCAGTGTGATGGAAGATATCGTGGGTTCGCAAAATCTTTATTTGTTTGAGCCGTTGCCCGCCCTTTATCGGCGCTTGCGCTGGGACTTTCGTGGCGCACAGGTGTTTGCCACGGCGCTGTCTGACCAATCCGGTCCACAGCAGATGCGCGTGCCGTTTATCAACGGCCAGCGTGTCGATAGTCGGGCTACCCTCAATCAGCACTACGAGCCGGCCCAAACGGCTACGCGGGAAATCACCGTGCATCGCGATACGCTGGATGCCTTGGCGCAACGCAACCTGTTTGGGCCGGTGGGCTTGATCAAAATCGACGTAGAAGGGCACGAATTGGCCGTCATTAATGGGGCAACGCAGTTCTTGACCACCCGCCAACCACTTTTGTTGATCGAAATCGAAGCGCGCCACCATCAATTCCCCATCGCAACGATTTTTGGGCGGCTCGAGGCGCTGGGCTATCGGGGCTATTACGCCAACCCACAGACGGCGACATTGTTGCCGGTGCGCGACTTTGTGGTGGCGCGCGACCAAGATCCCGAAGCAATTGCCACGCGGCAATTCAGCCGCTATCTGAATAATTTCTTTTTTGTGCCTGTCGCCAAAGAAGCCCAGTTTGTGGCCGAGGTGCAGGCGTTTTTGGCCGAGGCATGAAAAAAGGATGTACCGTCGCTGACGACGGCACATCCCGTGGTAATCAGTTTTTAGCGACCGACATCAATCAAGTCGCGCAACATGGCGGCGGCGGTGGGCATGGGTCCACGTTCGGCCGAGGTGGCGCTGGCGCGTCCCGAAATGTCGGTGTGGTAGACCACGCCCATTTCCCAGCCACTCATGCGTGCCAAAGGATGATCGCTGGGCAACGCAGTAGGTGCTACGCTCAAATCATAGCTGCCTTGGGCGTTGCGCACGCCCCGGCACAACAGCACGATGCGTTCGCCGTTGGCGACGGCGGCTTGTAGGTCGGCGGCGGTGAGGTGGGTGATGCCGGTCACGGCAAAGTCGCGCACGTTGGTGGGCTGATTGAGCACCGCATTGGCGACAATGGTGAGTTTGTTGGCGGCATCCCACCCTTCGACATCGAGGGTAGGGTCGGTTTCGGCCAAACCGCGCTCTTGGGCTTCTTTGAGGGCTTCGGCGTAGCTACCACCCTGCTCCATCGAGCGCAAAATATACTGGGTGGTGCCGTTGAGCACCCCTTCGACCGATTCAATCACGGTGCCGGCTAAATCGCGGCGGCCGAGGTTGATGGTGGGCAAGGCGCCCCCCACACAGGCCGAAAAGCGCATTTTGGGCAGGGTCACGTCGCCACCCATGTCGCTAAGCAACGCCAAGGCGGGGTAGGCCAACGCCAACGGTCCTTTATTGGCCAATACCACGTGCATTCCTTTTTGCAAGGCGGTGCGTACGGCGCTCAACCCCGGCTCGCCCGTTTGCAGATTGACGGGGGTAGCTTCAACAAATACATCGGCGGCAATGGTTTCAACGATAGTTTGGGCAATCAGGCTGGGGCTGCCTTGGGGCAAGCTAGCCACGCCGCGCTTGGCTTCTTTGGTGGCAATCAGGGTGTCGATGTCGAGTCCATCGGCAGCGGCGGCACCACCGCTGGAGTCACAGACGGCGACCACGCTGAAGCGCAGGCCATATGAATCGGCGAGCAGGGTGGCTTGTGAGCGCAAAATGCGCAACAAATTGAGGTTGACGTTGCCGAGGCCAGCCAAGGCAATCCGAATTGTTTTGGGCATGATACACATCCTTATATCGGTGTGGTCGGCTACTTGCCGCCATCAATCGAAAGTACTTGGCCACTAATCCAGCTGGCATAATCCGACGCCAAAAAGAGCACGCCGTTGGCGATGTCGTCGGGCTGGCCGAGGCGTTGCAATGCAATACTGGCCACCAGCGATTGTTGCACTTCGGGGCCGTAGGCATCCCACTGGCGTTGGGTATTGGCGTTGGACAACACAAACCCGGGGGCGATGTTGTTGACCGTAATGTTGAACGGCCCGAGTTCGTGACAAAGCTGGCGGGTCAAATTGATTTGGCCGGCTTTGGCGGTGGCATAGGCTTGGATGCCGGTCAGGCTGGGGCCCAGCCCGGCGCCACTCGAAATGTTGATAATCCGGCCGGCGCGGGCCGCCTTCATGCCGGGCGCCACTGCTTGGGCGAAATAAAAGGCCGCGCTCATATTGACGGCGATGATGTCGTTCCACTGCGTGATGCTCACGTTTTCGATGGGCTGACCCACTTGACCGAGCACGCCACCGGCGTTGTTGACCAAAATATCGATGGCGCCGCTGGGGGCACTGGCGATGGCCTCGGCCACAAAGGCTTTGACTTGGGCCACGTCGGTGACATCGACGGTGCGTACGCTGCAGTGGCCGCCGGCCTCGGCACAGCGTTGTTGGGTTTCGGCGAGCTCGCTGGCAATCAGGTCGCAGGCCCAGACATGGGCTCCGCGTTGGGCAAAAGCCACGGCGATAGCGCGCCCAAAGCCGTGGGCGGCGCCGGTAACGATGACGGTTTTGGCGGCAAATTCAATATGCATGGGGGTGGTCTTTCTGTGATTAAAAAAGCGTGCTGGCTCAGGGGGTATCCCAGCCGGTGCTCATCAGCGCGCGGGTTTCGGCGATAGCGACGTCCCACAGCGCCAGCATTTCTTCGTCGCTCCGTTGGTAGTAGCCTTCGTAATTACCGTCGCCATAAAAGGCCCGCATTTTTTCACCCACCAAATTGACCATGCCCGTGCGATCGGGGACGATTTTTTGGCTGGTGGGCAGGGTGATGCCGGGCAAACGGGTCCACGGGAAGTTTTCCATCCACGAAGCATGGCTACTCAGGGGATCGATGGCTTTGACTTTGGCCCAGGTTTGGGGCGAGCGCCACCAATTGTGGAACTTGACTTGTGTACCGGGGTGGTCGGCCATCCATTCGGTGACCAGCCCATCGACGGGGCTGTTGCCACCATGGCCGTTGACGATGGTAATGCGCCGGAAGCCGCTATTGTACATGCTATTCAAAATGTCGCGCACCAGGCTGATATAGGTGTCGATGCGCAACGTGATGGTGCCCGGATAGGCTTGGAAGTAGGGTGCCATTCCATAACTAACCACCGGAAACACGGGGATGCCCAGCGGTTCGGCTGCTTCTTGGGCTACTCGGGCCGCCAAAATACTGTCGACGCTCAAGCTGAGGTAGGCGTGTTGTTCGGTGCTGCCGAGGGGCAACACGGCACGGTCATCGCTTTTGAGGTAGGCTTCGACCTGCATCCAATTCATGTCACTAATCAACATCGGGTGCCTCGCTATATCTGTTTCGACTATGGTCATTGTCGCACGGGTGCGGGTTATTCGTGGGCGTGCGTGAGCTCGGGTGGGCGTTTGGAAAGCAGGGTGGGCAACACAATCGATACGAGCACCAACGCCACGCCGACAAACTGGAGCGCCGCCAAGCGTTCGCCGAGGAAAATAATCGCAATGGCGCTGGCAGTCGGCGCTTCAAGCACCAAAATCAACCCTCCAATGCTGGCCGGGATGTGTTGTAACGACAAATTAAACAAGGCATAGCCGCCGAGGGTCGGTCCGATGGCCAGCGCCAACAAAATCAGCCAAGCCATGTAATTGCCCACCTGGAAGAGTCCGGGAGGATTGGCGATGCCCGTCAGCGGCGCACACAGCAAAATCACCAGTAGTGCCACAGAGCCACTGGCCATGGTAATCGTCAGCGAGGCCCAGGGATTGACGGTCTGGACGGCGCGCTGGGTATAGAGCACATAAAACGCCTGTAGGATGGCGGTGGTCAGCCCCACGGTGATCCCTAGCCAGTTGAGTTTGATTTGGGCCGGGTCATAGAGTTTGACCAAAAGCACCATGCCGACGAGGGATAGTATCAGCCCGACCATTTGCGGCCAGCGCAACTGTTCGGCAAACATAAAGCGGGCGCCGATGGTTACAAAGGTAGGGAAGAGGTAAATGAGCACCACGGCGATGGCGGCGCCGTTGAGGCTAACCGACCAGATCCACAAGGCATGATAAATGCCGATCGAGACCACGCCGAGGATGATGAGCGGGATGAGTTCGCTCCGCTTGAGCCGGAAGGCCTGGGGGTAGCGGATGAAGACCACAGCGCCGGCCACGATGGTCACAAACACATCGCGCCACAATGCCAAGGTGACGCCGGGCACGTGATAGACGTCGAGCAGATATTTGATCCCGGGCGCGGTCCCGGCCCATACGACGGCGGCGATGACACACAACAAATAGCCCGTACGGGTGGTGCTTGACATGACTTCCCCAATGCTGATGACGGATGGTATGTGGGGGTATTTTACTACGATTTATCGCGCATGGGGTATATGAACGTGGTGGTGCTACGACGAGGCCTGGGTTTATTCCATGCGCAAGGGCGATGCCCTATGCTGTTGCATGCCGCCCCTTCAGGGCTAAACCTAGAGCCCCAGCCCTGAAGGGGCGCAATGAGCTCGCCCGGGTAGCGTCCTAGGTATTCGATTATTCATTAGGCGTTATTTTGTACGTGTTGGGGTAGTGGTTTTTGAACTGGTCGGGGTCTTGGTGAGTGTATTTGTGCTCGTCGAGGTCTTGGTTTTCGTACTGGTCGGGGTCTTGGTGAGTGTATTTGTGTGTGTCGGGGTCTTGGTGAGTGTATTTGTGTGTGTCGGGGTCTGGGTGAAGGTGAGCTCAGCGATATAAGTCAATAAAAAGAATGGTGAAGGTGTTTTGGATGGAGTAAATGTTTTGGATGGAGTAAATGTCTTGGATGGAGTAAATGTTGTTGAGGGCGTCAGCGTACTGGTTGCGGTTTTGGTTGCGCTGGATGTACGGGTATAGGTTTGGGTCGGTGTTGCAATAGCGTCGCCACATGTACCGGCATGACTGGTACTATTCGTGCCGTCAGGACAGGTCGTGTTGGACCAGATTACATCGGTGAGGGTTGCATTGGTCAGCAATGCATAGTAGAGTGTGGCACCGGTGAAATTTGCACCCGTAAGGTTAACGCCGACGAGGTTCGCGCCGGTTAAATTGGCCCCCGGTCCAACCAAATAGCCACCAGCCACTAGCCAATTGGCTGGCAACGTCGGGGTTCCGATAATACCGCCAGATTGAATATTGGTGAGGGTAGCACCGGTGAGGGTGGCACCGGTGAGGGTGGCACCAGTCAGGGTAGCGCCGGTGAGGGTAGCACCAGTCAGGGTAGCGCCGGTGAGGGTGGCACCAGTCAGGGTAGCGCCGGTGAGGGTGGCACCGGTCAGGGTGGCACCGGTCAGGGTGGCGCCGGTCAGGTCTGCCTCGGTGAGGGTAGCGCCAGTCAGGTTCGCATTGGTCAAATCCAAGCCACTCAAATCTTGACTACTGAGGTCCGCATACGGGCCAATCAAAAACCCGTCGGTTAATTGCCAGTTAGTAGGGAGCTCTGTGGGTGTGCCGACAATCCCGCCCGATTTGACATAGGCAAGGGTGGCATTGTTGAGATTTGCGTTGGAAAGCGTTGCACCGAAGAGATTGGCTTTGGTGAGGTTTGCCTTGGTCAGTGTTGCATCGGCAAAATTAGCATACGAAAGTGTTGCTTTCGATAATGTCGCTCCGGTAAGATCCGCGCTCGAAAAATTGGCATTATGCGATATCGCTTCGTTGAAATTGGCACTGGTCAGGGTGGCATTGACGAAATTAGTGCCATACAAGATAGAACTATTGAGTGTTGCAAGTGTGAGATCAGCACTATCGAGGTTGCTAATGAAGAGAGCGGTTTTGGTGAAATTTGCTCCAGTGAAATTTGCCTTGGTAAAGTTATCATTGGTAGCCGTTGCATAGCTGAAATCGGATTTTGTTAAATTCGCAGAGGTAAAATCGGAACTCGTAACATCAAATCCTTGAAAAATGGTATTGGAAAGATTGGCATTAGTAAATGTTTGTAAATAAAAATCAGTACCTGTAGTGGAAAAATAGAGACGGAAATCACAATTGCTTAAATCTGCGCCATCCTTAAAATTGCTGCGATCACAAACACTCGATAATGCTTTGTTTACGGGAACAAGAAATAACGCAACAATCAGCGTCGCGAATAAACTGAGAGAAATCAAAAGTCGATGCATCGTGTACTTCCCGTCAAATTAGCATAAAACAGTAACAGCGCAATCACCTGGAATGTGACGTTATTTTATGCTGGTCGGAGTGCTGGTAAGTGTTTTGGTCATAGTAAAAGTTTTGGAGCTTGTAGGGGTGTTGGTGCTGGTAACGGTCTTGGAACTGGTCGGTGTCATGGTGTGGTATATGTGCGGGTCGGTGTCATGGTGGTGGTATATGTGCGAGTCGGGGTCTTGGTCATGGATTCAACAGCCCACCAAGTCAACATGATTTCACTATTCGTTTTAGAAGGAGTAAACGTTTTAGAAGGAGTAAACGTTTTAGAAGGAGTAAACGTTTTCGATGGAGTGTACGTTATCGTTGGGGTCTTTGTAATTGTTGCAGTTGTGGTTGCGGTAGACGTACGCGTATAGGTTTGGGTCGGTGTTGCAATCGAGGCACTACAAGAATCGGCATGACTAGAACTATTTGTCCCGTCTGGACAGGTCGTGTTGGACCAAATTACATCGGTGAGGGTTGCATTGGTCAGCAACGCATAGTAGAGCGTTGCACCGGTGAAATTTGCACCAGTGAGGTTAACGCCGACGAGGTTTGCGCCGTATAAATTGGCGCCAGGCCCGACTAAATAACCACCAGCGATAAGCCAATTGGAAGGCAGTGTGGGTGACCCAATAATTCCGCCAGATTGGACATTGGTGAGGGTTGCGTTGGTCAGGTCTACATTGGTGAGGGTTGCGTTGGTCAGGTTCGCATTGGTGAGGGTTGCGTTGGTCAGGTTCGCATTGGTGAGAGTAGCTCCTGTGAGAGTAGCCCCTGTGAGGGTGGCACCAGTCAAATCAGCGCCAGTCAAGTTGGCCCCGCTGAGATCAGCGTTGGTGAGGATGGCTCCACTCAGCTTGGCGTTGGTGAAATCGAAGCCAGTTAAATCTTGTCCACTCATAATGACAGACGGACCCACTAAATACCCGCCGATAATTTGCCAGTTGGTAGGGAGCTGAGCGGGTGTGCCGTGAATATGACCCGATTTGACGTTGGTGAGATTTGCATCACTGAAATCTGCGTTGGTAAGGGTCGCTCCGTAGAGGTTGGCCTTGGTGAGATTTGCTCTTGTGAGATTTGTTTCGGCAAAATTCGCATAATAAAGATTTGCATTCGTCATTGTCGCGCCGGTGAGATTTGCCCCAGCGAAATTGGCGTTTCGTGATTGAGATCCGGTCAAAATGGCATTGGTCAGCGTGGCATCGACGAATGCGGATCCATGTAATAACGAATTCGTAAATGTTGCAAGGTTGAGATTTGTCTTGTAAAAATTGCTCGCATACAGTGTAGCGCTGGTGAAATTCGCGCTATTCATATTCGCTTTGGTAAAGTTTGCTAAGGTAGAAAATGTAGCGCTTAAATTAGCATTGGTGAAATTAGAAGAGGTAAAATTAGAGGAACTAATGTCTATCGCATAAAAACTCGTATTGGATAGATCGGAATTTGTAATCGTTTGATAAGACATGCCAGCTATGAGCGCAGAAAAATCGCACCCGCTCAAATTTACGCTATCGCCTCGCGGGGTACACCCATTGGGCCCCATCCGAAGAGAAGAAAACACGTTATTGGTGGGCAGAAAAAACAACGCAAATATACATACACTTATTACACACAAAAATATGATGAGGGGTTTCATTGATTAGGTCCTTTATGATTTACCTCAAATTGACTTTTTCGAATTAATTAGATGCTGATGTAAATAGTATATTGTATTTTTTGTAATCATGCAAAATGTAATTTTTGTTTCATTTTGGAACATTTCAATACGTACATGCCATAGGATTCTCAATCCGATTAAATAAAAATGGGAACCGGCCTTGGTGCCACGATCAGGGCGATACTCCGGGTATTCGATGAATGAATCCAGCCCTGAAGGGGCGCAACGAGCTCGCCTAGGGCAACGCCCTAGGTATTCGATAGCCCCAAAGGGGCGTAATGCGATATGCGATAGCCTTAGGTTTATAGCTCAATCCCACATATAGCGTTCATCAAATTGGATGTCGTATCTCTTCAACATACGGCGGTATTCATTTTGAAACGTTTTTTTGCGATGATGTTCAGCCTGGTTGGCGATATATTTTTCCACCACGCCCCGGGCTTTGGGGTTGACCGAAAATATCCCGTAACCTCCCTGCCAACGGAAATTAGCATAGCGCGTGCCTTTGGTCTTGAGCCATTTGGAAGATCCTGATTTAATCTCCTGCACCAACTCTGCCGGTGTACACGTGCGCGGGTGGACAATCAGGAGATGGATGTGATCGGCGACCGAGCCAGCCTTGAGCAGCGTTCCTTTTTGGTTTTCAACAATCCCACCAATGTACGCATGGAGCTCATCCCGGATATCGTCGGCAAGAATCGGTTCACGGTACTTTGTCGCGAAGACCAGATGTACTAAAATTTGTGCGAGTGATTGTGGCATACGGTTATATCCTTTCTCATCACTAATACCGAAATTGATACCGAAATTGGTACCGAAATTGGTACCGAAATTGGGTGGATACTCGTGCAAGGCGCCCCTTCAGTGCTAGATGGGCTTACGCCCTGAAGGGGCGAGATGAAATCGCACATGCTATACTGCATAATAATGCCCTATTTGGAGTATTGCCGGTATGTCGATTACTGATTTTGTGACCAAAATGCAGGCCGACCACCTCGACCCTGCCGCGATTGCCGCCTTCCGTGATGCCTATGCCCAATTGGCTAGTGGTGCCACCGGCATGATGCCCGAAGCCACTATCGCCCCCGTCACCGATTTGCCCCAGCTCGCCGACCTCGACCACTACCTGCCGGCCGGCCAACAAGCCCTGGCCCGCACCGTCGTGATCCGCCTAAATGGCGGCTTGGGTACGGGTATGGGCCTCGAGCAGGCCAAATCACTGTTGCTGGTGCGCGACGGCGACACCTTCCTCGATATCGTCGCCAAACAACATCGCCATCTGATGAGCCAAACCGGCATCCCGTTGCCGTTGCTGTTTATGAATAGCTTCGCTACCGACGCCGACACCCAAGCGTTGCTGGCCAACTACCCCGATATCGCCGGTCACTACCTGCTCCAAGGCCGCGTCCCCAAGGTGCGCGCCGACAACTTGCAACCCGTGGCCTGGCCCGACCACCCCGCCCTCGAATGGTGCCCCCCCGGCCATGGCGAACTCTATCGCGTGCTGTGGAGTAGCGGCGCTCTCGACCAACTCATCGCCGATGGCTACGAATACCTCTTTTCGGCTAATATCGACAACCTCGGCGCCACCCCCGATTTGCGTATCCTCGGCTATATTGCCAGCCACCAGATTCCCTTTTTGATGGAAGTTACTGCCCGTACCGACGCCGACCGCAAAGGGGGCCACCTGGCCAAAACCAGCGATGGGCGCTTGGTACTCCGCGAAAGTGCCCAGTGCCCTAGTGCCGATATGGACGCCTTCCAAGACATCAGCCGCCACCGCTACTTCAACACCAACAACGTCTGGTTGGCGTTGCGCCCGCTACGCGATTTGCTGGCCCACTACGGCGGCTTTTTGCCGTTGCCTATCATCGTCAACCGCAAAACGGTCGACGTGCGCGATGCCACATCCCCTGCCGTCATCCAACTCGAAAGCGCCATGGGTGCCGCTATCGGTCTCATCGCCGGCGCCCAAGCCGTGGCCGTGCCGCGTCAGCGCTTTATGCCGGTCAAAAACTGCCAGGATTTGCTGTTGCTCCGCTCTGATCGCTTTATGGTCAATGCGCAATATCACGTGGTGGCCGTCGACGAGCGTCCCCTGCCTACCATCCACCTCGACCAACGCTTCTACCGCGTCATCGCCGACTTTGAAGCGCGCTTTGCGCCGGGCATTCCCCGGCTCCACGACTGTAGCGCTTTGCGTGTCGAGGGCGATATTACCTTTGCTACTGATGTGACCATTAGTGGTGATGTGACCCTGCGCGCCGGTGATCTGGCGGTTCACCTCGCGCCCCACGCATTTTTCACCAGTGGAATACACGAAATTCAATGAAGAATTGGGGTTTTTTACAAAAAGTGTTGCGCAAATGCTAGGGTACGTAGTATGATTACATAATGTATGGCAAATGGAACGCATGGCACTATTTTGTAGTAAAGGACGAAGATGACACGACTCAGTTACCTCGACGCATTGAAAAGTCGCGTGTTGATATATGACGGCGCCATGGGCACCAGCATCGATGATTATGATTTGACTGCCGAGGATTACGGCGGCGAACGCACCTTTGGTAGCCGCGACTATTTAGTCATCACTCGCCCCGACGTCATCGGCAACATTCACCGCTCCTTTATGGAAGCGGGGAGCGATGTGCTCGAAACCTGTACCTTCCAAAGCACCCGTCCCCGCCTCGAAGAATGGGGCCTCGGCGAACGGGTGGCCGAAGTCAATATTGCTGCGGCCCGTTTGGCCCGCGGTGTGGCCGACGAGTATGAAGCCAAAGACGGCCGGGCTCGCTATGTGGCCGGCTCGATTGGACCTACCGGCAAGTTGCCGTCGTCTAACGACCCTGCCTTGAGCGATGTAACCTTCCAACAACTAAGCGACACCTTTTATGAGCAGGCGAGCGCCTTGATCCAAGGTGGGGTCGATTTGTTGTTGGTCGAAACCAGCGTCGACATCCTCGAAGTCAAAGCGGCCCTCGATGGTTTGCGCCGTGCCAAAGCCGATCTCAACCGTCCCGATGTGGCCGTGCAAGCCCAAATCTTCCTCGACATGAGTGGACGTATGTTGCTCGGTACCGACATCCCTGCGTATATCGCCACCATGGAAGCGATGCCGGTGGATGTGATTGGCCTCAACTGTAGCACCGGCCCCGAGCATATGCGCGAGGCGATTCAATATTTGACGACCCATTCACGCAAACCGATTTCGTGTATCCCCAATGCCGGATTGCCCATCGAAGTGGACGGCGCCACCGTCTTCCCGATGGAACCCGAACCCTTCGCCAAAACCCTCGGTGAATTTGTCACCCAGTACGGAGTGAATGTAGTGGGTGGCTGCTGTGGCACCCGTCCTGCCCACATCGCTAAATTGCGCGCCCAAATCGGCGCTATCCCCGTCCCAGTGGAGCGCGCCATCGAATATATTCCCAGCATTTCGTCGGGGATTCGCGCGGCCGCCATGCAACAAGACGGCACCTTGACGATGATTGGTGAGCGGGTTAACACGCTCGGTTCCCGCAAAGTCAAAAAACTGTTGCTAGCCGATGATTACGACGGCGTGCTCGAAGTCGCTCGCGAACAAGTCGATAGTGGCTCGCACATGCTCGATGTCTGTGTGGCCATGACCGAACGGAGCGACGAGCTCGAGCAGATGGTCACGTTGATTAAAAAACTAACCATGAACGTCGAATTGCCCCTCGTCATCGACACCACTGAAGCCGATGTGCTCGAAGCTGCCTTGAGCAGTTACCCGGGCCGGGCCTTGGTGAATTCGGTGTCGCTCGAAGGTGGTCGTGGTGAAAAAATCGACAAAATCATGCCTCTCGTAGCGCGCTATGGCGCGGCTACGGTGGCGATGACCATCGACGAAACGGGCATGGCGCATAGCGCGGCCCGCAAGCTCGAAATCGCCCAACGTATCGCCCAAATCGCCCGTGATGAATTCGGCGTGCCCCACGAAGCGTTGGTCTTTGACGTGCTGACCTTCCCAATTACCACCGGCCAAGAAGAATTGCGTAACGCCGCCGTCGAAACGCTCGAAGGTATCCGCTTGGTCAAACAACACATCCCAGGCTGCTTTACCACCCTCGGTGTGAGTAATCTGAGCTTCGGTGTGGCGCCCCATGCCCGCGCCGCTCTCAACTCGGTCTTTTTGTTCCATGCCCGTATCGCCGGCCTCGATACCGCTATCATCAACCCCACCCATGTCACGCCGTATGCCGAATTGCCGGCCGAGCAACGCGAAATCTGCGAAGATTTGATTTTTGCCCGCCGCGAAGATGCCTTGGCCCGCTACATTCAGTTTTATGATGTCAATGCCGATACCAGCGAGCGCGAAGTCAGCGACCCCACTGCGGGCATGACCGTCGACGAGCGCTTGTACTGGAAGATTTTGCATCGCAAAAAAGAAGGGGTCGAAGCCGACATCGACGAAGCCGTGCAACAGCGCTTGACCATCCATGGTCTGAAGCTGGGTGATGCCGTGGCAGCCACCCAAAACGCCGAAGGCTCGTCGCCCCAAGGACTCGAAGCCGTGGCCGTGCTCAACAACGTGTTGTTGCCCGCCATGAAGCAAGTGGGCGATTTGTTTGGCGCCGGCCAGTTGATTTTGCCGTTTGTGTTGCAGAGCGCCGAAGTGATGAAAAAAACCGTGGCGCATCTCGAACGCTACCTCGACCGCCTCGAAGGCACCAGCAAAGGCAAAGTGGTGTTGGCGACGGTGTATGGCGACGTGCACGACATCGGCAAAAACTTGGTCAATACGATTTTGTCCAACAACGGTTATACCGTCTATGACTTGGGCAAACAAGTGCCCGTCAACACCATCATCGAAAAAGCCATCGAAGTAGGCGCCGATGCCATCGGCTTGTCGGCGTTGCTGGTGAGTACCTCTAAGCAGATGCCCATTTGTGTCCAAGAAATGCATAAGCGTGGCTTGGAGTTCCCCATTTTGGTGGGTGGCGCCGCGATTAACCGCCAGTATGGCCAACGCATCACCTTTGTGGGTGACGATGCCATGTACGAAGCGGGGGTCTTTTATTGTAAAGATGCCTTTGAAGGGCTCGAAACAATGGATAAGTTGGTCGACAAAGCCCGGCGTGACCCCTTCCGGTCCCAAGTGCGTGCCGACGCGATTACTGCCAAGGCCGACAAAGAGCGTGGCCGCCAGACCTTGACTACCCATGGACGGGCGTCAGACGAGACCGCCAATGTGCGCTCGGCGGTACGCACCGATTTGCCGGTGCCGACGCCGCCGTTTTGGGGCGCACAAGTTGCTACCCGCATCCGCCTTGACGACGTGGTGGCCTGCCTCGACCGCAATGCCTTGTACCGGCTGCAATGGGGTGCCAAAAACGCTAAGGGCGAAGAATGGGAAAAACTCAAAGGCGAGTTTGACATCATGGTGCGCGATTTGGTGCGCGAAGCCGAGCGTGATGGCTGGCTTGAGCCCAAAGTGGTCTATGGCTACTTCCCGTGTCAGTCCCAAGGGCATGATTTGATTGTCTATGATCCTACCGACCGGAGCAAAGAACTAACCCGCTTTGTCTTCCCTCGCCAACCCGAGCGCGAACGCTTGTGTCTCGCCGATTACTACCGTTCGGTGGAATCGGGTGAATACGACGTAGTGGCGTTGCAGGTGGTGACAATGGGTACCAAAGTCGACGATTTGACCGAAGAACTACAAAAGCAGGGTGATTATAGCCGCTCCTACTTTATCCACGGCTTGGGTGTGTCGCTGGCCGAGGCCTTGGCCGAATACACCAACAAGTTGGTGCGTCAGAGCTTGGGGTTGGCCGGTGATCAAGGGCGGCGCTACTCGTGGGGCTACCCGGCTTGTCCCGACCTCGACGAGCATGCCAAATTGTTTGCGATTTTGCCCACCGAGCGGATTGGTGTGACGTTGACCGAGGCGTATCAACTCATCCCCGAGCAAAGCACAGCGGCAATTGTGGTCCACCACGCAGAAGCCAAGTATTTTTCGATTGGGTCGGCGCGTGAGCGGGCCGACGATGACGTTGCATCGTTGCAACAGTAACGACAAAAGGAGGGCACCCAATGAACGAGCAGATTGAACAGTTCCTTGCCCACTTGATGAAGGAACGCGAACTCACCGCCAACACTACGTCGGCCTACCGCACTGATTTGGTGCAATATATGAAATTCATTCAAGGACGGGGCACGGCCTCGGCCTTGGATGCCGACCGCGAAGACGTGATGGCGTTCATGATTTATTTGCGGGAGCGCAAATACTCCAACGCCACTGTGGCGCGGCGTACGGCTGCGGTGAAGTCGTTTTATGCCTTTTTGTTTTCGATTCGGGCCGTGAGCATCGACCCCACCACCACCATCGAATCACCACGGGTAGAGCGCGAAGTCCCCAAATCGTTGACCCCCGTACAAGTAGACGAATTGATGGAATTGCCGTTGCGCAGTCGCACTCCCGACCGTATGCGCGACCGCGCCATGTTCGAGGTGCTGTATGCCACCGGCATGCGCGTCAGCGAACTGGTGGGGCTCAACATCGGTGACGTCGATTTAACCAAAAAAATGGTGCACTGCGTCGGTAAAGCCCAAAAAGTGCGCATGATTCCGTTGAGTGAATCGGCTGTGACAGCGGTGGAAGAATACCGCGACAACGCCCGCAGCCAATTGGTCAAAGATGGTGAAGGCGACGCCGATACGTTGTTTGTCAATCACCGCGGTGGTCGTTTGACCCGCCAAGGGTTTTGGTTGATTCTCAAGCAATACGCTGATGAATTGGGCGTGAGCGATTTGAATCCGCACATGCTCCGCCATTCGTTTGCGGCGCATATGATTACGAGTGGCGTCGATTTACGGCGCGTGCAAACGTTGCTCGGGCATGCATCGTTGTCAACCACCCAGATCTATGCGCAAACAATCAACGTCGCTAGTCAAAAGTAACCGTTGGAAGAAGCGTAGCGTGAAGTGAAAGCTTCACGCTTCACACTTCACGCTACGCTTCCTACTTCCACTTCCTACTTCATGCTTCAAACTTCCTCCTTCAGTAACGGGGTTTAGTGATGACGATATATGATTATGATGCGATCGTGGTGGGGAGTGGCCATAACGGCCTCACCACCGCAGGCTACTTAGCCCGGGCCGGGTTGCGGGTATTGGTGCTCGAGCGGCGGCCGATTGTAGGTGGCGCGGTCTGTACCGAGGAAGTAATTCCCGGCTACAAAATCGATGTCGGTTCTTCGGCGCACATCATGATTCATTTGACTCCTGTAGTCAAAGAACTTGAGCTCGAAAAACATGGCCTCGAGTACATCGACATGGATCCCTATGCGTTTTACCCGTTGCCAGACGGCTCGGGCTCGATTTCGTTTGAGCGCAATGTGGATCGTACCCTCGACTCAATCGCCAGTGTGTCGCCCAAAGATGCCGAAGCCTACCGCAAATTCATGGCCTATTGGGGACCACTCAACGAAGCGATTTTCGACGTCTTTTTGAATCCGCCCAGTGTGATGGGCCTCGTGGGCAAAATGGCCGTGGCGCAGTCCAAAGTGCGCCATATCACCAGCACCCTCGAAACCGTGCGCCGGCTGTTTAGCTCGTACGGCCAACTCATCACCGAAACCTTTGAATCTGAGGCGATGCGGGCTGCCCTCACGTGGCTAGCCGCTCAGTCGGGGCCGCCGCCCGACGAAATCGGCGCCGGAGATTTTTTTGGCTGGCATTCGATGATGCACACCAGTGGCGCCAAGCATCCCAAAGGGGGGAGTGGCATGCTGACCCAGGCCATGTCACGCTCCTTTACCGCTAGTGGTGGTACGGTGGTGCTCGATGCGGCCGTCAAACGGATTTTGATTAAAGGTAATCGCGTCGAGGGCGTCGAAACCGTCGATGGTATGCGTTATACCGCGCCGATTGTGGTGTCGAACGCCCACATCCAAACCACCATGTTGGGCATGGTGGGGAGCGAGCATCTGTCGACTGAGTTGGCCCACAAAATCCGCAACATTCGGGTGGGTAATGGCTTTGGTATGACGGTGCGCTGTGCTGCCGACGAATTGCCCGACTATATTGCGGCGCCTTCGGGTGGCAAAGCCCATCCTAGCCACCACGGCTTGCAATTGTTGAGCCCGTCGATGGATTATGTGCGCCGCGCCTATGCCGATTATAGTTTGGGCTTGCCGTCCAAAGATCCGGCCGTGATCGCCATGACCTTTTCGGCGATCGACCCGGTGGTGGCGCCACCAGGCAAGCACTCGGTATTTTTGTGGGCCCAGTACTTCCCCTACACCATGGCCAACGGCATGGAATGGGTCAACGAACGCGAGCGTGTGGCCGATTCAATCCTCGAGGTGTTGTATCGCTATGCCCCCAATATGCGCGGCAAAATCATCGACCGCTACATCCAAACGCCGCTCGACCTCGAAAACTTGCATGGCTTGGTCAAAGGCAATGTGATGCACGTAGAAATGTCGCTGGATCAGATGTTCTTTTATCGGCCGATTGCCGAATTGGCCGATTATCGCACTCCTATCCGTGGGCTATATATGACCGGTGCGAGTATGCATCCCGGTGGCGGCGTATTTGCGGCCAGCGGCCTCAATACGGCGCGCACGGTGCTGAGTGATTTGCGGCCGTCACAGCGCTTGTGGCGCGGGGTGACGGGGCGTGGTTAGGTAACTACCGCATACGGTAATACAACATTGGTATAGATTAGCTATACCAATGTTGTATTGTGGTAAATAGTAAGAGTAGGCGAAAATGTGTCATATCTGATTTGTGTTATTGAACATGTTGTTTATATGCGTAACAATAGGGATTTTTGGTGCGTTTTCCGGTGAAAATAAGAATAGTGCAGTCCAAGAAGCTGATTATTTTGTACATTGATGAATTGGTCGTTCATCCAGCTATATCGCATGCGATATAGCTGGCGTTTTTTCGGTAAAGAGGCATGCCCAAATCATAGTATGTTGTTAAGGTATAATCGACTAGTCATTTTTCTCATGATTTGAATACTTGGGCGTCGTAGTGCGGCGTTACATACGGTTTAAATTGGTACATGTATTGTGTCTAGCGCATAATATCCATGTATATTTTGTTTGGATATTAGAATTATTTGTGATAGGACTACGAAATATGCGGTATTTGAAGTTTGTTTTGTTAAATATAATATACTTTTTAGTGATAATTATGGTGTTTGGTAGATTTACGGGGGAAAATGCAATTAGTGCTGTACAGGCAAACGAATACTTTGATCAATTTTATGGGGTTGAAATACAAAAAGATGTCAGAAATACGATTAATTATACATTTCGATGGGCTAGAAAAAATGCCATGATCTATCTGATTCGTCAACCCTATGATGACGGATTGAATATCATGACGGTTACGGCAACCACTATCACCGAGAATCAATTTGTAACAATAGAAATGAATGGCGAACCGGTTGCGCATTACCCTGTGGAGTTACACGTATTTCGTCAATACCGATCACTTGTGCGATTGAATACACAACCGTTTGTTTTTTTTGATACGTTAAGATTTAAAAATAAAAAACATACCGTTATTGATCGAGAGATTGCATTTGCGGTAAATAAAGTGGTGTTTAAGCCGATTGCAGGTCGGAATAATCCCACCGGTGTGATGATTTTTTATTTTGCGCTGGTGGCATTATTTGGTACTTGGATTTATCGTCAGTATGCGCTTCACATCGTGGTTGGGGTATATGGGTTATTGAGTGTGATACTTTTGGGGATCTGGTGGTGGGGCACGGATGTATTATTGTTTGGCTTAACGCATTTATCGCTGGTGTGGTTTTTTGGTGGAATGGGGATTAATAGTATTGTTATTTATTATTTGTATCGTTATTGTGCGGTTTTACAAGACACCATAAAAAATGGATTGGGGTGGGTCGATCAACGACTGGCGCTAGTACGTCAGCATGGAGTGCCATTGTTGATCGGAATGCGTTGGCTGTGGCAACGCCCCGTCATTCTGTACAGTATCACAGTGGTATTGTATTTTGGTGGGTGGGTATGGGGACCACAGGTAATATCACCAATAAGTACAAAAGTAATGGTAAATATGCCGGGTATTGATGCCAATTACGAAAACTCCACATGGTTTTTTTCGGATTATATATTTTATATTTCTGAAGAGCATATGTTAATGCATACACCTCGGGCTGGCTGGTTGAGTGCTTGGTCTGATATGACTCAATTAGGGCGACCATTATCGCAACTGAGTGGGTGGAATGTCTCATATGTACTTACTTGGGTGCTCCGCATATGGATCAACAATCCGTTTGTTTTTTTTACGGTCAACTTTGTCTTGTATACGTATCTGGCTGGGGTATTTGCGCTGTTATATGTGCGGCGGCTATTGCCACACACGGGGTTGGCGTTGTTGGCTGCATATCTGATTAGTGCCTCGCCATTCTTTTTTTATTGGAATACGTATCTGACGTTTATTGCGACGACGTGTTGGGGGTTAGCGTTGTTCTACGGGTTCAAATGGTTGCGCGATACTCCCAATTGGAAGCCTGCGATGTTGTTGATATTTGCAGTATATTCACTGCTTTACATGGGATATCAGCAAATGATTATTCATTTAGCGTATATGCTGGTGGGTTATTTTTTGTATTTGGTGTGGCAGTTACGTGGGAATCGGCAACAGCTGTGGCAGTTTATTGGGTATGCCAGCGGGGCGATGGTTGTAGGCGCAATGATGGCAGTGCCGGTGTACTTAGATGTAATCCAAACAGTTGTATTAGCCACAGAACGCCAAAAAATAGGAGCAGAATATTTTTATAACGTGATGGTAGATGTCAAAACGGTGGAATCTGTGTTCCTCGTAGGCTTGACCTATATATTAAAAGAAATATTTGAACCGAGTACGTATTTTGCATCATTATTATATCCATATCGTGGTGGATATACGACGCTGTTTGTATTTATATTGATGATGATTGGTGCGATTTGGCGCTGGCGCGACACGTGGGGATGGAGTGTGTGGGTGGTGGTTGCGGTGATATTTAGTTTTAGTAGGGATGCATTCATATTTGGCTATGCACAATTGCACTTACCGCAAGTGTCACGGGCTGCGATGTTCTGGGGGGTAGGGCAACAAATCCCCGAAATGATATTGGCAGTATATGGCATGCGCGTGCTTATCAGTGAACCAACTATCAAAACCGCAAAAATATTAATTGGGGCAGTAGGGATAAGCACTCAACTGATTCTTGGTGCGGTGATTATCACATTGGTGCGTGATACAGATTTTCAATGGAGGTTTAATGATAGTAATCAGTTTGTGGTTTTTTCGCTAATTGTGGTGACCGGGATGTTGGTTATAGCCCTTGTACCGTCTGCTCGAGTGAAATGGACAATAGTATTTGGAATACTTTTTTTGCGTACCATAGTGCTATTACAGCCAATGCTTCTTACGCAACCACTGCATGAAATTTCAGTGACATCATCTTCAACGGAAATAATTCGGCACACGCTACAGCCAGGTGAACGGATGGCGATGATTGATGATTTCGCAGAAGAAACATATCGTCTGCCGCAATTCACGAATTATATAACGCTAAAGAAAAATATAGCTCCATTTGTTGCTAACTACAACGCTGTGTTAAATATTCCTCAGATTGGCACATATAATCCGTTGCAATCAAAATATTATGTAGCATTAATGAAGCGGTTTGGCGTGAATAACGATACCTATAATCCATATACGCGTAAAATTAATCTTCCAATGCCTGAAAATGATCAGTGGATGGCTAATATCCGTACGATTGTGAGTAAAAACGCATTAAACGACCCTAAGCTTACATTGACGGCGCGTACGGATGGATTAATTCCGTTTTATGTGTATACCACGGCCACCACGATGGGGTGTTGTTTGCAAGTGCCCCTTAGTGATGTCCGAATTGATGCAACAGCACAAGATATTGAGTATTGGATAGATACGCCAAAGGCAGCGACGAGTCGCCAATTACAAAAAAGCGAAAACCAAGGAGATCGATTTGTGGTGCCAGTGATAGAATCGGCCAAAGAAAGTATTATCGTGTTTAGCCAAATATTCCATCCCCAGTGGTATGCGCGTGTGCGCACGACCACTGGCTGGCAAGACGCGCCGACGGTTGTGGTGAATGAGGCTTATCAAGGAGTGCGTATCCCTGTAGGTACCCAAGAAGTCGTCATGGAATTCCGACCATGGTCGTATTGGAGTATCGTCCCCAACTTGTTTTGGCTAGGGTGCGCATTGTTGTTGTTGGGGCGCTGGATGCGGTCTTATGTGCCGATTCAATCATTTGTACAGCAGCTACGCAAACGGATTACGCTATAAATAATGGTGGTGTAGATACACGAAAGAGGGCGTCCTAACAAGGACGCCCTCTTAGTATTTAGGAATATTACGACAACGGCGTGCAGAATTTTTCGGGACCTTTGCCGACGAGTGCCACAAAAAATTGGGTAATTTTGGTGATATCGACACTATCGAGGGAGAGCATGTAGGTCCAGGCGGTGACTACAATCGGGTGATCAATTTGGTCATCGGGACGGGGGGTCATCAGCAAGCATTGATTTTGGCGTTGCAAGTCGCGGGCCAAGGTGTCGAGCTTGGCGAGGGAGTCGGCATCGAGGGATTGTTTATAGAAAATAATCACGCCGCCATGCTCGATATTGTGGGTGGAGACTTTGTCAGATACAGGGTCTTTTTGGATGCCCCATGGCGAAATCATGTTGCCTACATGGTAGCCCGACGTGGGTGGGTTGGAGTTGTAGGGCACGGGTAAGGGATCATCGATGGTTTGCAGGTGGAGACCTTGCCCCAAATCAGGGAATTTTTTGGCTTCGCTGAGGATACTACTACTGCCCGATGAACGCATCACGTAGAGGGCCACAAATAATACCACTACTGCGACGGCACCGACGATGATCCAAATATTCGGGCTTTTTTTGGCTGGTGCGGGGACTTTGCGGGATGGACTTTCTGGGCGGGGTGTGCCTGGTTGGTTGATGAGTTGGGACGGTTTCGGTTTGTTATTCCCCGTTTGTTTGTTGTTCCGCGACTGTTGGTTGCTCATAGGTTACTCCTTAGACGGCATTGAGGGCCACCGCGATGGCTGCCGCCACCCGGGCATTATTTTCTAATAAGGCCATATTGGTACGCATACTCTCGCCACTCGTCTCGCGCATGACTGCACTGAGGAGGAATGGGGTCACGGCTTGACCACGGACGCCGGCTGCTTCGGCTTGGGCCAAGGCGCGCAAAATATGCTTTTCGATTTCGATAGGGTCGAGGGCGAATTCCGCTGGCGGTGGCACGGCGATAATCATCCCGCCGCCACCGAGGGCACGATGGGCGCGCCAGGCTCGCGCAATGGTGGCCACGTCAGCGGCATTATTCACCGTTAACCCACTCTGGGCACTATAAAACGCCGGGAATTCACTGGTACCAAAGCCATATACCGGTACCCCCACCGTCTCGAGGTATTCGAGGGTGGCGGATAAATCAAGGATTGATTTGATGCCGGCACATACCACAATCACGGGAGTTTTGGCGAGCTCGGTCAAGTCCGCCGAAATATCGAAGCTGGTGCGGGCATCACGGTGCACGCCGCCAATCCCGCCAGTGGCAAAGACTTCGATGCCGGCGGCATGCGCCAAGGCCATGGTGGCCGACACGGTGGTGGCGCCGTAAGCGCCATCGGCGATGGCCAAGGGGATGTCGCGCCGGGCGAGTTTGCGCACATCGCTGGCTTGGGCAAAACGCTCGAGGGTGGCATCGTCGAGGCCTACGGTTGCGACTCCGGCCACCACGCCAATGGTGGCAGGGACGGCGCCGTGCTCACGTACGAGGGCTTCCATGGCGCGGGCCACGGCGACGTTTTGGGGGTAGGGCAGACCATGGGCAATCACGGTGCTTTCGAGGGCGACGAGGGGTTGGCGGCGCATATAGGCTTGGGTAACGGCGGTCGATGTGGTGATTTGCATGGATACCTTTATTCTTGTGTCAAAATCTGGGGGCCGGCAGCGGTAATCGCAATGGTATGTTCGAATTGGGCGGAGAGCTGACCATCGGCGGTGCGGACCGTCCATTTGTCGCGTTTGTCGAGGGTAGTTTTGTAGGTGCCGGCGTTAATCATCGGCTCAATCGTAAAAATCATGCCTTCTTTGAGTTTGAGTCCCGTGCCCGCTTGCCCTACATGGTGGACGGTCGGGTCTTCGTGCAGGCGCCGGCCGACGCCGTGGCCGGTATATTCGCGTACCACGCTATAGCCGTTGGCTTCGGCGTGCTGCTGGATGGCCGCGCCAATATCCCCCAAATGCTTGCCCAGTTGGGCTGCCGCAATCCCCCGCCGCAATGCTTCACGGGTGACGTCGATGAGTTTTTGGGCAGCGGGACTAATCGCGCCCACGGGCAAGGTCACGCAGGCATCGCCGTACCAGCCGTCCACAATCACACCGATGTCGAGCCCGACGATGTCGCCAGCGTTGAGGGTGTCATTGTTGGGGATGCCGTGGCAGATGACACTGTTGGGCGCCACACAAATCGTGGCGGGGAAGCCGTTGTAGCCTTTGTAGGCGGGTACTGCGCCGTGGCTACGGATAAATTTTTCGGCAGCGGTGTCGAGGGCTAGTGTAGTAACCCCAGGCACAATCAGGGGCGTAAGATGGGCAAAAGTTTGGGCAACGAGTTGGCCAGCAACACGCATGGCGGCAATTTCTTGAGCGGTATGGATGGCAACCACATGTTGCTCCTTTGGATAGTTTTTATTATCAATAGTATACTGTAAAAATCAATAAATTCGACGGTGTGTGGGCTTGTGGTGCGTGGAATCACCGATTCAAATATCCGCTTTTTATTGGCTGATATGGCTGATGATTTTTTGTGGTGAACCCAACGATCGATGTCGTGGGTCGTGTTTTTCGTGGATGTAGCGGATTAGGAGTACCCATGAACCGTCGATATCTCATAATCGTTATGCTCATACTTGCTACCTGTATGTTGGTGGTAGCATGGCGTACGACGTGGGTTACTCCTGTCCCTATCGGACATGATGATGATTTGTTCATCCATGGGTTTTTGGCTCCCGAATCATTTGCGGGGCAATATATGCGTTGGAGTACTGACCGTGCGACGGTACGTGTGCTCCAACCACCGCCTGGCTTCGTGGTAGCGACGGTACGCCTGCTCAATAGCTACCCTGCTGGAACACCACCACCGCAGGTCACGCTCGGCTGGCCCAATACCCCACCCCTGATTATGGCAACGATTGAACCTGGCCAGATACGGCGCTACAAAAGTCTGATTCGGAGCACGATGGCGTTTGCGTGGTATCACGAATTGACCATCCAAAGTACGACATGGACAGCGCCACAGGATCCGCGGCCGCTGGGGATTGTGGTGTCAGCAGTCGGATTATCTCCTACCACGATGACTGCACCAATCCCTGCGCCGGCAATTGTGGGTGCGGCAGTGGGATTGATTTTTTTGATAGCAGTGTTGTGTCAGTATCTATTTGTGCGCCAACTATGGCAAATCACCATTCCAGCTATGGTTGGTGTGGGAATCGCATATGCTGGCGTCATCCAACCCTATGGCACGCAACCATTTTTGGTGATGGGGCTGGTGGTGGTGACCGCGATGGTGGTCGGATATGTCATCCTTGCGCGCATGAGCCGCGCGACAGGAAACATTGCCGGTGCTATGCTCCCATTTGTCGGTATGTGTGCGTGGTGGTTGTTGGCTGGCGTGCAAGGACTCCAAGCACTGATGGGCATGACCAATGGGATCCGTGGTGAAACAGCGTGGTTGGGTGCGGTGCAAATTGGCTTGATTGGTTTGGCATTCGGGTGGGCATATACAAAAAAACGTTGGCACGATTGGCCCCGTGCTGTTGTGGTGGTATTGTGTAGTGGCGCCATGGTCATCTGGGGGGAAGTCGTCGTTTATGCGATGGGGCGCGACGGTACTGATTTTTGGATTTTGTTTAAGGGGGCGCGTAACTGGGAGCGGGGCGGCTCGTTGTACGACATCCATGCGGTGCTTACCAATCATGTGGGTGCAGTATTCAAAGTGCCACCGTTTTATGGCATGCTTTTCCAACCGTTTGTGGAAATGAGCGGTTTAACAGTGATGTTTTGGTACCGTTTGGTGACGATTGTGATTGTGGTGCTGGCGATGGTGATTTGGTGGCGTACGCTCCGGCCAGCATGGCACTGGGCAATACCGGCTATTACCATGCTGGGGATGTTTCGTCCGTTGGTTGATACCATCGCAAGTGGCCAGATCGATATTATGTTGTTGTTGTTGATCATCGTTTGTTATTGGGCACTCTATCATCAGCGTGATGGTCTTGCAGGTAGTTTCGTCGCCGTGGCCACGTTGTTCAAAATCTATCCTATTTTGTTACTCGGATTTTTTATTATCAAAGGGCATTGGCGTGCAGTCGTGGGATTTGTGGTTGGGATGTTGGTGTGTAATGGCATCGCGATTGCGGTCATGGGCTGGGATATGCATCGGATTTATCTATTTGATGTCTTACCAAACATTGGCGGCACCACTTCTTGGGTCGAAAATCAGACGATTTCTGGTTTTATTACTCGTTGGTTTGATGTGCCATTTGATGCCCACATCTTTGCATTGCATGGGGTATCGCTGGTTGCGCAACTCTGTAGTCTGTTGGTGATTGCAAGTGTATGCGTGTTGGCGTTGCGCAACGAACCAGCACAAAGCACGCGTTATGCCTTGCAATATGGATTATTTGCGGTGTTGATGGTGTTGGCGGTGCCGGCAGCCTGGATGCATTATGAAACTATTTTGAGTGTGGTTTTTTTGTGGTTGTTGTATCACTTGCGCACCCAACAACTTTCGGTGCGTCATGCCTGGCTGTTTGGCTTGAGCTACGGGCTGATTGCCTTTGGCAATCAATGGAGTTTTAACAACCGGATTGATTATGGCATCATCACCACACTGGGGGTATCGTACAAGTTTTATGGCATGGTGCTTTTGTTGGGGCTGCTTGGCTGGCAAATCATGCACAGCACTGCCAATTGGCAAACGCCATTAGTGCAATTGGGGGTCGATTTGTGGCGCCGGCTCAACAATCGGCGCCTGCCGCTCGAGGTAGACAATCCCTCCCAGTCCCAACCCGATTAAACAGGCGACGGCAATATAGGCATCGAGCGCATTGGCGCGGGCCACATAACTCGCCACCATCCCCCCCACCCCCGCCAGCAGATAACAGGTCAACACGGCTTCACGGCGGGTCAACCCGAGTTGCACCAAGCGGTGCGAAATATGATCTTTGCCGCCGTGGGTAAGGGGGTTTTTGCCACGCCGCAAGCGTGAAATCGACACTAACGTGGTGTCAAGGATGGGTAATACCAACACGCACAACGGTACCATCCAGGTGATAATGATTTGATTGGTAGGGAAGCGCAGTTTGATACCTAAGACGGCCAAAAACAATCCCAAAAAAAGTGACCCCGTGTCGCCCATGAAAATCGTGGCCGGGTTGAGGTTGTAGCGCAAAAAACCAATACAGGCCCCGATCAAGCCTGCCGCCAAAGCGCTCACCAAAATCTGGCCACTTTGGGCGGCCAGCAACAAAAAGAAGGCCCCACAGACAGTCGCCACCCCACTCGACAAGCCATCCATGTTGTCGAGTAAGTTCATGGCATTGGTAATCCCCACCACCCAAATCATGGTCAAAATAATGTTGTAGGTGTTGTTGGTGAATAGTTGCACTTGGATGCCCCCAATCACCAAAATCACTGCCGCCAAGGCTTGTCCCAGCAACTTTGGGTAGGCATGGAGCGTCCAACGGTCGTCAGCCAGCCCACAGAGCGATACCAGTGTGGCGGCCAACAAAATCGCAATTAGCTCACGAATATAGAACCGTTCGCCAAACAATACTAAGGCTCCCACACACGCCAAATAAATCGCTGCCCCCCCGAGTAACGGCACCGGGGCACTATGAATTTTGCGTTGCGAGGGGGCGTCGACCACGCCGATCCGCAGGGCAATGCGGCGGGCAACGGGGGTGGCGATGATGGCAAAAAGCAAGGCGGTGATGCCGATGAGCAAAAATTGTGTCATGATGCAATACTTTTGACAGTAGTAATTATGCTTTCTAGTGTACACCACCTGTATCGCCCATAAAATGGTGAGCGGTGTATTTAAGCAGATTTCGACTATATTCGTTGCGAACCGACGAAGTGAAAATTGGTTGTATGCACCAGAGAGCGTAGCGGCAAAATGGTATAGTATTGGGTATAATTGCGTACGGCATAAGGAGGTAATCGGCATGCAACCACGACGAGAAATCCCCTTATGGCTTGTCGGTGTGGTGATTGGACTAGGGCTGATTGGTGTTTCGTTATTTGACCAACAAAAAACATCCCTCCAGCGTGTATTTAAGCAGGCACCTACCCCCCAAATTCCGGCTATGATTGGTACGGTGCTTGAAAAACCGCTGGCGGCGGTGTCGGCCTGGCTTGCAGATGGATCTGCGGTGGCGCCGGTGACCAACCAAGCCAATGGTCCCCGAGTTGCCGTCTATGTGGAAGAACTTCGGCGCGTTGGATCGACCCTCGAAATCCGTGGCCGTTTGATAAATCATAGCGCGACCCAACTGCACGTTGCCGTCCAAGATTTTACCTTTGTGGATGCGGCGGGAATTCACTATGGCGTTACTGGTCCGACCAGCACTCTCGATCCCGATGCCACTGAGCCCTTTGCTTTTACGGTGCCAGTCCCGCCATCACGGGTATTGACGATGACACTCGTCCTTGCGCCCGATCCCCCTCTCGTATTGACGTTGTTACAAGAAAGCGTGCAACCATGATTACTTTAATTGAACTCGTACAACCCCTCAAAGAGCAATGTGTTGCCATAATCGCCCAATTACCGGCGGCCACCCGTGAGAGCACCAAACTCACCGTGGTACTTCATGCCACAGACAGTCAGCAAATCGTGCGGGTGGCGATTGACGGTGCGAGCGTTACGGTGACGGAGAGTGATGGTCCGGCGAATATACGTTTGACGGCTCCCGCCACAATATTTGCGACGATGCTTCAACAAGGCAGCATGCGCTTTGTGACCGAGCCGATTGTGCGGGGCAAATTGCACAATCTCCACCAGCTCCAAGGGGCGTTGTGTTTGAACTTGAGTGATGGTGGTGAGGTGCGGGTCAACTTCAATGATGCCACACAACCCGAAGCGGTAATCAAAATGTCGCAAGCCGACGCCGTAGGGTTGTTGGCGGGTACGCTCAATCCCCAAATGGCGGTGATGATGGGGCGCATGCAGATTGTCAGTGGGTTGTCGTTTTTGATGAGCTTAGATCGAATTATGTGATAAAAATGCGTAGAGTAGAGCCGCAGTATGCTGCGTCTCTACGCACGTACCACCGTTAACACGTACCGTACCAACGGACCAACGAATTTATACCTTGTCATTTAGCATATTGTGATGGGATTTTAAAAAATAAATAGTAATTCTCAAAAAACTTGCTGACATGGGGCGACAGTTGCGTCTACAGTACAGACGGGTTAAGATGTTACTATATTTGATAAAGTGATCTTTATACCACTTTTATTAATTAGTGTGGATATTAAATCGTTGTCATTGCAAGGAAAAAAATGCATTACCGAATATTGACGCTACTCCTCATTAGTATGATGTTGTTTGGATTGAATGGCACGCTGGCACAGGCAGCGACAACGACCGTAGCATGCTCGCTGAGTGGGACGTTCACTATCACAAACAACCGCGTCACCGGTAACGATAATTGTACTGGCACAGCGACCATTCCGGTAGAGGTCATATCAATAGGGTTGAACGCGTTCCAAGGTGCAGTTGCCCTCACGGCCATCACCATCCCAGCAGGAGTCACATCCATCGGGGCGGGCGCGTTCTTTCGTGCAACTGCCCTCACGGCCATCACCATCCCAGCAGGAGTCACATCCATCGGGGAGAGCGCGTTCTCAGCTGCAAGCAGACTCAAAACCGTGACCTTCGCAGCCAACAGCCAACTCACATCCATCGGGGAGAGCGCGTTCGAAAATGCAAGCGCTCTCACCGCTATCACCATCCCAGCGGAAGTCACATCCATCAGGGCGCGAGCATTCTATAATGCAAGCAGCCTCAAAACCGTCACCTTTGCAGCAGGTAGCCAACTCACATCCATCGGGGCGTATGCGTTCGCTTATGCAAGCGCGCTCACTGCTATCACCATCCCAGCAGGGGTCACCTCCATCGGGGTGGGTGCATTCTCAGCTGCAAGCAGACTCAAAACCGTCACTTTCGCAGCCGGTAGCCAACTCACCTCCATCGGGGAAGCAGCGTTCTTTGGTGCAAGCGCGCTCACTGCTATCACCATCCCAGCAAGGGTCACATCCATCGGAGATAACACGTTCGGTTATACAAGCGCTCTCACGGCCATCACCATCCCAGCAGGAGTCACCTCCATCGGGGTGGGTGCGTTCGCTTATGCAAGCGCGCTCACTGCTATCACCATCCCAGCAGGAGTCACCTCCATCGGGGAATCTGCGTTCCAAGGTGCAGTTGCCCTCACCGCTATCGCCATCCCGGCAGGGGTCACATCCATCGGGTCTCGGGCCTTCCACAGTACGAATAGCCTCACAACCGTCACCTTCGCAGCCGGCAGCCAGCTCGCATCCATCGGGGAATCTGCATTCAGAGGTGCAACTGCTCTCACAGCTATCACCATTCCGGCAGGGGTCACATCCATTGGGGAATCTGCATTCTATAATGCCAGAGCCCTCGCTGCTATCACTATCCCAGCAGGGGTCATATCCATCGGGAGTAATGCCTTCACAGGTGCAAGCGCGCTGAGAAGCGTGTATTTCTTGGCTGATAAGCCGACGCTCGCAAGTGACACGTTTAGCGGTGTCACTGGCGCTACTGCATACATCCGGTCTACTGCACTCGGATATCCGGCGGTTGGAAGTCTTATGGATGGTCTGACCATTGCAGAGGGAGTATACACCCTCACCTATAACACCAACGGTGGGTCTGCAATTGCGTCAGGGGTAGTGTTGCAGGGGCTGCCGATATCCGCACCAACACCACCGACGCGGTCCGATTATACCTTTGTGGGCTGGTCTGCAAGCGATGGTGGCAGTACATTGACGTTTCCGTATGTGCCGAGTACTGCGGGTAATATCACCCTGTTTGCCAAGTGGATTACTGCAACTCCTACGTACACCGCTACCAACACCGCCACCAACACTCGTACCGCCACCAACACTCGCACCGCCACCAACACTCGCACCGCCACTAACACTCGCACCGCCACCAACACTCGCACTGCGACGCGTACTGCCACTAGTACCGTTACCCGCACTGCGACGCGCACCGCCACCAACACCCCTACAGCGAGTGCGACGCGCATACCATAGCCTAGTGCGCCGGTGGTAGTTTTGGCGACGACAATAATGTATTGGGATCGGCGCGAATACCCGTCGCGTTGCCCGTGATGTACTCAAACACTCCACACCCATAACGGGCACTCTCTGTCACCCATCGTGACGGAGAGTGCCCGTTCGCTAGTACATCGTGGAATAGCTGGAGTGCTATCCTGTCACGCTCATGCCGGTGGCCACATTCATCACAAAGGTCACTTGCACGCTCGCCCCCACCACCAAATTGCCATTGATGGCTTCGCCGCCGAGGCGGGCATTGCGGGGTGTGGCTTCGCTGGTGATTTGATAGCTGACGTCGACCATGATGGTGCCATGTATGCTAATCGTCTGAATCGCCAAAATCGTGGCGGTGCGCGAGCCTGCCATAATCATCAAAAACCTGCTTTCGTTTGTTGATCAAATACAAAACGTTGAATCGCTTCGGCTACCGCACCTGCTTCAGCTAACGGACCTACCCAATTGGCGACGGCCTTGACGGTAGCGTGGGCATTGGCGGGGGCTACGCCGATGCGGGCCGCCTGCACCATCGCCAAATCGGCTTCGGCATCTCCAATCGCCAACACATCGTGCCAATCGAGCCCCCGTTGTTGGCACCACGCCAGCAGGGCGGCTTCTTTGGTGGCGGTGGGTGCGGTAATC
The DNA here is from genome assembly GCA_937876225.1 of uncultured Chloroflexota bacterium. GTDB lineage: Bacteria > Chloroflexota > Chloroflexia > Chloroflexales > Roseiflexaceae > UBA965. Next base: position 630 of record CALFIC010000164.1, on the reverse strand, counting down.
ACGGCGTCTTCGAGCACCCCTTCTCGATTAAAATGCTTGGCGATGCGGATAGGCAGATGAGCGATAGCCGCTTCGAGGGCATGCACATGATGCGCTTCGGCGACGATAATCCGGGTAATGGCGTGCTGTTGACTGACGCTAGTGGCGTTTTCGACATGATGAGTGTCTGGGTCAAACCCCGATAATTCTTTGATGGCGCCGGCCGTGGCATAGTTGGTGCCCGTGCTGGTAAGTAACAGCGGAATCGCATGGTGGTCGGCAGTCTGGGCGATAATCTGCATAACGTCGGCCGGAATCGCAATCGCAGCCACGCATTGTCCGGTGGCGTCGTAGGTGGTTGCGCCTCCTTCGCAAATCAAGGGGCAGGCGAAATCGAGCTGGTCGGCGATTTCTTTGGCCGACGAATATTTGCGCACGGTCGCCAGCACCACGTGGATGCCACGTTGGTGGGCGGCAGCGAGGGCCGCACGGTTTTGTGGAGGCAAGTGCCCTCGCCAAATCAAGGTACTGTCGATATCGCTGACAATCAAGCGGATGGGGTTGGTGTTCATGCGCCCCACTCTGCGTTTTGTTCGACGCCATACCCATGGCTCCGGAGTGTCTCGATGACCGTCTGGCCATGCCCTATAT
>CALFIC010000163.1 GCA_937876225.1 uncultured Chloroflexota bacterium | reverse complement strand
TCTACACAGGCGAAGACACTCTTTCCCTACACGACGCTCTTCCGATCTAGAAAGTGCGTGACTTGTACGCCGAGGGCTTTGCGCCGGACGCCGAAGTCATAAAGCGCCTCGAATGGGCCGTCCGCAACGAAAAAACCAAGATTTTTAGCGATGTCTGGACTGCCGTCAAAGGCCAATAATCGCGAATCGCAGAACGGTACTCATGCTGTTGCATGGGTACCGCTTTTTTGTACACATCCTGTTCACGCTATTGTTGATACGGTGTTGGTATAGTAGAGACAATCGATTATCAAGAGGAGGTCCGTTATGTTACCAGCCCAATTAACCCTCGGTCCGTTGGCATTGCGCGTCCACAATATCGAACGGATGTATGCGTTTTATACCCAAGCCCTCGGGATGACGTTGCACACCCAATCCGACGATGATGGTTCATGCCTGCTGGGGAGCGATACCCAAGTGTTGTTGCACCTTATCCCCGATGTCAGCGCCGTACCGGCGCCTCGTAATGCCGGTCTGTACCATGCTGCCTACCTTTATCCCACCCGGGCAGCCTTGGCGACGGCCATCCGCACCTATGTGGGCACTGGGCTGAAGCTTCAAGGTGCGTCGGATCATGGGGTCAGCGAAGCGCTCTATTTGAGTGATCCCGAAGGCAACGGCATCGAACTGTACGTCGATCGCCCCAAAAGTGCCTGGCCCAGCCAAAACGGTCAAATTTCGATGACCACTGATCCACTCGATTTCGCCTCATTACTCGCTGAGCCCGACGATGCCCAATTCCCCATCGTAGGGCACATCCATTTGCACGTGGCCGATTTGGTGGCGGCGCGCAAATTTTATGTGGATGTAATTGGTTTTGATTTGGTGCAACAATACGGCGGCCAAGCCGAATTTGTGTCGGCGGGTGGCTACCATCACCACCTCGGTTATAACCTGTGGCGGGGCAAAAACATTCCTGCGGCCCCGGACAACGCCACTGGTCTGGTATGGTGGACGGTGAATCTACCTGATGCCGATGCGCAAAATACTGTAATTGCTCGGCTGGTAGCCGCCAACCACCCCCATACCGTCCAAGACGGCGTGGTGTGGGTGCGTGATAGCGTGGGCATCCAAATGCGGATTGTAGTGGGAGCGTAAGCAGGAATGCAAAAAGGGCGGGGTGGCAACTGCCACCCCGTCCCTTGGTATGGTGATGAGACTAATGTCCACCCACCATGCTGGTATCGACAGCACCGGCCGCAAAGAAGCCGAGGGCGCCTTTGCTGGCATTGGCGAATTTATGCGTGACCATCGGGTAGAGGCCATCTTCAGCGAAGCTGAATTCGACGAATCCCCCTTGGGCTGGTTGCAAATCGAGGACTTGTGAGCCCCCTTGGCGGGCGTCGGGCTGGAGCAAATAGCTGCCTTCTTTGTAGACGGTATCAAACACGGTTCCCACAATATGGAAGGCCGAGTTTTCACTGGGGCCGTCATCGACTACCCATACTCGGTAGCGTTTGTTGCTGTCGACATGAATGGGGCGGAATTTGTATTGGTTGTAGTAGCCGTTAAAAACTACTGCATCCCACTGTTCGGCCAACATTTTGCGCAAATCGCCTTCTTTGGCTTGGGGTCCGAGGTAGAGTTCGCTCTGAATGACGACGAATTCTTTTTCGACCGGCGCCAAGGTGGGTGGGTCGATGATGATGGCGCCGTACATGCCGTTGCCGATATGGTGCAGGGCGGGGGCGGTGCCACAGTGGTACATGTAGGCGCCGGCGAATTCAGCTTTGAATTCATAGACTAGGGATTCGCCGGTTTTGATGGTACGCATACTCTTGTTCCAGGCGACTTTGCCGGCGTGGAAGTCGATCGAATGCCCCATAATGCCTTTGTTGGTCAACGTGAATTTAAAGGTATCACCGATATTGCCATGAAAAATCGGGCCGGGCACGGTGTTACCAAAAGTCCACATCATCTGCGTGACGCCGGGTGCGACTTCGATCAGGGTTTCGGTGGCATCGAGGGCAATCTCGTGCACGGTGCCACTAGCCTTGGCGGGCAGGATGGGGTCACGTGCGTGCCATGCTTCGGCGGGTACTGCTTTGGCGTCGATTTTGGCGTTACTATCCGCAGCGCTGTCAGCGGCAGGAGCGGCGGCAGTATGGCTGTCGGCGGTGGCAGCCCCGATGATGTTGATCATCATCTCCATGCCGGAATCTTTGTGGCCGGGCAAGGTGCACCATGCGTGGGTGGCGGTGGTAAATGGCCCGACGATAATCGTCTGCTCTTCGCCGGTGGCTAAATCTTTGCTGCCATCGACGCCATTGACTTTGACGTTATGGGCCATGGCGCCGACATTTTTGATATGGAGGGTCACCGGTTGTCCGGCTGGGACGTCGATGCTGGCGGGCTTGATGTACATGTCGCCCAGTTCCAATTCGATGACGGCAGTGGCGGTGGCTGGTGCCGCACTACTGGCGGTGGCGCCTGCACAGCTCACTAACCCCATCGCCATTATCAAAATCAGCACTAGCCATATGTGTTTTACCATGGTTCCAAGCGTGTTCCCCACGATGTGTGTCTCCATGATTATGCTCCTTAGAAGCAATGCGATTTAACTTTTTTGTAAATCGTTAAGTTGCATACTATACGATTGTGAAATATTTGTCAATAGCAAAATAAAAAATAATGGTACAAATAAATGCGATTTTTTATTGTATATTTCGTCAGCGTTAACTGTTTTTATATAAAAAGTGTATAATAGCGCAATTATGCAGGATAATACGCAAATAGGCGGCGAGTGTGCTGGTAGGATTATTTTGTGTAATATACATAATATTTAAACCTATAGGATTACAGTATGCGATTAGAAATTACCCGCAAGAGTGATCTTGCGACCCGGGCCATGATAGCCTTGGCGCGCCTTGGCACCAAGACCAAGGCCAGTCTGTTGGCAGATGCGGTAGGGACGACCACGGGGTTTTTGTCGCAGGTGATGACGCCGTTGCTGGCCAAGGGCTGGGCCCGCTCTGACCCAGGGCCGACGGGGGGCTACACGTGTACCGTAGACCTGCAGACCATCAGCATTCTTGATGTGATTGAGGCGATTGAGGGTGCCACCGACACGACGCATTGTGTATTGATTGACCGCAATTGTAGCGAAGCCAATCCATGTGCCTTGCACGGACCATGGAGCAAGGCCCGTCGGCAACTGCTCAGTGATTTGGCGGATACGCCGTTGGCGAGCATCCATATTCCCGAGGGAACCCGGATTGTGTAGCGCCGTGGTATTCTATAGGGGATATTGCCACGCAGGATGTAACCTGGGTTGCGCACACAAGGAACACTTTCTATGACCCTGCCACTGGAAAATTTACGCGTCCTTGATTTGACGCGGGCCTTGACTGGGCCCTATTGTACGCAGATGTTGGGCGACATGGGCGCCGATATCATCAAAGTTGAACAACCCAACGTGGGCGATAATTCGCGGGCCTGGGGACCGCCGTTTGTGGCGGGCGAGAGCACCTATTTTTTGAGTATCAACCGCAACAAGCGCAGTATCACCCTCGATTTGCGTCACCCTGATTGTGCCGAAATCATGCGGGCCATGGTGGCACAGAGCGATATCGTAATTGAAAATTTTGTGCCTGGCCACATGCAAAAATATGGATTTGATTATGAAGCCTGCAAGGTAATTAAGCCAGATATTATTTACTGTTCAATTTCAGGTTTTGGTCAAAACGGACCCGATCACGGTCGGGCTGCCTATGACCAAGTCATCCAAGGCTTGGGTGGGATTATGAGTGTGACGGGGCATGCCGATAGTAATCCGATGCGGGTAGGGATTGCCTTGTCGGACCTGATGAGTGGTATGAATGCCGCCTATGCGATTTTAGCAGCCACCATCCACCGTATGCGGACGGGGATTGGTCAATACATCGACACCTCGTTGCTGTCGGGGCAATTGGCAATGATGTCGTACCATGCGGCAGGTTATTTGGCGACCGGCACAGTGCCCAAACGCACCGGCAATCACAACCCCGAAATCGCGCCCTACGGCGTCTATCAAGCCAAAGATGGCTGGTTCAATCTGGCGGTAGGTACCAACGTATTGTGGCAACGTTTTTTGGCGGCCTTGGGGGCCGATGACTTGGCCAATGATCCCCGCTTTGCCAGCAACCATGAGCGCTCGGTGCATTACCGCGAAATGAACGCCGCCCTCGATCGTATTTTTATGCAATACACGGTACGCGAGCTGGAGGACAAGCTCATCCCGGCGGGCGTACCCATTGGCGAAATCCACGACATGGCCAGTGTCTTTGCCGACCCGCAAGTCAATGCGCTCGATGAAGTGCTGACGATTGCCCATCCCCACATCGGCGATATCCGGGTGGTGGGAGCGCCCTATCGTTTGACCGAGACCCCGGCTACGGTGCGTCATCATCCGCCTATGTTGGGTGAGCAGACCGACGAGATTTTGGCCGAAGTGGGTTTTGATGTGGCAAAAATCGCGGCCTTTCGCGCCTCGGGGGTGTTGGGCTGAAGTGGGAGGCTATGCCATCGCACGTACGAGGCTATGCCATCGCACGTGCGATTGGGCGGTGCGCGATTTATCCCAGCCCCAGCATTGCATCTCCTCGGCGTGCCATGGGACAATCGCTCAGGCGCACGCGGCGGATTCAGGGTGCGAGGCAATGCCATCGCACGTGCGATTGGGCGGTGCGCGGATCCCCCGCTCCCTGCGTCATTCCATGCCGGTTGCCTAGGCAACCGGAGAGCCGCAGCAGGCTGCGGCTGTACGGAATCTCCGTGGGTGAGCCATGGGAGGATTGAGGGGTGCATAGCGACAATGAATGATGCGGTATAATTTTGCCTAAAGGGAGGGATTGATATGACAACTGTTAGCGAAATTATGCAGGCGATCGCTGATTTATCGTATGCCGAACAACGCATCGTGTACAAGTCAATGCAACAATTGATGACTAACGGCGCACCGCAACAGGAAGTGGCTCACCCTGTTGATTTTGCTGTGCTCCGTGGCAAGGCAATGCACCTGTATGACGGCACCGATGCCCAACTCCAAGTCACTGCCTTGCGGCGTGAATGGGATGTGTAGAGATGAATATTGCAACTATTCTGCAAGGCGTCCAAAAAATATATATTGATACTGCATTATTCATTTATTTCGTTGAAAATCATCCAATTTACGCACAGAAAACACATAATTTATTTTCTCTGACACAACGGTTATATATTGAAAATAACACTTCAACACTCACCATAACTGAAGTACTTGTCAAACCGTTGCAATTAGGCGATTTATTGGTTGTGAATGCGTACAAAACATTATTGTACGAGACGAATATCGTACAAGTACATACGATAACGTCAGACATTGCTGAATCTGCCGCAGATATTCGTGTGCGCTATAACATCAAAACACCAGATGCGTTGCATATCGCTACTGCAATAAATACGCAATGTGATGTGTTTGTGACAAATGATTATCAATTGACGCGCATCAAAGAATTACGCGTAGTCGTATTAGATGAGATTGAATTATAAGAATGCATATGAAGATGCAATCCTGCATCTTTATATGCAACGTGCCATAGGACAATCGCATAGGCGCACGCGGCGGATTCAGGGTGCGCGGCATGCCACGCACTAGAGTGCGAGGCATGCCACGCACGTACGATTGTCGGGGTGCGCGGATCCTCCGCCCCCAACGTCATTCCATGCCGGTTGCCATAGGAGGATCGAGGGTGCGAGGCTGTGCCATCGCACGTACGAGGCATGCCTCGTACGATTGTCGAGGGGCAACCGGCGTGGAATCTCCTTGGCATGCCATGGGATGATTGCCAGGGCGCACGCGGCGGATTCAGGGTGCGAGGCATGCCATCGCACTAGAGTGCGAGGCATGCCACGCACGTACGATTGTCGAGGTGCGCGGGGACCATTTTCAATTT
>CALFIC010000162.1 GCA_937876225.1 uncultured Chloroflexota bacterium | reverse complement strand
ATGGAAAATGGAAAATGGAAAATGGAAAATGGAAAATGGAAAATGGAAAATGCAGATGGCAAGCCACGGAGATTGCACGGACGCTCCCGCGCCCATGCAATGACGCTGGGTGTGTGAGCTCTGCGCCCGCTGCGTGCTCTGTGCGAGATAAAGCAAATCCTCCCCACGTGATTTGTCTAATCTGTAATAGTGTGCCAAAATCGCTTCATCCATATCAATTCACCCACCACCACAAGGATTTTTATTATGACAACTATTACCAATGCCACGGTACTAATTACCGGCGGAGCCTCGGGTATCGGATTATTGCTCGGCAAGCAATTACTCGCACAAGGTGCCAAACAATTCATCATTTGGGACATCAATCAAGCAGCTATTAACACTGTCGTTGCCGAATTAACCGCCAATGGCCAACAGGCCCAAGGATACACCGTCGATGTTACCAATGTCACCCAAATCCAACAAACCCTCGCAACGATGACCGCTAATGGCATCACCGTCGACATCCTGGTCAACAATGCGGGAATTGTAGTGGGGAAGCCTTTTTATGAGCATAGCCATGCCGATATTGACAACGAAATGGCCGTCAACACCACCGCCCTCATGCACCTCACTCGTGAAGTATTACCGGGGATGATGGCGCGGAATCATGGGCATATCGTCAATATTTCGTCGGCAGCCAGCCTGCTCGCCAACCCGCGTATGGCGGTCTATTGTGCCAGCAAATGGGCAGTAACGGGCTGGTCTGAATCGTTGCAGCTGGAATTGGCGCAAATCAACAGTGCGGTACAGGTCACGACAGTCATGCCCTATTACATCGATACGGGGATGTTTGCCGGAGTCCGCTCGCCCATCATCCCCATCCTCAAACCCGCGTATGTGGTGACTCAGATTGCTAACGCAATCCACGGCAATCGCAACGTATTGCGCTTGCCGTGGATTGTGAACGTATTGCCGTTGCTCCGTGGGCTATTGCCAAGGAGCTGGTTTGACGTGATTGTGGGCGAATGGTTTGGCATCTATCACACCATGGACCAATTCACCGGCCGCACACACTAATCCGGCGTTAGCGCCACTGATCGCGCCACTTTTCGAGCTGGGTCACTTCGGCAGATTGTGTATCGATGATGGCTTGGGCGAGGTTTTTGATATCGGAGTGTTCGGCTTTGGTCAAGGCTTCTTTGGCCATGGTAATCGCAGCTTGGTGATGCGAAATCATCGAATTAATCCAGCGCACGTCGTAGCTAAAGCGATCATCTTGAGCAACGACCATATCACCCATATCCATGCCGGTACCGGCACTAATAGCCACCTTGGGGTACCAATCATGGCGCCACACCTGCATCTGGGTGATTTCGCCATCTTGGACCATGATGACGTTTTGGGCAAACTGCTTGAGTTCGGTATGTTGAGCCTTTTCGAGGGCTTCTTGGGCCATCGCAATTGCCCCTTGGTGGTGCACAATCATGCTATCAATAAACAACGCATCATACGGGGCATCATTGGTCATCGACATTGCCGTCATGTCATGCCCAGCCATAGCAGTTGCAGTCGGCGCTCCCGTAGCGGTATTACTGCTACTGCTCCCACAGGCCATCAACACCAGTGCCACCAGCATCATCCCAACCCAACGTAACTGCTTCATCGGTTCCTCTTTTGTCTAATACACAAACTATTTCATCGCTACTGGTTACGAAACCGGCGTAAGCGCAACGAATTGGTGACCACAAACACCGAGCTACAGGCCATCGCACCCGCTGCCACAATCGGGCTGAGCTGAATGCCCCACCATGGGTACAACACTCCGGCCGCCAATGGGATGCCGATGACGTTGTAGCCAAAGGCCCAAAACAGATTCCAGCGAATCGTCGTGAGGGTGGCTTGTCCCAAGCGCAACGCCAACGCCACCAACGACAAATCGTTGCGCATCACAATGGCATCGGCGGTTTCGATGGCGACATCGGTGCCGCTACCCATGGCAATCCCCACATCGGCACGGGCCAAGGCAGGGGCATCGTTGATGCCATCACCCACCATGGCCACCACCCCTTGTGACTGGAGCGCCACCACCGCATCGACTTTGGCGGCCGGCAGTACATTGGCGACCACCTCCGTAATGCCCACGTCAGCGGCAATTCGGGCAGCAGTGGTCTGGTTATCGCCCGAAATCATCACTGTGCGCACGCCGCTGGCATGCAACTGCGCCACGGCGGCCGGCGCTTCGGGGCGCAATTGGTCACGCAACCCGAGTACCCCACGGACCTGCCCGGCCACCGCCACCACTACGATACTCTGACCGGCGGCTTGTAAGCGCTCAATCGCCACATGCAATGGCGCAACATCGACCCCAGATGCCTGCATGGCAGTCAGATTACCGATCAACACATACTGATCAGCGATCTGCGCATCAGCCCCCCGCCCTGCCAAATCATGGCGATGCGTTGCAACGGGGATGACAAGTTTGCGTTCGCTTGCCGCCGTCGCAATTGCTTGTGACAGGGGATGTGTGCTGCCCGCAGCAACGGCGGCAGCCAAGGCCAGGACGGTTGCTTCATCATCAATAGCGACGATTTCTTGGACGCGAGGGCGACCTTCGGTGAGCGTGCCCGTTTTGTCAAAGGCTACAATTCGCACCTGTGCCAAGCGCTCGAGCGCCGCAGCGCCTTTGATGAGCACACCATGGCTCGCACCCACGCCACTCGCCACCATAATGGCGGTAGGTGTGGCGAGTCCGAGGGCACATGGGCAGGCAATCACCAACACTGCTACCCCAAACATCAAGGCTTGAGTAAGTGGCACGCCCATCACCAACCACCACACGGCAAATGTAAGCAGTGCGAGTGCGATGATGACGGGGACAAAAACTGCCGATATCTGATCGACTAGTTGTTGCACAGGAGCACGACTGCCTTGGGCTTGGCGCACGAGACGCACCAGTTGGGCGAGCACGCTATCGCTACCAATTGCCTCGGCACGGAGCTGAATCTCGGCGGTCAAATTAATCGAGGCGCCGATGACGCGCTCACCAAAACTGCGCCCGACGGGCAGACTTTCGCCCGTCAACATGCTTTCGTCGACCGTGGTATTGCCACTGACCAACACGCCATCGACGGGAATTCGTTCGCCTGGTTTGACAATCACGATTTCGCCGCGGCGCACCTGGTCGGTCGGCACTTCTTGGGCCACCCCTGCCCGGAGCACGCGCGTCGTTTTGGGCTGTAAGCCGATCAACGTACGCACAGCGCTACTGGCTTGACTACGAGCGCGGGTTTCGAGGTATTTGCCCACCAAAATCAAGGCAATAATCGTAGCAGCGGTTTCGTAGTAGACATGTCCGACCCCACCACCAAGCAACAAAATCGTGCTATACCAAAAGGCGGCACTCGAGCCCAACACAATCAAGGTATCCATGTTGGCGGTACGGTTACGCAAGGCGCCCCAGGCATGCCGATAAAAATCACTGGCAGCATAGATTTGCACGGGAAGTGCCAGCACCAAAAAGAACCAATTAAAAGCATCGAGGCGCGCCGGGAGCATGTGCATGTGCGCGATGCCATTGGTCGCAACCATGGCGACGGCACTGCCGATGGGCCATGGCGCAATCAACCCAAAATCTTTGGCCATCGAAATCACAAATAAGGGCACGGCAAACAGCATGGCAACCAGCAAACGACGCCAGCGTTGACTCAGCTCGAGGGCGCGGGCATCGGCTTCACTGTCATTGGCATCGACGCTATTTTCGGTCACAATCACGCCATAGCCGGCTTTTTCGATGGCGGCAATCAACAAGGGTTGGGTCGTTACCAATGGCAAAAAATCTATGGTGGCGCGTTCGTCAGCCAAATTTACCGTGGCAGACAACACCCCTGGTTGCTTGCGCAAGGCTTTTTCGACGCGTGCCGAACAGCTGGCACAGGTCATACCAGTAATCGGCAACTCGAGTTGTTCACGAATCACGCCATAGCCGGCTTTTTCGACCGCCGCTACGGCAACAATCAAGGCACTCGGGGTGGCATGAACGACGGCGTGCTCGTCGGCGAGATTGACGGTTGCCTCGCTGATACCTTCGACTTTGCGCAAGGCTTTTTCGACCCGCATCACACAACTGGCACAGGTCATCCCCGTGACCGCAAATTCACGCACATTATCACTCGTCGTCATGGTCATTCCTTTGGATTACGGGAATGTGATGTGGAGTAAATACTCCACATCACCACAGCACCCCACACAACTAACAGCAACCTTCGGAATTACCGCCACAGCAACTAGCGCCATTTTCAGCTCCCAATGCAATCATGGTTGGTGCCAACACTTGGTAACCGGCATCTTGGATGGCGGCAACCAATACCTGGCGCTCTAATGCGGCACCTTCGATGGTTACTTGGCTACGATCGTCGTTGACGAGTGCCGTGGCAACGCCAGGCACGGCCAACAAGGCTTTGCTGACGCGGCCAGCACACCCACCACACGTCACTCCACCAACGGGCAATTCAATGCGATCCATGTTACTTTCTCCGTTCACTAAATACCTGCATCAGTTCACCAATGACTCGCTCGCGTTCGGCGGCGTCATCACTGCGGATGGCAGTAGTCACACAACCATGCAAATGTTGATCCATTACCATCCGCCCCACTTGATCAAGCGCCTTTTGGACGGCGTCCATTTGCATCAATACATCGATGCAATAGCTGTCTTGTTCGACCATGCGGTAAATTCCGCGCACATGACCTTCGATGGTGCGTAAACGTTGTTGCACTTGCTCTTTGTGGCTACTCATCCGTCGTTCTCCTATCCCATACCCCCTCCCCAGGGGGGGGTGGTAACGCTATTATACCAGAAGAAGGAGGAAGTTTAAAGCATGAAGGAGGAAGTAAAGTTGGAAGTGTGAACTTGTAGAGACGCAGTCGAGCCGCAGCACGCTGCGTCGTACTGCGGCTCCACCATGCAACGCATG
>CALFIC010000161.1 GCA_937876225.1 uncultured Chloroflexota bacterium | reverse complement strand
GCAAATCCATTGGGGCCGAGGTCGTGACTCAAGCGGGCTGCATCACCGCGTCGATCGGCGGGCAAGCCAAAAAACAAATCGGTGATACCCAGTGGCGTACAGATTTCGTCTTGGATGAATTGCCCAAAGCGGCGCCCATCGACGGCCTCGAGCACTTTGGCGAGCGGCCAACCATAAGTCAAGCCGTGGTAAGCGGGGATTTGTCCGGCTCGGCTGACGGGTGTCATGTTGGCGAGTACGGCGCACACAGCATCGTAATCGGCGTGGACCTCGAGTGACGTATCGGCGGGCAAATGGGGAATCCCGGCGGTGTGGCTCATCAGGTGGCGAATTGAAATGGCCTCTTTGCCATGCTGACCAAATTCGGGCCAGTAACGGGCAATTGCATCGTCGTATTCGATAAGTTTACGCTCGGCGAGGATGTGCATGGCGGTGGCAGTGATGCCCTTGCTGGTCGACCAGACTAGTACCAAATCGTTGGGGGTTAGGGGCGTACCGGCATCGTCACGGGTGCCGCGGGTGATGTCGACAATCATTTGGCCGTGATGGTAGACGCAGAGTTGGATACCTTCTTCGCGGCCACTGGCGATGGCGCCTTCGATGTGTTGGGTCAGGGCTTGACTGAGGGTCATGATACATCCTTTTAGTGAAAAAATAAGCACTAGGCGGGAATTTGCAGATGATGCCGTACTATTGTAGCCAATTCTGTCTGGATTGGAATATGTCAAATGTCAAAAATCATTGTTTTTGCCTAGGAATGCCCGCTACATAGCGCCCATCACGTTAGTCGAAAAGAATAACGTGATGGTGCGATGTGTGATTTAGGCTTCGGGGATACCCAAATGGGCGCGGACGGCCTGACCAACTACCAAGGCAATCCCGGCGGGGGTTACAGCGTGGAACATGTTGGTTTTGGTGAGGGCAAAGGCTAGGTCATAATCGGGGTCGGCAAAGGCACTCGAGCCACCCCAACCGCCATGCCCAAATACCCCACGCCGGCGTGACATCGATGAATCGTCTTGGTAATCGGGGAGCTGATAGCCCAACCCCAACGCCATACGGAAGCCAGTAGTGCCGTCGAGGGCCGAGCGTTGCACGCTCCGAAGCATGTCGACACGGCGTGACGTGAGCAGGCGCACGCCGTCGACGCCCTCACCTACCAGTGAAGCATAGACGCGTGACAATGCCCGGGCACTGGTCATCATGTTGATACTAGGCATACAGGCAGATTGCACACTGCGTAGATTGGCGAAGGCCGCTGGATTGTTGACCATGTCGATGGTGCCACAATGGTCGTGGCTGAGTGGATGGGGTAAGCCGTCGTAGCGCAATTCGGCGGTATCGTCGTAGCGGCTACTGGGTAGGCCGATGTGCAGGTCGCGAATCCCCAATGGAGCACAGATTTCGTCTTGGATGTACTGGGTGACGGTGCGACCATCGGCACGGCGTAATACTTCACCGAGTAGCCAGCCATAGCTGATAGCGTGGTAGGCGGGTGATTCGCCGGGGTGAGTTTTGGGAGCCATAGCGGCGAAGCGCGCACACATGCCGTCCCAATCGCAAATTTCGTCAGTGGTGACCCGTGGCATATCGGCCATGCCCGAGGTATGCGCCAAAAATTGCCGGATCGAGATATATTTTTTGCCGTTTTGGGCAAATTCGGGCCAATAGCGGCAGACCAAATCGTCGTAGTCCAGCGTGCCTTTTTCTGCGGCGATATGCATTGCCAGCGCCATCAGCCCTTTGGTCATCGACCAGCAATAAATCAGATTATCGGCACCGAGTGCATCACCAGCGCTATTGCGGGTACCACCGCTATAATCGACGATTTGTTGGCCGTGGTGATAGACGCTGACTTGGATGCCGTATTCGGCACCTTGGGCTTGGTAATCGGCGGCGATGGTGGCAATTTGTTGGGTTAATTCATTCATGTGCCTGCTCCTTTGCTATGCACGTAATGCAGGGGTACGATACACCGATTTGCCGGCGACCTGAATGTCGCAATCAACTACGTACGGCGCAATGCCTGCCAGGTTGGGCGTAATGCCTAAGCCGACGCCGGTGGGGATGTGGATTAAGCCGTTACTGTCGGGCAAAAGGTGTTCGTGGGTCATGTCCCAAGCAAGTTGTTTAAGTGCGACGGGGTACTCACAAATTATATCACTTTCTATGCCGGCATATGGCTGCAACGACGCACTCAAGGCCAGGTTTGACGTAAATGTATGATTGACATAAGTGACGTTATTTTGCTGGGCGTATTGGGCAACCTGATGGGCAATGCTAATGCCCCCGATCCGCCCAGTATCGATTTGGACATAACCCAGCCCAGCATAGTCGATCATGTGTTGCGCCATATAAAACGTATGACAGCCCTCGCCGCCTGCGAGCTTGACGGGCGCCGCCGAGTGACTCAGTGCCGCGTACGATTTGAGGGCACCCGACACAAACGGCTCTTCGAGCCAGGTGACATTGCATGCGTGTAGGGCGGCGAGGCGGGCGTGGGCTTTGGCGACATCGTCGATCCAGACGGTGCCGGCATCGATGAGCAAAATCCCATCACTACCAAGTCCTTCGCGGGCGGCATAGACATGAGCGGCGTCGGTGCTGACACTGCCCAATCCATATGGCCCCCAGCCAAATTTGGCCGCCTTGAAGCCTTTGGCACGCACCTGTTGGGCCAGGGCCATGGTTTGCTCGGGGGTATCACCGAACAATTGTGAGGCATAGGGCAGTTTGGGATAAGCGGTGGCGTAGCCGAGGAGTTGAAACACCGGTGCCTGCAGTTTTTTGCCCAACAAATCCCAAAGTGCAATATCAATCCCCGACAAGGTATGCTCGGCTTGGAGCAAATCAAGGCTATTGGCGCGCACAAGCGCCCCGATGCGGTAAATATCGCTGATGTCGTCGAGGGTCTGACCCAGCACCGAATCGCGTACCGGCTTGCAGGCACTATGCGACATCGGGCAGACGAGGCTGGCAATCGATACCAGCGGGGCGGCTTCGCACTCTCCCCAGCCCACATATTCGCCTGCTTGGACCCGGACCAGCAAGGCATCTTGGCTACCATCGCCGATATCGAGCACTTCGGGCATGGCTAAATAATAAAAATCAACGGCATCAATCCGCATGGTGGCCTCCGCATGGTAATGCAATCAGGACGCTTGCATCAGATGAAACGATATTGACAGATTCTACCATCACTTTTACCATAGGATAAACATGTTTCACAGATGCGAAAGGGCCATCAATGACGATCCCAGCTCAGATAGTGTTCACCGCCGATCGCTTGCAATTTGTCTATCAATCGGCCCCGCCACGCTTTCTGCAAACATTGGAAGTCGGTGAAGTCGGTTGGGGGATGGCGGATTCTGGCTTATTTGCCGTCGAAGTCGATGGTGAACGCATTGATGCCATGCACCCCGATGTGGTGTTACACGCAGTTACCCAAACGACTCTTGCCGTAGGACAAACCCAAACCCAACTCACATTCAATTATGCACCGCTCCAGCTCACCATTGATTTTTTTGTGATGACCTATGCCGGTGCCACACTCTGTGAAAGCTGGGTCGTGGTCAAAAATCACGGTACTGCGCCGCAAACCATTACCCGGCTTGATTCGCTGGTACTGCATATTCCTTCTGCGTCATACGATATGTTGCATTATACCGGTGGCTGGGGCAGTGAATTTGAGCCGGTGCGTGGGCGCCTCAACGGCGATGTGCGGCTCGAAACCCGCGCTGGGCGCTCGTCACAAGGAATGCACCCATGGTGCACGTTGTGGCGCGATGGCCGTTCGGCAATGTCCGTGGCGGTGGCGTGGTCGGGCAATTGGGCCATCCGCCTCGCAGAACAAGATGACGGCGGCTTTGAACTGAGTGCCGGCCTCAATGAATGGGCCTACTATAGTCTGCTCGATGCCAATCAATCGGTGACTGCTCCCAAAGTGGCCTGGGTGCTCAATGACAATCCCGGTCTCAATGATTTGGCGCAACAATACGCCACTATTGGCCGCAAATACTGGTACCCTCATGCGCCATTGGCTGACGCTATGCCGGTCGAATGGAATCATTGGTGGACCTATGAAGATCGCGCCATCAACGAAGAAGTGTTCCGTGCCAATGTCGACGTGGCCGCCACCTTGGGGATCGAAGTCTGTACCCTTGATGCCGGCTGGTTTGGTCCGTCTGACCCCGGTACACACTGGTATGATTACCGCGGTGATTGGCACAACGTCAACACGCGGCGCTTCCCGTCGGGTATTCGGGCCTTGGCCGACTACACGCACCAGCACGGCATGGCGTTTGGGTTGTGGTGCGAAATCGAAGCCTTGGGGCGCCATGCCGAAGCTGCCAAACAGCACCCGGCGATTGTGGCGACTCGCCATTCCGCTCCCCTCGGTTACGTCTGTTTGGGCAGTGACGCTGGCTGGCAATGGGCTTACGACACCCTTGATCGTTTGATTACCGATTATGCCGCTGATTGGATTAAGCTGGACTTTAATCTTGATCCAGGTGCAGGCTGTGACCGCACCGACCACGGCCATGGTGCCGGTGATGGCTTGTTGTGCCATTACCACGGCTATTATCGCCTGCTCCAAGCGATACGCGACGCGCATCCTGATGTAGTCCTCGAAAACTGTTCGTCGGGTGGCTTGCGCATCGACCTCGGCTTGGCGCGCCAAACCCACATGGCGTTTTTGAGTGATCCTGATTGGCCTGAACATAGCTTGCAACTCTTTTGGGGCGCTGCCACCATGCTGGCCCCCGATGCCTTGCTCCACTGGGGATTTTGTGAGTGGGGCTTTGCCGATCACCCCCAACAGACCTTTAACCCACAGAGTAAAGACTTGACGGTCAGCCAGCTCGATTATTACACCCGGATTGGTATGTTGCGCCGCTTTGGGTTCTCACAGGGCTTGCCGACCTTGTTGCCGTGGGTGGCTGATCGCTATGCCCAGCATATTCTTGATTATAAAAACACTATCCGGCGCTTCGTGAAGTATGGGGTTTTGCACCACCAGAGCAATCAACCGCGCCGTGACGGAACGCTTGATCGCTATGCGGCCTTCCAATATGTGCTCCCCGAAAGTGCCGAATCACTCCTTGCAGTCTTTCGCTTGCCAGGTGCCAAGCCACGCCGTGTGATACCAGTGACCGCCATTGATCCTGAGCTCCAGTACCAATTAACCTGGCTCGGTGATAATCGGGTGCAGACTATGGCTGGGGTGAATCTCGTCAATGGATTGTACTGTGATGATTTACCCGAGCCAGGGGCGGTTATGATTCTGATTCGCCCAATTCAGACTGCTTGACACCGGTCGTTCCTATGGTATACTCAGGATACACAGATTAATGAAACGTTTTCACATATGTGAAAATATAAATGATTATGATAACAGCGAGGTTATCACATGGGGCAATCAAGTCGCGTAATTGAATCACGCCGCCAAGGCAAACGTGAACGACGTGAAGCAGTGCATGCGTATGTATTCATGTCGCCGGTGATAATTGGGTTGTTGTTATTTACGCTGGGGCCGGTCATTGTTTCGTTGGGGTTGAGTTTCACCGAATACAACTTGTTGAGTGATCCCAAATGGATTGGGGTCGAGAACTACATCAAGATGTATGGCGAAGAATTGTTTTGGCAGTCATTGCGTGTCAGTGCCATCTACTCAGTGGTCAGCGTCCCACTGGGGTTGGTGCTGGCACTTTTTTTGGCGATATTACTCAACCAAAAAATCCGTGGCATGTACGTATTTCGCGCCATTTATTATTTGCCCACGGTGATTTCGGGGGTAGGGGTGGCGATGTTGTGGCGCTGGATTTTTAATGGGCAGTACGGGGTCATCAACACGTTATTGCACAATATCGGCATCAAAGGCCCCAATTGGCTGATTGACGAAAAATGGGCCTTGACGGCGTTGATTATCACCAGCGTGTGGGGCGTGGGTGGGACGATGCTGATTTTTTTGGCGGGGTTACAAGGCATCCCCCAAGAATTGATGGAAGCGGCCGAAATCGATGGTGCTGGGCGCTGGCAACAGTTTCGCCATGTGACCATGCCACTCATTTCGCACGTGACCTTTTTTAATTTGGTATTGGGGATAATTGGGGCGCTGCAGGTCTTTACGGATGCATATGTGATTACCAATGGTGGTCCCAACAATGCCACGATGTTTATTTCGGTCTATTTATATCGCCATGCCTTTATCTACCTCAATTTCGGCTATTCGGCAGCGTTAGCATGGGTGTTGTTTTTGATTGTGATGGTGTTGACGTTGTTGGTATTTCGTTCATCGCCGATATGGGTATTTTATGAATCCGAACGACAGGGGAAGTCATGATGCATACACCAGTTCGTTGGTTTCGCCGTAGAAGTAGTCAGCAGTTGTTGATGGCGATCGGGGCAGCCGGATTGTTGCTGGGTGGTGCGGCTGTGATTATGGTGCCGTTCTTGTGGATGATTTCGACATCACTCAAGCAAGCGGGCGAAGTCTATTTGATGCCCCCAATCTGGGTGCCAGATAATCCGCAGTGGGTCAATTTTGTGACGGCCTGGACGCGCTTGAATTTTTCGTTATATGCCAGCAATACCTTTTTAATTGTGAGCACGGTGATGGTAGGGACGTTGTTTTCGGCATCATTTGCGGCTTACGGGTTTGCGCGGTTACGGGCACCTGGGCGGGATTTTATTTTTATGTTGTTGCTGGCGACGTTGATGTTGCCCGGGGCCGTGACGTTGGTACCGACCTATTTGATGTTCAACAAAGTTGGCTGGGTCAATACATTTTTACCGTTGATTGTGCCGGCATTTTTTGGGAATGCGTTTTATGTGTTTCTGATGCGCCAATTTTATATTACTATCCCGCGTGAACTCGAAGAATCGGCCATGATGGATGGGGCGACAATCTATCAGATTTGGTGGTACATCATGTTGCCGCTCAGTGGTCCAGTATTGGCGACGATTGCGGTGTTTACGTTTGTCGGTACCTACAACGATTTTTTCACGCCGTTGATTTATCTGTCTGATGTCACCATGCATACCATCGCTGTGGCGTTGACCTACTTCCAAGGCTCGGCCAAGATTGGTCCCAAGATGCATTTGTTGATGGCAGCGGTGTCGATTTCGGTGATTCCGCCATTAGTATTGTTTTTGTTTGCCCAGCGCTATTTTGTGCGTGGGATAGTGACAACCGGTATCAAAGGGTAACCCCCTCTGTACATAATGACTTGTTACAACAAGGAGAAAAGGTCATGAGCCAGGAACACGATACCCCAAATGGTATGGCGCTTAATCGTCGTCGATTTTTGCGCACGATGGCACTCGGTACCGCTGCCGTGGCTACGGGTCTGTTAGCAGCTTGTAGTGCGACAAAACCTGCCGCTGCCCCTGAAGCTACTGCAGCCCCTGATGCAGCAGCCCCCGCTGCCACCGCTGCCCCGGCCGCTACCGAAGCTCCTGCAACGGATGCAGCCACCGGCGAAGCTGCCAAATTTAAGGCCTTGATGTGGAGCAATTCTCCCGTCCTTGACGAAAACTTCAAGAAGCGGGCAGATTTGTTCAATGCCAAATACAAAGGCAAGTACGAAGTCGACATGCAATTGTTGCCATGGGACCAGTATTGGCCCAAGGTTGATTTGGCATACGCCTCCAAAGACCCCATCGATGTCTACTTCTGGGACGTGCAAGCCTATGGCCACTACAAGCAAGGCTTGCTCAAAAACGTGCAAGAAGAAGTCAATGTGGCCGCAGATTTGAGCAACCCCGAGCTCTACCCAACCAAATTGTTTGATGTGTGGCGTTTCGACGGTGCTAATCTGTTTGCCATCCCCGAAAACTTGCAGATGATGCAGATGTACTACAACAAAGACTTGTTTGACAAGGCCGGTGTGAAGTACCCTGATGCCTCATGGACATGGAATGACGTGCTGGCTGCAGCCGCCAAACTCAAAATCAGCGAAGGTGATACCGTCACCCAATGGGGTTTTGACATTGGTGACTTGGGCGTGTGGTGGGGCGCGCAGACCTTGGCCTGGGATCAAGGTGGTGCCTTCTTTGACAAAATCGTCGAACCAACCAAATTCACTGTCAGTGAAGAAAAGTCGGTCAACGGTCTCAAGTTCATCCAAGATGCCATGTATGTCAACAAAATGGCTCCTGACCAGGCCACTCGTTCAATTGTCGGCCAAGACGTCGGTATCTTTGCCTCAGGCAAAGTTGCCATGACGCCTGGCGGCTCATGGGGTATGTCCGGCTATGCCGACCTCAAGTTCAAATGGGACGTGGCCCCATTGCCCAAGTGGACCGACATGACCGTGATGCCGTATTGGTTTGGTGGCTGGGTAGTTGCCAAGGATGGTAAGCATACCGACGCTGCAACGGCGTGGGCGATTTGGTGTGCCACCGAGTACCAACAGACCATGGCCGAGACCCGCGACTGGATTCCGATTCGCACCGATGCCCGCAATTCGGCCGCCTTCCTTGGTGGCTTGCCTGCTGGCTTCAAAACCGTGCTCGATACCTTACCTGATGCCAAATTGGGTGACATGTATCACAAGGCCGGTCAACAAATCCTTGGCGAAGTCTTTGGACCAATCCTTGATCAATTCTGGAACAACAAAGTCACCGCTGCGGACGCCGGTAAGCAAATCGACGAAAAAGCCAATGCCTTGTTGGCAAAAGGCTAGTATCGTCGTAACCATCCCGTACCCCCACATTGCGTGGTGGTACGGGATATTTTATCGCAGGGTATTGGCGAGATAGAGGGGATTATGCAGATTACGCGTACGGATACCACGACCACACTGCAGCATACACACATCACACTGACGATTCACCATGCCCAGCAGCAAATTTGCTATGCAATGCACTCTCCCCAGGGTGCGTTTGCACCATGTGAAGGCGTGTTGGGTGATATCCAGTGCGATCAGCAGGCTATTGCCTGGCAAGCGCTGACGGTTGCCGATCCAGTCACCCACGCCGATGGTACAACGACGGTGGCAGTTTTGGCCGATGCAGTAGGGTTCCAACTGCAGTTGACGATTCAGCTCTTTGCCCGCCATCCGATGCTACGTACCTGGGGGACATTACACAACCGCAGTACACAGGTTCGTACGGTGACTGATTGTGCGATTGTGCATTTGCTATTCCCACAGGCCCCACTCTATCTGTTCCATGTCGATCAATTTAGTTGGGCCTATCGGCGTGATTTTTTTAGTCAACATCAAAGTCAAATCTGGCCCGGTCGTACCCCCATCGAAATCCGCATGGGCTCGTATCCATCACATTACGACGGTGCGACGAGCTGTGGCTGGTTTGCTATGCGCCCCCCGCCCCACGACACGAACCCCCAGCACCCCAATCAGGGGAGCGGGGTGGTGTGTGGCATCGAATTTAACGGCAAAAGCCGGGTGCATGCCTGGGCAACCCCTACCACAACCACGGTACGCAATAGTATCGATACGCTGGCGCATCAACTTGCGCCCGATGGCGTATTTGAAGTACCGGGGATGTTTATTGGTGGGTATACGGGTGATTGGGACGAAGCCGGGTATGTAACCCAGCGCTTCGCCGAAGCACACATCTACCCAGCAGTGCCCGATAACCAATATCCGTGGGTGCAATACAATTCGTGGAAGTATGGCCAAGAAATCAACGAAGCGCAGCAATTGGCTGTCATCGACACCTGCCACGAATTAGGCATCGAAGTAGTGGTGATGGATTTGGGGTGGGCGCGTACCATCGGTGATTGGCACCCTAATTCTGCCAAATTTCCCCGTGGCCTCGCCCCATTGGCGGCGCGCGCCAAGCAATACGGCATGCGCTTTGGGGTGCATATTGCTATGGCACAATGCGCGCCCGATGCCCCGATTGCGCAGGAGCACCCTGAGTGGTTGATCCATACCTACGACGACTACTTTGGGGCGGGGATTTTGTGCTTTGGGCATCAGCCCTGCCGAGATTGGATTATTGCCCAGATTTCGCGCTTGATCGAGACCGAAGGCATCGATTACATCATCCAAGACGGTGAAGACATGGTCAAATACTGTCCCCGCACTGACCATAGTCATGCCCCGGGTGATAGTAACTATGCCAATTCACAGTATGGGCTCGACATCGTGATTGGCACCATCCGTGCCAAGTATCCGCATGTGGTGCTCGAAAACTGCGAAGATGGTGGCATGATGATGACCTACAAAATGGCCCAACTCTACCACACCAGCATCACCGTCGACAATATTGCGACGTATGCCACCCGTCAAGGGATTTATGGGGCATCGTATCCTTTTTCACCGCGCTATAGTGTGCGCTACATGGAAGACGACCCCACGCCCTATACCTTGCGCAGTGCGATTTTTGGTGGGCCACTGATTTTCATGCAACGCATTACCGATTGGAATGTTGACCAACGCCTCGATGCCGTGCGGGCTATCAATGAATACAAACGCTACCGTACGCTGATTCGCGATGGCAAAGTCATCCATTTATTGCCCCCCCGCGCCAATGTCAATAATCTTGGCTGGGGTTGGGATGCCATCCAGTCTGTCGCCGTCCCAGCAGACCAGAGCGTGGTGATGGTGTACCGTGCCATGGGCGATACCCCGTCGCGAGTGATTTACCCGCGTGGCTTGCAGGCAGATGCCATGTATCGCATTGTCTATGAAGATGCTCACCAACAATGGCAACGGCGGGGTAGCGATATCATGCGCTATGGGATTGCAGTAGCGTTACCAGAATTTAGTGCCGAAATCCTCAGACTCGATCGGATTGAATCACACGATTGAAGGGATGAAGATGAGTTATACCCGCATTGATGCAAATTATACCTGGCGGGGATTTCGGGCCATTATCCTCGAAAACCCTTATCTGCGCGCCATGTTTTTGCCCGAGCTGGGGGGCAAATTGTGGTCGCTCTATGACAAAATCGCCGACTGTGAAGTATTGTGGCACAATCCGCGCCTGCCCCCACGCCCGGCGCACTATGGCGCGGCCTACGACGATTGGTTTTGTGGGGGCTGGGATGAGCTCTTCCCCAATGACGCCCCTACCATGCTTAGCGGTGAACCCTACCCCGACCACGGTGAATGGTGGGCCATGCCGTTTGAGTGCGATATCATCAAAACGGATAGCCATTGTGGTATCGTGCTCCGTCGTCGTGGGGTTGTCACTGATACTGCGGTTGAAAAAACGATTACATTACATAACGATGAGGCACAACTACGTATTCAGTACCAACTGGTGAATCACAGTTACCAGCCCCTCGATTATTTGTGGAAGCTCCATCCCGCCCTTGCCATCACCCCCGATTGCCGCATCGACATGCCGGCACAACGCGTGATTGTCGACGAGGGCTTCCGTGGGCGGGTAGGTGCCGACATGGCGCAATTCACCTGGCCGCATGCGGGTGCAATTGACATGCGCCAAATCCCGCCGGTGACCGCCCAAAGCTGTGATTTTTATTATGGACTCGATTTGCAGGCGGGCTGGTGTGCCTTGACCGATACGGAGGCACGGCGGGGCTTCGGGTTGGCATTTGATGCCGACGTGTTTCGTTCGGTGTGGGTATTTGGCGCCTATGGTGGCTGGCGTGGTCTGTATACCACCATCCTCGAGCCTTGTACTGGCTATCCGTATCGCCTTGACGATGCCGTTGCCCAAGGGACGGCGAGCCGTTTGTTGCCCGGGACGCAGCTTACTACTGAATTACGGGTGGTGCTCTATCAAAACGCCCGTGGCGTGACCCATATCGATCGTGATGGTCAGGTAACGGCATATTAACGAAGGACGTGGATAATGAGTGTGTCTCAAGTCGCAGTAATCACTGGGTCTGGGAGTGGGATAGGGCGTGCCACTGCTCACGAACTGGCACGCCGTGGTCATCGCATCGTGGTCGCTGATATCAATGAGGCAGCTGCAGAAGCTGTGGTCGCCGAAATCGTGCAGCTTGGTGGGCAGGCCGTCGCAATCGGTGCCGATGTGCGTGTAGATGCCGAAGCCATGGTAGCGCAGGCAATTAGTGCTTACGGGGTGATTGATATTTTGGTCAATAATGCCGGGATTTTTTATCCTGCAGATTTTTTGACGACACCCTTTGCCGAATGGCAAAAAGCCGTAGACGTGATGTATTTTGGGGCAGTGCATTGTAGTCAGGCGGCGGCGTGCGCTATGGTGGCACAGGGACATGGTGGTCAAATCGTCAATGTATCGTCGGTCAATGCATTTCTGGGAGCGCCGCTGTCGTCGCACTACAACACCGCCAAAGGGGCTATCGATCAATTGACGCGCTGTCTGGCGGTCGAGCTCGCGCCTCACGGGATATTGGTCAATGGCGTGGCACCAGGTTTTGTCGAAACGCCGATGGCGATTGTCGAGGGCGTCAGCGAGCATACCACCGCGGACTTCCAACAATTTTATGTGCAACGACGCCGGATTCCCTTGGCCCGCCCTGCTGACCCCAGCGAAATTGCCGTGGTAATCGCCTTTCTCGCCGAAGGGAGTGCGACGTATCTGACCGGTCATACTATTGTGGTCGATGGTGGTTTATCGGTGACGTTTTAGGGCCACCCGATAGCCGAGGATGGTCGATAGGCTATTGGCTTGGGTGCGAATCAACTCGAGCAACTGGATGCGACGTTCATCGGTAAAGCGAATATTGGGGACTGATACACTCATCCCAGCCACGATTTGGCCTTGGGCATCATAGACTGGTGCTGCCACACAACAGAGCCCGGGGGTTGATTCTTCGTAGTCGAGGGCATAGCCATTGCTACGCGCAGTCTTGATGAGTGCACGCAGTTCACTAGGGTTGGTGACGGTATTGGGCGTGATGATGGGCAAAATGGTGTCGTCGGAGATGCGCTGGAGGAGTTCTGCGTCACTGAGGTTGGCCAGCAACACTTTACCTACCCCGGTGGCATAGGCGGGGAAGCGCTTACCAACGGCTGATACCATCCGAATGGTGTTGGTGCCTTCTTCTTTGGCGACATAGAGCACTTCGTTGCCATCGAGGACCGCCAAATGCACGGTCTCGTTGCACATTCGTGCGGTGGTACGGACAATCTCCCAGCCATCACTCACCAAATTGGTGCTGGCGATATAGGCGCTACCGAGCTCAAATAGCGCCGGTCCCAGTCGATAGGTGCGCTCGCGTAATCCTTCGCGCAGGTAGCCATGCACCACCATCGTGTTGAGGAGCGCATGGGCACTGCTTTTGGGGAGCTGAAGCTCTGCACAAATCTGCGTTAGTGATAATCCATCGGGGTGATTAACTAGTAATCCAAATATTTCGAATACTCGAGCCGCTGATTTTACCACGTGTTGCGCTTGTTGGTCTGACATGTAATTATTCAACTATATGAAACTGGTTCTTGTATACGAAAATACCATAAATAGTGGCACTTGTCAATCAAAACCGGCGTTACCACACAAGTGGCAACGCCGGTTTTGATTGACATTGGGGTATTTGTTGCTTATGGCTTTGGGGGTGGGGCCATCATTTGTGGTTGGAGCATGACGCTACGCGTGAGGGTTCCATCACTTACGAGTATGGCGGGCATTTCACGCGAGGCATCCGATATCGCCACCGTAATAGTGCCAGGAGCTGCTTGGCTCGCTGGAGTAATGGTGTAATCACTGGTGGTCAAGGCAAACCCTGGCGTGACGGTGAGTGGCGTGCTACTTGTGCCGGTCAGTGCCACGGTAAACGCGCGACCTGCGCCAGGTTTGGCACCAATCTGGATATCCCACGGGGCAGATTGCTGGCGAGCAACCAAGAGATAGCCACCGATGCTGGGCCGGAAGTCGCCGTAATAGAGAGAACGTATGCCGTTGCTATGCACCAGCACATCGGGATCATTGCCGGCGACCAGGCTGTTTTGTTCGTTGCTCCACGTCAGCCCATCGCTAGATGTCGCCGTCCAAATCGACTGATTGCGGGCGAAGTACATGGTGTAGCTACCATCTTTTTCACGGAGCACAAAGGGATGTTCGGCCGAAATCGCCATGGCGCTGGGGGCGCTGATGTCGGATGCACCAATCCGTGGGTCGGGTTCGACTTGCCATGTCAGACCATCGCTACTCGTGGCACTATAGATGGCATGCGCCATTGGCCCAGTACCAGGGATGGGCAGGTCGCTGAAGTACGCGCGGTAGCCGGTATCGGTGGCAACGACACTGACGCCACTTAATTTGGGGAGCACCGTGTCACGGCTGTTGATCCGGACACCTGGCTCGATCGTAAACGCCAGCCCATCATCACTAATGGCGCTGCCTACCCCATCCCCAGTAATAAAGTAGAGGCGAATCCGTTTGTCTGGCAATACCAGTGCTCGTGGCATCCCACTGCCGTCTGGTAAGCGTAACCCTGCTTCGGCAGTAAATTTGAGTCCGTCACTGCTAATTGCGCTCATTACCCCTTTGTTTTGGGCAAAAAAGTAGAGCCGCACGCGCCCATCGGGGAGCTCGATGGCGCTTTGATCTGCCACTGGTTGACCGGCAGCCACCCCGACGTCGCTTGGTTGCAATGTGATGCCTTGATAATTCCACACCGTCACAGGGAATGTCTGCGCCACAATTTGCATTGGTGCTTGGTTATCAGCGGGTGCCGGATTGGTGCCGTCGACCGGTGGTGGTAATGGGGTGCCGCCGACTGGTGGTGGTAATGGGGTGCCATTAGCTGGTGGCAATGGTTGATTACCATTCACGGGAGGCAATTTGGGATCCACCGTTGATTGTGGTTGCCCGATGGGATTGGGTTGATTGCCGACGGGTGCTTGCCCGGCACAGGCACTAATACTCAATACGACAAGTATCAATCCGGCGAAAATTCGGCTTTTCTGCATCATACTTACTTCCACCACATATACAATAATGCAAGTCCAACTAATACTGCGGGAATCATACAACAAAACAAGTAGTAATCGGGGATGTCCCAGAACATAATGAATCCTAGTGATAATACGGAGAATGCTGTGTGTAGTATAGCGGTAAATATGGATATGTATTACGTTCAAATACCGTGCATAAATGATTTTTGAGGGGGGTTATACCCAAATATCGTGTCAGCATTCGACAGAGTGAGTATTTATTTTTTTGAAAACAAAATTGCTGACCATAAGGGTGTTTATACGGATTATGTCGGTGAAAAATAGGCAAAAAATTGCCATCACGACGATTATCATGATGGCAATCCGGCAACTACATAATGTTCAGCGCACGTGCAATTATATTCAAGACGAGGCTGATGATGAGTGGTGACAAATCAATGTTGTTGAAGGTCACTTTGTCGCGAATTGGTGCGAGTACGGGTTCGGTAATCGGTTTAAGTGCGGCATTTAGGCTGTTGGTGCCGTCTTTGTCGACCCATTGCATGATAAAACGAATGAACAACACGAGTTCATACAACCAAATGATTGTGCCGATAATTCCCATCATGAGTATTGCTCCTTTAACAGTATGCGACAATTTGTGGCATCGATACAACACTTATCGCGATGGCTAATTGGTTATTGCAGCACATTTGAGAGCAATGATGCAATGATACTCAAGACGACGCTGACGACGAGTGGTGACAAATCAATGTTGTTGAAGGTCACTTTGTCGCGAATTGGTGCGAGCACGGGTTCGGTCACCGGCTTGAGGGCAGCATTTAGGCTGTTAGTGCCATCTTTGTCGACCCATTGCATGATAAAGCGAATGAACAACACGAGTTGATAGACCCAAATGACTGTTCCGATAATTCCCATCATGAGTATGCTCCTTTATTATTTGCGGTTTTCGGTGGTTGTATCGATAATTTCCATCATATCACACTGTAGGTGATTCAGTTATCCTCGTATTACTATGTATGGCTTGCCGAATAAACAGGAATGCGAGAGTGTTATGATACCTAGAGTAATTTGTTATTTATCAAGAGGTTTCTATGATTGCACCAGGTATGCTTCGTAGCACATTGACGACTCGCCCCTGCTACTCGACATTTGTGATGCTCCAAGACCCCTTGGTCATCCCATTGCTCAAAAACGCAGGGTTTGATTTTTTGATTATTGATCACGAACACATCCCCATGAGCCCCGATATGATAGCAAATCTGGTCACCGCCGCCCATACCCACGGGATTGCTACGATTGTACGGGTACGAGATTTGTCACGCGGTGCCATCCAACATGCGCTCGAAACCGGTGCCGATGGTGTGATGATTCCTATGGTCGAAAGTGCCACCCAAGCCCGTTTGGCCGTCGAATGGAGCAAATACCCACCCCACGGCACCCGCGGCTTGCACACCTTGTCGCAAGCCTTTCTGCTCGACCAAACGACGGTTGCCGGTTATCCACCCCCACCCAATGCCACCCTCAACTACCCTCAGCGCATGAACGAACAAACTGTCGTAGTGGTGCAAATCGAAACCGACCGTGGCCTCGCCGCCCGCGAAGAAATCTGTGCCGTACCCGGTGTTGATGTGGTGTTTATTGGCACGTCTGATTTGAGCCAATCCTTGGGTGTTTCGATGCAAAGCAGTGAGTTTACTACCGCCGTGCAATCGATTATTATTAGTGCCCAACAAGCCGCCAAAACGGTCGGGATTATCGGCGGTTCGGCCGACGCGTTACAGCCGTTTGTAGACGCCGGGGTGAATTTTCTGACGTTGGCCGTCGATGGGGCCTTACTCATGCATGGTGCCAAAACGTTGTTGATGCGGCACGTAGAATAGATTACTAATTTTTCTGTGCGGCCAAAGTATCGTCGAGTGGCTGAGGGGTGTGTGGGTTATCGGTTTTGGGTTGTGATCTTGCCACCGTAAAAACCATTCACCACCCCTCATAATTCACGGCGTATTGATTGAGTGATTACCGGGAGTTGGCGTATACATGCCGTTGATGAGCGGCATTGATGCTGTGACACACTGTGTGATGATTGACACTTCGGTGGCATTTGGGTGTGCTCTCGATTGGACGATTTGGGGTACACGTTCTTTGCCGATTTGCGCACCTACACAAATTGTTTGCTCCATATTCATGGCACGCATGGTCACTATTAAATCGTTTTTTATGGTTGCAGTCGGTTGTTGTGCAGTCGGAGTAGTGATTGTTTGTGTGGTTGTTGGTACGGTGGTCGTGGTTGCCGGGAGCGACAGCCCACAACTGTTGCTGAAGATTACAATCAGTGCTAATAATAGAAAAATACGTATCATGGAAGCCTCTGTAATTGTAAGATTTGCCCGACAATATGATGTTAGTATATGGTATTTATAACGAGTAATTGTCATAATTACGGTACGGTATGATATAATTTACGCTAATCTTTGCGTTATTCTTTTAGAAATCGAGGTTATCATGACATTTTTACCACTTCGTGATACAATCGGGCTTCCTAATGCCATCAAAATATATTGGGATACCCTAGATGTGCCGATTCGGCGTAGCTTGGTCAAGCAGCTTTTTTCAAATAAAGAACTCATCGATAAACGCACCAAAATACATGCATATGATGATCTATTAGCCAAAAAACTAAATTTCCGCCAAAAATCAATCAGCGAAAAGCCCCTTGATTGGCGCATTGATCGTGTCGTGCTGTTGAGTGAATCACAGATACTGATTATGCATGATATTTGTCGTCGTTATTTGACAATTATGCACGCAACGATGTTTAGTGAAATTCAAATCATTGCCAATGGCGACCAACCAGAACCTGTTCAGGGGAAATATCCGTTGGAATGGTATCTGCGCGTTGTCGATTATTTGGCGACACAGGCATTACCACCACTCGCCTGTATGTTTATGTTTGCCATGTTTGCGGATTGCGAAGGACGTGATCAGGCATTTGCTGACGAGCGCTATGAAGCGATTTGGCAGGCCCATTTGACGTGGTACCGTGATCGCAGTGCGATCCCTGAATCTGTACGGAGTATCCCAGAAATTCTGATACCGGTGATTCCAGATCCCGTCATAAACGTGCCTGTTGCTCCCCCACAAGATCTGGTACGGACATCGCCGCTCCGTCCGGTTGTCGCTCCGGCTCCGGCCAAACCACTTCCGCCACGGCCCGTGATGCCACCCACCCCACCAGCCCTCGTCACCGTTCCCGCAAGTTTTGGGGCGCTTCAATATTTGATTAATCGAGCCATCGAAGATTGTTGTGCCCATATCAAAGGGGCTTTATCACACGAATCGATGCGCGAGGCTTTGCAGGAATTATTGCGCCTCAATAGTAATTCGGTGCCCTATTTTTATCATATTGGCTATTATCAAGGATTATCAACGACCAAATTCACCATCGAAAAACAACAAACCCAAATTGGCCAAGCCTGGGCGTTTTTTGGCTTTGTGATGGGAAGTCATCGTGATAATGGTGATGCTGTGGCTGGCGTCATCGAACGGAATGCACCGCTATGGCAACTTTTACTCAAGAACATTCCGCCAACTGATTTACAAGTGCTGTACACGTTGTTGCCTGCATTGATTGCCTACCGCGCCTATGATGATATCGCTGATATCATGGCGCATAGTAGCGTGCCCTATTTGACCCATGCGGAGCACCCCGATAGTGTGGCCATGGTAATTTATCAAGTGGCGGCCGATTTGGTGCGTAATGGCACTCAATTACCCCAAGCAGATCGTATTTTGCAACTCCTGATTACCCAACTTGATGATGCAGGGCAACGCGGTAATTTGTATGGCCGGTGTTTGCGCAAACGTGGTCAGTATTTTCGTCGCAAAAAACAATTTCACCAAGCCAGCGAATTATTTCAACAAGCCATCGCAATGCCCGAGTTCAGCGAAATCGCACAGACCCACGCCGATATCGGTATGGCACTTGCGAATTTCCCTGGGCTTGATGCGTTGTTGCCTAGTGATAATCATGACTTCAAAGTCATCATCCCCGCCATTCGCGGCCAACGCGACCATTTCGAACGGGGTGTGCAATCGGGTGTAGGTGATGATACCAACGCGCAATTTGTCTTGGGGTTATTGGCGTTTGGCGATGGCGATTATCTCATGGCGCTCGATTCTTTCCGTATGGCTCAAATCGGGATGGAACGCCAATTGAGCGCCTACAAAGTGCGTGATTTGTACGATTGGTTGTTGTTCCTCAAAATTCGTACCTGGTCCCAACAAATACAGCTCAGCGAAATTTCTCTGTTTCGAGATGAATTAGAAGTCGTGTTTCGCTCACAGATCTTTTTTCCATTAAAACATTGGCTCAACATATTCCGTGATGTCAACAAAGTGCATCCCGAAACGGGTCGGGTCATCATGATCCATTTGTTTAATTACCGCGATGTCGATATCTATGATCTCTGTAGCATCGCAGAAGTATTTGAACAACCCAATGAAATCTGGCGCCGCTACTTTTTTGGCTCAACCAAATATAACAGCTTGAGTCGTGCCGAAAAATATGATCATCTCACCAATGCCTGGCAAATTGTATTGGCCAATCAACATGGTGATGCTGCTGATTTCGTCCTGGAATTATTCGAAATGCATAGTACGAGCTATAGTGATTATGCGCCGTTGGTCAACCAATTGTTTATCGAATATAGCGACGATATTTTGCGTTTGTGGGATGAAACAGACGTACTCTATTTGCGGGCACAGCTGCTGTTCATGTCAGGACAAAGCGAAGAAGCGATTTCGTTGTTGGTGCAACTCCTCAATATCTTCCTCGGACGCCAAGAAATCCCCCAAGCCCAAGCCATTTATGCCTGGCTTGAGCAACTCCATTACAGCGCTATCTCCCAATATACCCAAATCGTCCAAGGTCCAGGGGCGCGCACACGGCGTGCCACAGAACCTTGCCGGGTTTTGTATGTGGGTGGCAACGAAACCCAGCAAAGTTTTAAAGATGAAATTGTGGTCAAACTCGCCAACACGCATCCCCATATTCACGTGGAGTGGGAATTGATAGGCTGGCGCTCCAATTGGGGTGACGAGGCTGCCCGCATCGAACGCCGCATCCCCACCGTCGATTTGGTTATCCTCAGCCCCTATGTGCGTACCTTGTTTGGGCGCCAAATCCGCAAAGCTGCCACCAATTGGCGCGCCTCAACGGGCAAAGGCCAAGGCAAAATATATAGCGACATCGTATCTGCAGTGGAATCATTCCAATTGCGCTAAAAAACTCGTACAATACCATGGTGATACCCGTATCAAAGGAGTAACCATGTCTGCCCGAACTGAAGCACTGTTGCGTGCCCTCAATCTCAGCGAACGCAATCTCGGTACCTGTAGTGGCCCCGAATGGCTCCAAACTAGTGGCGAGTGGATTCCCAGCTATGACCCAGCCACCGGCGAAGTCATCGCCTATGTCCAATCAGCCGATATAGCCAGCTACGACGCCACTGTCGCTGCCGCCCAAGCCGCATTCACCACGTGGCGCAATGTGCCGGCTCCCAAACGTGGCGAAATGATTCGCGATTTGGGGAATTTGCTCCGTGAATACAAAGAACCCTTGGGTGAACTCGTCGCCCTCGAAATGGGCAAAATTCGCCCCGAAGGATTGGGCGAAGTCCAAGAAATGATCGACATCTGTGATTTTGCGGTGGGTCTTAGCCGCCAATTGTATGGTTTGACTATGCACAGTGAGCGTCCACAGCATCGCATGTACGAACAATGGCACCCCCTCGGCCCCATTGGTATCATCTCGGCCTTCAATTTCCCGGTGGCAGTCTGGAGCTGGAACGCCGCCATCGCTGCGGTATGTGGCGATACCAACGTCTGGAAGCCATCTGAGCTCGTGCCGTTGACCGCTGTGGCCGTACAACACCTCGCCAATCGCGTCATGACTGCACACGGCGTGACCGGTGTCTTTACGTTGGCGGTCGGTAACGGTGCGGTAATTGGCCAACGCATGTCCGAAGACACTCGCTTGCCGTTGATTTCATTTACCGGTAGCACGCGTACCGGGCGCAAAGTGGCCCAAACCGTCGCTGGGCGCTTTGGCAAATCGATCCTTGAGCTGGGTGGCAACAACGCCATCATCGTTACCGCCAATGCCGACCTCGACATGACGGTGCGTGCGGTGTTGTTTGGTGCTGTGGGGACCGCTGGCCAGCGCTGTACCACCACCCGGCGCTTGATTGTCCACGAAAGTGTGGTCGACGCCTTGTGCCAACGCCTCGTCAAAGCCTACGCCAGCGTGCCGATTGGGAATCCTCTCGACGCTGGTACCTTGGTGGGACCATTGGCAACCACCGCGGCGGTGACGTCGATGATGGCGGCCATCGAACGGGCTCAGGCCGGTGGTGGTCAAGTACTCGTGGGCGGCAAAGCCCGCCCCGACATCGGTGCCAACTTTGTCGAGCCAACGATTGTACGTATGCCCACCCAAATCGACGTCGTCTGCGAAGAAACCTTTGCGCCGATTTTGTATATCATGAGCTACTCGACCATCGAGCAAGCAATTGCCATGCACAACGACGTAGCCCAAGGCTTGAGCAGTGCTATTTTTACTGATAGCATGCGCGAAGCCGAATTGTTCTTGTCACATGGCGGTAGTGATTGTGGCATTGCCAACGTCAATATTGGCACTAGCGGTGCTGAAATCGGTGGCGCATTTGGTGGCGAAAAAGAAACCGGCGGCGGTCGTGAAAGCGGCAGTGACGCATGGCGGGCCTATATGCGCCGCCAGACCAATACCATCAATTGGGGCAATAGCTTGCCATTGGCCCAAGGCATTCAGTTCGGCGATTAATCATGGCCAAAACAAAATCCCCGTGTGGCGCATCTGCACCGCACGGGGATTTTGCTATGTAGCCTACAAAAATGTCTGTAAGGCCCAGACAAACAACGGCCCGAGTAATAATGCCGGTAGTAGCGCGGCGATACGTAGCTTGGTGATGTCGAGGAGATTTAAGCCTAACCCCAACAAAATAATCCCCCCGGTACACGTGGCAATCAGGACCGTAGGGTTGTGGGTTGGGTCAGGGACAAGTTGGGCCAGACTCCCGGCTGCCAGTGAAATCCCCCCTTGGAACAACAATAACGGTACTGCAGACACCAGCACACCCAACCCATAACTACTGGCAAGGGCAGCAGCGGTAATGGTGTCGAGGACGGTTTTGATAATCAAAAGTTGATTGTCACCCCGTAATCCATTGTCGATACTCCCCAAAATAGTGACAGGTCCCACACAAAAGATTAGGAATGCGGCAAACAGTCCTTCGCTAAAGCGTTGGTCGTTGCTTTGGCCCAAGCGCTGCTGCACGCTAGTGGCGAGCGCGCCGAGTCGGGCATCGAGATTGAGTGCTTCACCGATACCACCGCCGACGGTGACTGCAACTAATGCAATCACAATCCCAGCTACACCGTGAATCGAAATGTCACTGAGTCCCCAGGCAATCCGCATCCCCAAAAACAATGTAGTGAGCCCGATTGCAGATTGGACGGTGTTGGCAATCCGTGGTGGTAAGGAGTTTCGAAAAAAAAGCCCGATTAATGCCCCAACCACTACCCCGATAGCGTTGAGTACGCTGCCATTGGTGTGTTGCCATAATGATAAACTCATTGTGCGCTCCTCGTGAATTTTGTGTGTGTTGATTATACGTGATTACGAGGATTTTTTTGTGTCTTCTGGGGGATGCGATATCGTGTTGCGATGGTACAGTGAGTTTACTCAACCTGATTGATGACAAACTGGTGTGCCATGATGCGTTCGGCGGTGGGATGCCCTCCCATCAACATTTGGCCATCAGCAAGGAACAATGCACCGGTCAGTATGCGTGATGACCCTCCCATCAAAAACTGCATGGTACTGAGTGGAATTGGGGTGGCGTTTTTTTGGCGGATAGCGTTGATACGTACCCGTTGATGTGCCCAAATCAATGATTGTTTGCGGAAGTACGTTTCTATTTCGTGGCTATCGACATGCTGTTCGCTGATACAAGCGACATACGAAAGTGAATTTGGAATCATTAATGGCAACGGCAACAATGTACATAATTGAATCCCAAATTGCCAACTAAGTGCGCTACAGTCTGTTTGGATTGTATGGACAATAGTATCAATTTGTTGGACTTGTGCTAAACTGTTGTTAATCCGCTGTAATAATGTGCCACAATCTGTGACTGACGATTGTATCTGCCAAATAGGCGTTGCGTGTTGTTGTCCATGGGTCAAGTTGACAATGATATCTTGCGCTGTGCAATCAATTGTTACGGTGATATGATGCTCGTTGGTCTCCCAACATGAAGTGGACATAACTGCCTCAGTGGTGATATTCCCTATTTTAGTCCGGAAACCTGTAAACCTATATGATAGGTTGTGAACAGTATACATGAGGAAAGATTACTGTGCAAGAACATGGGTCATTGCGTAAAATCGCTAAAATCACGTTAGTAGAACAAACCGTTGATCGGGTGCAATCATATGTATTAAGCCGGCAATTGCAACCCGGTGACACATTGCCGTCAGAAATGCGGTTGGCTGAGACACTGGGTGTCAGTCGCCCGGTGGTGCGTGAAGCGTTACGCACATTAGTGGGGCGTGGCATGCTAACAATTGCCAATGGGCGCAATGCCATCATTAGTCCGGTAACTGCTACCGCATTGGTGCATTTTTTTGAGCGGGCTACGCAACTCAACGCAGTCACTGTGCGTGAATTACTTGAAGTGCGGCGCGGTATTGAAGTTCAATCAATATCGTTGGCTGCCCAACGGCGTACGACGGATCATATTGCCAAATTACATGTATTGTTGGATGGGATGTGGGATGCGCGCTATGATTTACAGTTATATAGCGAACTTGATGCACAGTTGCATTTACAATTTGCCGCAGCAAGCCAAAACCAGATGATATATTATTTTGTAGAATCACTCGGCGATGCCTTGCGCCAAGTGAGCCTTGCAGGCCTCCAACATCGGCGCAATCGCGCTGAATTAGACGAAGTACACGAAATGCACAAACAACTCGTGGAAGCGGTAATAACTCAAAATAGTACCCTTGCGGAATCAGCAATGGCGTTACATGTAGAATCTGCAATGATTGCGTTACGTCGTACTGGTGAAGATGTGGTGATGTCGGGAACTTCTGCTGATACTACAACGTCGTTGTAATAGGTTATAGTGCTGACCATCTACTGTTATGTGCGCTTCTTTGACAAATGGCGTAGGAGTCTGTACTATTGCTGTAAGTTTTCGGTAATACTGTAAGGAGTGCTCAATGAACAAAGATGGTGTAACAATAAACGAATTATCCAAAATGGCAAATGTTACGGTACGCACAATTCGATTTTATACCGATGAAGGTGTCCTTGATGAGCCTGCTGGTCGTGATCGCTATGCGCGGTATACGCGCAGACACTACCTGCAACTGAATGCTGCCAGAACACTCAAAGAGCGCTTTCTGCCATTGCGAGTGATTCGTGACCAAATGGCGTCCATGAGTGAATCTGAGCTTGAGCGCCTCGCCGGCCCTGTGCCGGCAGCGATTGATGCACGGTTCAACGATGCCGAAGGAATCGAGAGTGCGACTGCCGCACATGTTATTGCGGCACAACAATTAGCACCGGTAGCGTCAATGCGCCACCAGTTACGTGCGTTTGCGCCAGTCGAAAATGATCTTAGTGCCAAATCACTCAATGAATCTGATTTTGATTTTTTGAGTAATACCGTGCACGAAGAAACGCTCAAGCCAACATTTACCATGCAAAGTAATCGTGGGTTTGTTCGTCAGAGTCAACCGACTCAACCAGCGACGACAACGAGCGATGTGTGGCATCGGATTGTGATTAGCCCAAGTATGGAACTCCATGTGCGCGAAGATGGGATGCAAGAAGCCGGCGAAATTCGGCGCATTTTGGCCTCGCTTCGTAAACGATAATTTCGCAAATTAATGGTGTTTCATCCCCCACGATGATTGTATCGGTGGGGGATTTTTTGATGAAAAAACGATGAGAAAATCATATGCGTTGTCAATGTAAGAAATACCAGTGCTATGATAATGCTGATTCGTGATGATCAAAGGAATTTACATGTCGGATGTACGCAAACGGAATGCGTGGAATGTGGTCATTGATACCGCTATTTTTGTGGCTTTTGTCGTAGCTACTGCACCACGATTTACAGGGATTGCCCTCCATGAATGGTTGAGTTTAGCATTTGCAGCGGTGATTGTAATCCACGTGGTTATTCATTGGCAGTGGATTACCACTGTCGGGCTGAGTTTTATGCGCAAACTAGGTGCGTCGGGCCGATTTAGTTTTGTGCTAAACACATTGTTGTTTGTGGTTGTGACATTGTTGATTTATAGTGGCATCGCTATTTCGCGGGATGCTATGCCTGCACTGGGTATCGATATCCATGGCTCGATGGCGTGGCGCGGCTTACATCGTGCGTTTTCGAATATTAGTGTGGTATTGATTGGATTGCATATAGCCTTGCATTGGCGTTGGATTGTCAATTTGTTTCGTCGACAATCACGAACCATGGTCAAATAGGAGCATCATTAATGAAAGCAATTTTGCGTGGGCTAATGGTGGTGATTGTGGCGGGTGCGATTGCTTGGTGTGGCCAATATGCAATTGATCATGGCAAATTGGGTGATTTGCACTTTGCAGAAGGTCGAGGTCCTGGATTGCGAGTTGGTGGTGATGGTGATGGTGGCGAAGGGCGCCACCGTGGTCAAGGCAACGCCGGCGAATTGATTGGTACGCTTTTGCAAATGACGGCGATTGCTACGGTAGTGGTAATCGGTGGCAAAATCCGCCAGTCACGCCGAAGGCGTAGTCGTTAAATTCGATTGGGTACGCATTCTTCGCTGTTGGGGTGGCGATGGGGTGAGACGCTCTGCGTCTCGCCCCTTTGTATTTTCTTTTTGTACTTCTTCCTTTCGACTACATGCTTCCAAGTTTGTATGCTGCATTCTCAATTTTTAATTATCCATTTTCAATTTTCTTCATCAAATCTAAACAAAAACTAGGGAACGATTATGGATGCGTGGCGGTCTGTATACCATAAGCCGTTTTCAATGAAGGACAAAACGATGAAGATTCACCACTGGTTAGGAATTGCGGTTACCGGCGTCGTACTCGCCATCGGAAGCATCACCACCGTCAGCGCATTGCCTATCCCTCCCAAGCCGACCGCAACTATCACGTTGCCTCCTGCCACGCCCCAACCCACCCAGACTGCTCCCCAGACCACCCGCATCCCCGTTCCTGCAGTAGTACCAAACTTTGTTGTTAATTGTGCCACTGGTCAAGTCAATAATGTCGATCCGATTGTGATGCCAGGGATGGCAGCGATGAGCCACTACCACCAATTCTTTGGCAATCGCTCTACCAACCAAAACTCGACGTTTGTAACACTCCGCGCCAATCGAGCCACCACGTGTGCTCCTGCATCTGATGCATCGGCCTATTGGGTACCACAGTTGTGGCGTGGCAGTGTGGCAATCAACCCCAAAAACGTCACGGTTGTCTATTCCAAGAGTGTCTCGAACCGCTTGATGCCCCATCCTGGTGGCTTGATGTTGATTGCCGGCAATTCCAAGGCCACTGCTGCTCAAGACTTGAATGTGGTGTCATGGTACTGTAGCAACGCCCCCCGTGATGTCGCCAGCACCCCGCCGTTGTGTGCCAAAACTGCTGATTTGGTAGCCGATGTACGCTTCCCCGAATGTTGGAATGGCAAAGACCTCGATTCAGCTGATCACAAGAGCCATGTCACCTATGCGGTCAATGGGGTGTGTGCTGCCGGAACCGTCGCCTTGCCCCGCATCGACATGTTGGTGCGCTACCCGGCTCAAGCCAATGTTGCCGAACTCGCCATGTCGTCAGGTTCCATTTACTCGATGCACGCCGACTTCTTCAACGCCTGGGACCCCGCAGCGTTTGGGCAACTGGTCGGCCGTATCCGCTAAGCATACAATTAACCCCCTCAGCGACTAGATTGTCGCTGAGGGGGTTTCGTTTTGGCCAAATTGACGCCATAAAACTGCGTGACTAGCGCTCTAATTTGTGTTGTTGCATCACCGATTTGCGCCAATCGATCTCTTTGGTTTGCGCTTCCATCACGCTGGCACGCCATTCGATATCAGCTTTAAGTTGGGTGATTTCGTGTAAATGCTGACGGCGGCGATAATTCCAGTAGATTTGTGTTTCGCTTGGTATAGCGGTATCAGATTGAGCTAATTGTTGGCGAATCTGGTCGAATTGTTGTTGGACAGTGGGCGCGGCGATATCCATCTGGCAGAGGGCATAGACTGTAGCCACATGACCTATCATATCGGGATGGTTGGCGAGAGTGCTGTCATCAATGGCGTGATGGCGCTCTCCTTTGGCCAAGAACGCCGTTAATTGCTGGCCGAGTGCTGCATCGACTGCTGGCAAGGGGAGATTGAGTAGCGTGGTGACTGGTGTGAGCGCCGCCTGCCAGTCATTGAGCAAGTCGCTGTAGCGTAATTGTACTCGGGGTAGGTTGCGGGTATGATATTCGGCTGCCAGGGTATAGCGGAGCCATAATTGCAAGCCAACCTGGGTGGGCATTTGGTCACGGGCCTGTAGTGATGCGGCCACTTCGAGGGGGTTGCGGAGCATCATGATGGCAACAGTCGTGTATCCAACTTGTGTGAGCGGTGATTCCCAGAGTGGTAAGGTATGACAGATACGGGGATCTTTGACCAAGGCCACGGGATTGGACGCTACATGTTGGTTGATAAACCGAGTAATTTCGTCGATGGCAGAACTTGTTGCGGTCGTGCGGGCATCACAAATATTTATGGGGATAAATGGATCATCCCACACAAAACCATGCCCGGCCAACAGGCGGTCGTGGATGGCCACGACTTCGAGTGGCTCCCAATGCCCTGAGGTATTGTGATGGGTGTTGCTCATCATTTCGCCAGGTAAGCTTGCTCCCAATAGGTTGAGGGCCCGGGTGACGGCCGATGTGCCACTACGGTGCATACCTAGTACGGCGCCAAAAATATTGCGGGTCATTGTCACCATCCTTAGGCGTGCAAATGGCCATGCGTGCGTAGCCATTCTACAATCATGATGGCTGATTCTTCAGGAGCGCGGTTGACGGTTTCGATGTGTATTTCGGGATGGCTGGGGGCCTCATACGGTGAATCAATCCCGGTCATGCCCCGAATTTCGCCTGCACGGGCACGACGATAGAGCCCTTTGGGATCACGACGTTCACATTCTTCGAGTGGCGTATCAATGAATACTTCGATAAATTCGCCGGCCACAATGGTGCGTCGCGCCCGGTCGCGTTCGCTTTGATAAGGCGAAATAAGCGATACAATCACAATCAACCCTGCATCGGTTAGTAATCGTGCGACTTCGCTGACGCGGCGGATGTTTTCGATGCGATCTGCAGCGGCAAACCCGAGGTCACTACTGAGACCATGTCGGATGTTGTCTCCATCGAGGATGTACGTATGCTTGCCTTCGGCCGCCAGTGCCCGTTCGACCAAATTGGCGATGGTCGATTTGCCAGCACCAGATAAGCCGGTTAACCACAGCACGCCTGGTTTTTGATTTTTGAGGGCTGAACGAGTGGCTTTGCTGATGTCGTGTTGTTGCCAGGTGATGTTGCGGGCGACACTGACGTCGCTAATTATCATGCCGGCAGCCACTGTTTCGTTGCTGATGCGGTCAATGAAAATGAAGCCCCCCGTATGCCGATT
Source organism: uncultured Chloroflexota bacterium (assembly GCA_937876225.1). GTDB lineage: Bacteria > Chloroflexota > Chloroflexia > Chloroflexales > Roseiflexaceae > UBA965. The sequence continues at coordinate 12,963 of CALFIC010000161.1, read as the reverse complement.
GGCAGGATAGACGTCGTGGGGAATTGGACTTTCGAATTGCACCACACAAATACCAATTTCGTTCATGTCGAGTTGTTCGGCACTAATCCGTTGCATGCTATTGACGTCGATTTTGCCGTTGATTTTGGTGATGACAGCGGGTACCGTAGCGGTTCCGAGTTTGCATAAATATTGCCGTCCCGGTTGAACGGGGCTTTCGTGCATCCAGAGCACATGTGCTTCGACGCGCTCCGCAATCGATGCCGGTTGATCGGCGCTACAAATCACCGCCCCGCGACTGACGTCGACATCGCGGTCGAGGACGAGGGTGACTGCTTCACCGCGGGCCGCCGAGTTTTTGTCACCATCAAAATGTGCAATCCGCTGAATATGCGCCGTTGTACCCATTGGCTGAATCCGCACTAAGTCACCGACCGTTACCATACCGCCGTCAATCGTGCCACTAAAGCCCCGGAAGTCCTGGTGGGGACGATTGACCCATTGCACGGGCATGCGGAAGGGCTCAGGCTCGCGGGTAGCATCGATGTCGACCTCTTCGAGGAAGCTCATAAATGTCGACCCTTGGTACCACGGCATGTTGTTGCTATGGCGAAAGACGTTGTCGCCATTGAGGGCTGATAACGGAATCGCCGTGATGCTGGTGAAGTTCAGTTGGCGCGCAAATTCGCGATATTGGGTCTCGATAGTGCGGAAAATTCGCTCGTCAAAGTCGACCAAATCCATTTTGTTGATGGCCAACACGACGTGCCGGATCCCCAACAACGAAGCGATGCAACTATGGCGGTGGGTCTGCACCAATAATCCTTTACGCGCATCGACCAACAACACCGCCAAATCAGCGGTCGAGGCGCCGGTGGCCATGTTGCGGGTGTATTGCTCGTGGCCGGGGGTATCAGCGACAATGAAGCGCCGTTTGGCCGTCGAAAAAAAGCGATAGGCCACATCGATGGTGATACCTTGCTCGCGCTCGGCTTGGAGCCCATCGACGAGCAAGGACAAATCGAGGGCAGCTTCGTCACCCAGTTTGCGTTGGCTTTCGATGGCGATACCACGTAATTGGTCTTCAAAAATCAACTGGGCGTCGTACAACAAACGGCCAATCAAGGTTGATTTGCCGTCATCGACGCTCCCGCAGGTCAGAAAGCGAAGTAGACTACGCGTGCTATCAAGCGTGACTTGGCTCATTAGAAGTACCCTTCGATTTTTTTCTGCTCCATGGAGCCGGGCTTGTCATAATCAATCATGCGTCCAGCCCGTTCGGAGGTTTTGGCGCTGAGGGTTTCGTAGACGACTTCTTCGATGGTGGTCGCTTCAGATTCTACGGCAGCGGTGAGTGGGTAGCACCCTAGCGTACGGAAACGAATCATGCGCATCTGTGGCGTTTCGCCGTCGTTTAGTGGCAGACGTTCGTCGTCAACCATCAGAATTTGCCCGTCACGAACCACTGTAGGGCGCATTTTGGCGAAATAGAGGGGCACCACAGGGATTTTTTCGCGGCGGATATATTGCCAGATGTCGAGTTCGGTCCAATTGCTGATGGGGAAGGCCCGTACACTTTCGCCGGGGGCAATCCGGGTGTTGTAGAGTTGCCATAATTCAGGGCGCTGGCGCTTGGGGTCCCAGCGATGATGTTGATTACGGAAGGACATGATGCGCTCTTTGGCGCGTGAACGCTCTTCGTCGCGCCGGGCCCCACCGATGGCACAATCAAATTTGTGTAAATCGAGTGCTTGACGTAACGCAACGGTTTTGAGTTCGTCGGTATGCACACCAGAGCCATGCGTAAATACATTTATGCCTCTTGCAATGGCATCTTCGTTGCGATGGACCAGGAGCTTCATCCCAGTCTCGGCCATACGTTGATCGCGAAAGGCAATCATTTCGCGGAATTTCCAGCTGGTATCAATGTGCAATATGGGAAATGGGGGTATCGAAGGATAAAACGCTTTGAGGGCAAGGTGTAACAACACTGATGAATCTTTGCCGATGGAATACATCATTACGGGGCGTTCGAATGACGCAGCTACTTCACGAATAATGTAAATACTTTCCGCTTCGAGATTTGATAGATGATCCATGCATCACTCCATGATAATATGGCTTGTATTATATCATACGTCGTATGAATTCTCTGATTACGCCACACTGATGAAAGAATGATACATGGCACACTTTGCTGATTACGTTGCGCGCCAGACTCCCTTGATTGTCGATGGTGCCCTCGCCACCGAAATGGAAGCCCGCGGTGCTGATTTACACGATTCGCTTTGGTCGGCACGTTACCTGTTTACGCAACCCCAACTCATCCACGATGTGCATGCCGACTACCTCGCCGCCGGCGCTGATATTGTGATTACTGCTAGCTACCAGGCGACGATTGCCGGGTTCCTCGCACGGGGTTGGACACAACCCCAAGCCGAGCAACTCATCCGTACATCAGTCTCCATTGCACAATCAGCCCGTGATGCGTGGTGGAGTGCCAATGCCGCGACCACGACCCGTTTGCGTCCATTGGTGGCCGGTTCGATTGGTCCCTATGGTGCCTATACGGCCGATGGCGGTGAGTATCGGGGCAATTATGGTTTGTCGCACGATGAACTTAAACACTTCCACCGTGAGCGCATGCGCATCTTGGTTGACGCCGGTGTTGAGTTGATCGCCTGCGAAACAATCCCCGATCTCGTCGAAGCACAAGCCTTGGCCGAACTCCTCGCCGAGTTCCCCGGCGTCGAAGCCTGGATGAGTCTGAGTTGTCAAAGTGGTAGTCAGACCTGTGCTGGTCAGTCATTGGTTGATGTAGCCACCTGTCTGCGTCAATACCCCCAGATTGTAGCTATCGGCGCTAATTGCACGCCACCACAATTCATGCCCGAAATCATTCGTACCTTGCGGACCTATTCGCCCCAAGCAGTAGTCGTTTATCCTAATTCTGGCGAAACATATGATGGCGCCACGGGCACTTGGCATGGTACCGTCACGTGTGACGATTATGTGCAGGCTGCACAGACGTGGCTGGCTGCCGGCGCACAACTGATCGGCGGCTGTTGCCGCACCAATCCGGCCATGATTGCTGGTTTACGGACAGCGTTTTTATCAGAAGGAGCAGACAATGCAATTTGATCCGGTGTTGTACCACGATTGGCACCCCGTGATGCGGGCTGAACTGTTTCGCGATGGCACAGTGCAAAAAGCGCGTTTGCTCGGCGTCGATGTGGTGTTGTGGCAAGCTGTGGGGGTGATTCACGCCATGCGCGATTTGTGTATTCACCGTGGCGCCAAGCTTTCGTTGGGCAAAATCGTCAACGACTGCATCATGTGTCCCTATCACGGCTGGCATTATGATGCCAGCGGCCAATGTGTGCATATGCCGGCGCATCCCGAACAGACGCCCCCGGCCAAAGCCCGAACAGACGTCTACCAGGTCTGCATCCGCTATAACCTGGTGTGGGTTTGTTTGGGCGAACCGACCAAGGATGTCCCCCCATTCCCCGAATGGGACGAAGCGGGCTACGGGCATGCGGTGTGTGGCCCGTTTGGTGATATCAAAGCGCATGGACCACGCTTAATCGAAAACTTCCTCGACGCCGCCCACTTTCCCTTTGTCCACGAAGGCGTGTTGGGTGACCCGAACAAACCAATCCTTGGCGACTACGAAGCGCGGATTACTGCTGACGGCGTGGAAAGCGACCCCATCGAGGTTTATCAGCCCGATCCTTACGGTGGGAGTGCTGGGCGTGTGACCTATACTTACCACGCTTACCGGGCATATACTGCCCACTTCACCAAACACATGCCCGCTGCCACCAACGGCATGGTGATGACGTTGACACCCCACGACGATGGGGTGTGCACCGTGTGGTTCCTGGTGGCGACCAGCGCCGTGCGTGACCATGCGCTACTCGAAACCAATTACACGCCCCGGATTGCGGCGATTTTGGCCGAAGATGTGGCGGTGGTCGAAAGCCAGCGCCCCGAATTGTTGCCCCTCGACATGCAAGCCGAATTGCATTTGCGCTCGGACCGGGTGGCCATCGCCTATCGGCGCTGGTTAGCACAGCTGGGGCTCAAAGCTGGCGTGGCATAATAATGCGGCCAAAAAACAGACCGACTGATCAATGTCAGTAGGTCTGTTTTGGTTTGCCATAAGATTCGTAAAGATGCTTAGCGGAACGGTGGCGATGCGAGTACACCGCCGCCACCCAGATTCCAGGCTTTGTTGGGGCCGCGGTCGATATTGAACATCGTCGTGGGTCCGAGGTTGGCGTTGTAGATGTCGCCGTAATTACCTACTTGGGAGACGATTTGATAGCCGAAGTCTGGTGCCAACCCAAACTGAGCGCCGATTTTGCCTTCGGCACCGAGTAAACGCAACACGCGGGGGTCTTTGCTGGTGGTCAACATTTGGTCGACGTTGCTCCGGTCAACCCGCAACTCTTCGGCGTACATGGTGGCATAGACCGACCAGCTGACGATGTCGTACCACTGATCGTCACCTTCGGCCATCACCGGACCCAAGGGCTCGCGTGAAATGCGGTCGCCGAGGATGACGTGATCGTCTGGTTTAGGGAAGTTAACGCGCTGGACTGCTAATTGACTACTATCGCTGGTAACGGCATCACATTTGCCATCGAGATAGCTTTGGAATAGGGCATCACCTGTGATTTCGACGGCTTCAAAAGTAATCCCGCGGGCGGCGAAATCATCGCGCAGATTGATGAGACTCGTCGTCCCGGCGCTGGCACAAATCCGTTTGTCGCGTAAATCTTCGAGCTTGGTGATACCACTTTTTTTGGTGACCAAAAAGGTCTGACCGTCGTGGAATGTGGTCGGTCCAAACATCAACCCTGCCCCATCACGTGACGCCGTCCAAGTGGTGTTGCGGATGACCACGTCGACCAATTTACTGCGGATTGCGGTGAAACGTTCGTTGGGGCCGTCGCTGGTGGTCACGGGGATGTACGCGACTTTGTTGGCGTCGCCGAGTACGGCGGCAGCGATGACCCGACAAAAATCGACATCGAAGCCGGTCCAGCGTTTGCGGACCGCATCATAGAATCCAAATCCAGGCAAATCGGCGTTGACACCACAATTCAAGACACCCCGTGACTGTACAGCTACTAGCGTCGATTCGCCAATCGAGGTGGGGGCTGGCTCGGGGGTTGCGACAACAGTATCGGTTTTTGGGGTAGCGTCGACTACAACTGGGGTTTCGGTGAGTTGGAGTGATACTTCTTGGTCGGCGCCTTTTTGGGGGGTGGCAGTGACTACGATGACTTCAGGGGTGGGCACGGCTTGACTGACCAAACGTCCAAGGCTGCCACAGGCCATGGTTAACAAACTAATGCCGATGATGATAAATGGAGCGAAACGACGCATAATAGTCTCCTTTAGGGAGTTTTGTAGGTGTAGATAGCACCAGTAGGGACGAGTTCGACCGCGTAATTCGTGGGTAACGGTTGAGCGGCGATGGCGGCGGCAACAGCGGCACTGTATTCAGGTGCCACAATCACCAAATCACTGCCGTTTTGACGCAACGCATCCAAAAAGGGTTGCATGGCAGTGCCATCAATCCGCTGGATTTTGAGTGTCGTGTTGCTGGCGTTTTGGAGTGTTATGGTGTCAGCACTCCGTGACACCACCCGCCAAACGCCACTTTGACTCGTGAGAATACTCTGGTCACTGCCCTTGAGCGCTTCTGGTGCCATCAGATTGGCGAGCGTAGCGGGTAAGCCTGGGATATAGGTAATAGTGATTTTGTTGGCTGATTTGGCTACGACACTAACCATGAATTGACAGAGCGATGCATTGATTGATGGGCAATTGGCAAACCAGCGTACATAATCTGCGGCGGCCAGTGGTGTGCCGTCGCTCCAGCGGATTTTACTGAAATCGATGGTGCGACTAAGTTGATTGAGGCTGGTGGGCTGGGTGAGTGGGCTGATTCCACGGATATCGTCGTACGCAGACTCATTGGCGGCGCGTGCTACTGGCGTCGAAATTAATTCATTCGCGCTTGTCCACACCCCTTTGGATTTGTTGCTGGTAACGAGTGGAGTGTGAATCAATGAGGCCACCAACGATTCCCAATTGTTATCATTATTCATTACGGCAACGTTGATGATGTTTTTATTGACACTGCGTTGACTAAATTGACCTAATAGCGATTTACTTGGGTCAATATTGACTTCAGCAAATAGCGTCTGATTACGAATTACTAGTTGTGCTTGGCGCATTACGGCCGTCTGTTGCGTGCAGGTATTGTTGAGCTGACAGTCGAGTAACATGCCGGCGGTCGTGCCAAATGGAGCGCGCACCACCCCCGCACCATCACCACATTGGGCCAGCGCTTGTTCAGGAGCGACGATTTGACTACTCGTCGCTACGAGGAGTTTGGTGATGTCGATACTCGTACCATAGCGGGTGGCCAAATTGCCGTCGATACTTTTGAGGCGCAATGCGTTTTGGGCAGTGCTATTGAGCATCGGCCAGGCTGCCGCAACAATGCTATCGGCGTTGCAAGCCGGTAATACAATTACTGCGGTAGGTTGTTCGGTAGGCGCAGGGGCGCTAATTGCGGTGGCCATCGGTACATCAGTAGGGATTTGCGCAGGGATATCGGTCGCCACCACACTGTTTGCGCTACTTACGCTGGTATCGTTAGCGGTCGAGTTGTTATTGGGCGTATTAAAGAGCGTACTGCCGATGGCACACATGCCGATGACCGCCCCAATCAGTACGATTTTGCCCAACGTACTACCCCAAATTCCCGCAATAGTCGAAACGATCCACGCCCACCATAAGCCGCCACTCAGATTGCCTGACGGCATACTCAATGATGGTGCTGATTGTGGCGTCGCCGTTGCTGGGGGAATCGTCGGCATTGTTGGCTTGGCGGCGGGTGCTGGTGTAGCTGGTGCTGACGTCTGTGGCACTCGGAACGTCGGTGTTGGTGTTGGTGTTGCTGGACTACGGGTCGATACCGGTGCGGGTTGGTGGGTCGCTGGTTTGGTGGGGGTGGCAGCGGTCGGCATACTCAACGGCACTTGCATCTGCACCGTCGGCTGATTGGGAGCGCCGGCCGGGCGCTTGCGTCGCCCCACGTTGTAGTCGACTTCGCAAATTACACATGCGCCGTCACTCGGGTACCAATGATCGGGATTGTTACTACATTGCACCAAGCGCGATTCGATCATCTCGATGGTGTCGGCCCATTCTTTGGGAGTGGGGCGATTGGTGGTCAAAAACGCCCGACTGAATAAATTTTGTAATACAGCCGGCAATGCCCCGATTGGTGGCGCTGCCACAGGCGGTGCAAAAAATTTGTTGGTTACGTAGGGGAATATTTTTTTGGTGATGCAATAGACATGCACTTGTTCGACATCGGGTGCCCCAGGCAATGGCCGCCCCGCAAAGGGGTGGAAGCCTTGCATCAGCAATTGAAACGTCAATACCGCCAAGCCAAAGGCATCGTTGTTGGCGTTACGATTGACTTTGGCGAAATCTTGGCCTTGTAGCTCGGGTGACGTGTACTCGGGGATGCCGACGAGGCAGCGATGCACGACGCGTTGGGCATCGGTGACCTGCATCGAATCGCAATCAACCACCGTAATCAATGCATCATCGTTAAACAAGGCATTTTTGAAGTTGACGTCGCCAATCACATACCCCTTGCGATGGATAGCTGCCATCGCCAACGCAAAATTCCGCGCCGAGCGATACAAGTGACGATGGTTCAAGGTAGGGTGTTCTTTGGCCCGTTGTTGCGGTTGCAACAAATCATACAAATCGTCAGATTTGGGGATTTTGGGCATCAGATAGCCCATAAAGGTGTTGCCGTCAAACAGCACTGCCTCGGGCCAAGCAATCGACACATGATTGAATTTGGCACGGGTTTCATCGTCGGGTGGGTCGGCCACCATGGCGGTGACTTTGGCGGCGAGGGCAGCGTCGAGACGATGGGCGTGGTAGATTTTTGCGACCATGGCGGGTTGCCCCACCACATCAAACACCGCACCCTCACCACCTGCTCCCAATTGCGGACCGGTGGTGATTGTTTGGCCTTTATCAGTGCGAAAACGTGGCATTTCGTTCCCTTGTTGCTACCGCTGCAAAATTACAGGTAGCCATTTACAATCATATCGAGACGACCGGTGTCGGGATGAATGACTAACCCGTGGACGGGCACATCTTTGGGCAACAGTGGATGGTTTTTGATAATCGATACCGTATTGCGCACACTATCCTCGACGTTGTCAAAACCTTTGAGCCACGATTCGAAATCAATCCCGGCATAGCGCAAGGTGTTGATGGTATCGTGCGAAATCCCACGCTCGTGGGCCAGGGTCAATATTTGTTGTGGGTCGATGGTGCTCATGCCACAATCGTGGTGGGCCACCACACAGATTTCTTCGGCGCGTAGGCTATAGACTGCCACGAGCAGACTACGCATCACCGCTCCCCAGGGACTAGTGACCAAGGCACCGGCGTTTTTGATGATTTTGGCGTCGCCGTTTTTGATGCCCATCGCTTTGGGCAACAATTCGACCAAGCGGGCGTCCATGCAGGCCAGTACGGCCAAACCCTTGTCTGGGAAGCGATCATCGGTTTGGAATTGTTCGTACGACCGTGATGAAACAAACGACTGATTATGCGCTAACAACGAATCCAGTAAGTTCATGATGATACATTTCTAGGATGCAACGACGATGAGTGAATGTGCATCTGTTGGTAGTATACCAATTCACGCTTGCATTCGGAATTATGAATTTTGTACGCGGCGTGTCAATGTCGTTTGTTGTTATCGAATGCGGGTTGATCGTTGCGAATGTTAGTGCCCCTCAGCTTCGCGGCGGGCGAGTTCAGATGCGAGATAGGTGCGCAACCGGATATGAATCGGTTCTGCCAAGAATCGTCGTATGGTGTCAGTCGTGTGTGCCTGGCCAGGACGCATAATCTGATGGGCGTCGACGATGCGAATACCCGGGCGATGATAAGGCTGGTACGCGACCACATCGCCGTTCTGGATAGCGCCGGGGGTGATGACACGACAGTAGAACCCTGGGCGGTCGACCGCAAAAAACCGTTTGACGAACTGATTGTCTTTCATGCGGGCATTCAATGACTCGCATGGAGTACGGGGTGCCGTGACTTCGAGTATCACATCGCCAATGACGAGCCGATCGCCAATGGTAAATGATGCACTTTCGAGATTCGCAATCGTTAGATTTTCACCGAAAATGCCATTTGGCAAGGCGTAGCCGAGCTCGCGTTCGAATGCGTCGTAATCGGGGCGTCCATAGACGTAGACGGCTTGGTCGACTCCGCCATGGTTTTGGGTGTTGACGATGACGTCACCCGTAACGCCGGTGACGGTGATATGCACCGGACCTACCGCAGTCGTCTTGAAGATCCCTGAAGTCCGACTTGGATTATTAGGGTCGAGTGGTTGCGCTTGACCGATGTTGATGCTCAATACATGCATTGGAATAAATTCCCCGCTCTGATTAGGACTCCCGTAAAGCGAGTACCAGGGTCATGTCGTCGTCGCTTTTTTGGCGGAAGCGGGGTGTATCGAGGAGTTTTTGCATGGATACATCGGTATCTGCCAAATCCAAGGTGCGCAACCATTGGATAATCGGCCGAAAAAAACCGTCGTAGGCTTCGCCCGTTTTGTAGTTGATACACATCGGTTGCACGCCATCGCTCATCAATGCCACACCGCGTAATGCTTCTGCCTTGTGGCTAAAGCGCAAATGGGTCAAATAATCAGCACTCGTCAAGGGCATGGTGACGTTGATGAATTCGCCGTTATCGGGTGTGCTCAACGTGCGCGTGGTTTCGTTGTCAAATATGCCAACCACCGCCCCATCCCCAATGTGCATGACCACCCAGTCATTGGGCATCACTACCGCCACCAGCAAGGTACAAGCGAAATCACGGAGCTCTTTGCGTTCGGCGGTGGCACGCACGCCCACGGCATCGCGGGCAACGGTAAAGGCGGTGCGACAGACGGTTTCGAGTGTGCTGGCGTCAGGTTGAGTGTTGGGCTGAGGTTTTGCTGGGAATGGCCACCATTGAAGGCGTTTTTTGGGGGGCTTGAGTGAATCAAAATAATTGGCGATATGGGTAACGGCCTGTTCACTTGCGATTTTGGAGCCGATTTCGGAATGGGCGGCCGAGCCAAGTCCGTCTGACACCGCAACAATCAACATGTCGCCTGTTTGCATGACATAATGACTATCTTGACACGGCATATTGGCGCCGATATGGCCAGTGCCGATAATCGAAGCTTTGGCAATGCGCCAGTTCATGCTCTATCCGTTCGTTGTAAGAATCCTCCCATGTGTCAGCAACACATGGGAGGATTGTAATTTTGTTATACCGTGGTCCAGCCTTCGGGTGGGGTCAACGGTACCTGTTGGCCCGGTTGTGATTGCGACACTTTGCCGAGGCTGGCTGACAACCAGACAAACATTTCGCGGAACGAGTAACCTTTGAGGGGCAACGGTGGCCGGGTCGACAATTGCTTGAGCACTTCCATGTCAGCACCTTCGACACCTACGGAGAAGAATGCCACGCCCTTGCGGGATTCTTCGTCTTTAATCCGGACGGCGGCGTTTTTCCAAGCGTCGTTGTCGGTAGGGGCACCATCGGTAATCAAAAAAATCCATGGGCGATAGTAGGGAGTGCCGTTATCGCGGTAGAGTTTTTTGCGCATGGTAATCATGTCAAGCGCTTGTTGTAAGGCGGCACCGAGAGGGGTGTCACCACTGGCAGCCAAGGTGGGCGGATTGAATTGGCTGGCACCAGTAAAGTCTTGGAGTAATTGGGCCGGACCAAAGGTCACGATGGCGATTTCGACCCGTGATTGGGCCACGCTATCGGTCTGCAACGAATCACGGAAGGCGGCTAAGCCTTGGTTGAGCTGGTCGATTTTTTCACCGTGCATCGAACCCGACGTGTCGAGGACGAGGACACAGGCACAACGTGGATCAGGATTAGTAGGGTCAAATGAGACATCTGGTAAGTTCGTCATTGGTGACGTGCTCCTCTATACACACATTTTCATACAACAAAAAATAATCCGGTTGCATAATTCCGTTCATCTAGACGTTATGCGCATGGTGATAGTTGCAACGTGGCGTGTATTCTCCGTCATAATAGCGTAGTATACATTATTGCGTTGTAGTGATGACGTTGTTATGGAGGAACCATGTTCGATAAATTGATTCAGTCGATTAAATCTGGCATTCAAGATGCCCAAGAGCTCGAAGCGGTGCGGCAATTGTTTGTGCAAGCAATTTCTGATATGACCCTCGATGTCAACGAAATGGGCAAGCTCTACCGCGAAATAACCTCGCATGGATTTAGTGCCGAACAAATCCACGAACTAGGTGTCTATGCCTTGCGTGACGTGATTCAGCGCGCCAAAAGTGATGGTCGCGTCGACGATGCCGAAATGCAGTTGATCCAACAAATCGTCACCTTGACCAACGTCCCCAGTGAAACGTTGGGTGAATTGTTGAGTGTGTTGTTTGTGCAACGCCGGCTCTACGAAGTCAGCCAAGGGCGCTTGACGCCCATTACCGTCACTGGGTTGAATTTGTACGCCAACGAAAAAGCCTATTGGGCGGAGCCAGTCACCCTATATGAAAACAAAATGGTGCGCCGTGAAACGGTGGGGCGGAGCCATGGCGTCAGTTTGCGCATTATGCGTGGCGTGAGTTATCGCATCGGTGGCTCCAAAGGTCAATCAATGCCGATTTATGAAGATGTGGCCGTGGCCCAAGGGCAGTTGATTTTTACCAATCAGCGGGTGGTATTTAAGGGAGATCGCCGCACGATGATGATTATGCTCAAAGATGTAATCGGTGCGGATCCATACACGAACGCCATCGTGATTCATACCAACACGTCAAAGCAACCGCTCAATTTCCATTATGTGCGCCTTGAATCAGCCGAGTTGGTCGCCCAGATTTTGACGCAACTCTTGGCGTAGGGCATGCGTCGCGGGATTAGCGACATCGGCGAGGCTGGTATGATCGAGGATGTCGCTAATTGCATTGCGCACATTGCCCATCACTGCCCGTAATTGGCAGGTTGCTTCGTCGGGACAATTACAAGGCTCGTACGCCATCTGCGATACGCAACCGATGGGCGCAAGTGGACCATCGAGGATGCGCACGATTTTGCCGAGGGTGATTTCTTGGGCGGGTTTAGCTAAATAATAGCCGCCACCGATTCCCATTTTGCTATGGAGCAAGCCGGCGTTTTTGAGCGACAACATGATTTGTTCGAGGAATTTAATCGGAATATGTTCGGCTGCGGCAATGCCTTTGATTTGCATCATCGGTGATTTGGCCGGGGCACTGGCTAACAAAATCATCGCTCGTAACCCGTATTCTCCGCGCTTCGAGAGTCGCATGGCATATTCCCACTATTAATCAAAACTCTACCGACATTGTATACCATTTTGTTTGGCAACAATTGGGTAGCAAAAAACCACCCATAGGCATTACGCCCATGGGTGGTCTTGGTGTGTTTTAGAGTTTGATGGCGTGACCGGCAGCAGCACTCCGATAAATCGCATCGACGATATCGGTGACTTGCAAGGCTTGTTCGGCCAACACATTGGGCGTGCCGCCGTGTTTGATGGCATTGACGAAGTCGGCTGCTTGGCCAATCCCCGGCTCTTCGTTCTCTTTTTCCATCCAATCTGGTACCCAATGCGTCAACATGCCGTATTGGGCTTTGTTGACCTTGAGCGGGAAAACGTCGAGGCCGGCTTCGGTACCTGACAACGAAATCGTCTCTTTGGATTCTGGGACATTCAGGGCCCACGAACATTCGAGGAGCATCGAGGCGCCGTTTTCGAAGCGCACAAACGCCGCCACTTGGTCTTCGACGGTAAATTCTTGGTAATTCCATTGGCCCCACGGGTTGACGTTGGGCTTGGTGCCGAGG
>CALFIC010000160.1 GCA_937876225.1 uncultured Chloroflexota bacterium | reverse complement strand
CACGCTGACAATAAATCGCGCCGAGGCGTTCGTGGAGGGCAAAATGCGACCCCTCATTAAACAAGTAGAGATCATCTTGACTTAGTAGGGTATGGCCGTGCAATTGTGTCGGCATACATGCTCCTCAATAACAAACTAACGACTGACAATCGCATCACGCACTGCGGCGTAAAACGGATCAAGAGTCGCCACTGCCTGCAAATCTTTTAAGCCTGCGGGATCACGGGGATTGACGAGGGTTTTGGCCCAACCGCGCAAAAAGCGGGCACTTGTCAGCGCATCATCTTGGGTCAATGCCATGGTGCTAAATTGTACTACATTATCAAACAACGTCACACGGAACTCATCAATTGACGTGTCGGTGGCCACATCGATGCCTTCGGCAATCGGTCCCGCAAACCACTTGCCTTTGGGATTGGCGGCATCTTTAGCACCGACCGTGCGCAACATATTGACGGCGGCATCATAATCACCATAAAAAACTGCCGACAAAAACGGAAATGCATCGTCGGTTTGCGGCATACGAATTTTTGACCAATGCGTAAGCAAGGCCACATTCCATTTGTCTGCATCAGCCGTCGGCGCACTGATGGTGGGCAACAATTTGGTTACCATGTTCCAGCGTTGCACTTTGGCATAATCAATCGCCTTTTGGATGGTGGCGTCACTCGATGCGGTCAATGTTTGCTCGAAAAACTTGGTGCCATCCCAGCTATAGATATTATCTGAGTAAATCCGTACGCCACAGGCATAACAAAACACATAATAGTCTGTGGCATCACCAATCACATCTTGCACGCCGTCACCATTGATATCTTGAAGCTTCAAGGCACCACCGCCGGCATCAGATTGGGTTTCGAGCACTAATTTGAGTGTTTTGCCATCAAACGAAAACACATTCCCGAAGCTACTATGCGCCCCGACGCCCCCATGTAACGCAAACAATGCATGGGTCGTATCAGGATTGGGCAACAATTCAAGATCGCCAATATATTCACCATTTTTATAGTCATATTGCGTAATTTTGACGAACTTAGCACCTTGTTTTTGGTAAATGGTCAATGGATGGGGATCATCCATATTTTCCATCATCCCTTTGCTAATCGTTGCAAAAAACTGCCCCTCAGCACTATTGGACAATGCCACCACAATTACCTCACCTTGGAGCGATGCGGTCAATCCTGAGGCATCGGGGGTAGCAGTAGCGGGCAGCAAGGCAATCGTGGTGGCAGCCAATGCGGTCGCATCGGGGGCATCGGCATTGCTGGGGGTCGACGTGGGCAGCGCAAACTGCGTGGGGGTCGCCGCATCCGATGCGACTGTCGCGGTTTCAACAACTACCGGAGTCGCAGTTGCCGCTTGTGATGCCGTCGTATCGGTGGTTTGGGTTGTCGTTGGCACACTGGGAGTTACCACACTTGCCGCCGGTGTGGCACTACATGCCACCAAAAACGCACTGAGACATACCATTCCAACAATTTGCCCACGCATTGTTTTGTTCCTTTCCCGCATTCTGCTTTCAATAATTAACCTAACCCAATTGATACCACATTCTATAGTACATCTTACATGGTTTTTCGCATCACAACAATATTATGCAAACGAATCATGGTAATTCGGCATTTCCACAACCACTAAAAACCGACCCCGTACGGAGCTGCAACACTGCACTCGTATAGGGTCGGCGGTAGCGCACCAATCAGGCACTTAGCTGGCGCTAATAGCAAAAACTAGCGGCTGACAATCGCATCACGCACCGCCGCATAAAACGGATCTGCGTTCGCCACGGCCTCTAGGTCTTTCAACCCTTCAGCATCTTTCGGATTAGCCATAGTTTTGGCCCAGCCCCGTAGGAATTGGGCACTCGTGATGGTATTATCTTGGGTCAAGGCCAGTGTACTCGATTGGACTATCGTATCAAACATTAATTTACGAAAGTTATCAAATGAGGGGTCGTCAGTTGCCACATCCCCCCCTTGAGTTATTGCGCTCGCAAAATCAACACCTTGGGTAAACGTTCCGGCAAACCACTTCCCCTTGAGCTTGGCAGCGTCTTTGGTACCAACCGCTTGCAACATTTTCACTGCACCATCATAATCGCCATACAAAATTGCATCCATCAACGGAAATGCAGAATCCTTGTTGGGCGTGCGCATCTTTGCCATATGCGTCAACAATGCCACATTCCACTTGTCACTATCCGTGGTCGGGGTAGCGATGGTGGGCAACAATGAAGTCACCATATTCCAGCGTTGAGCATTGGCATAATCAATCGCTTTTTGGATGGTGGCATCACTCGAAGCGGTTAATTTTTGGTCAACAAACTTCGTACCATCCCATGTCGTGACATGTGCTTGGTACATCTGCACACCACAGTCCTGACAAAACAACAAATAATTAGTATCGTTGACCAATACGTCATTGATGCCATCACCATTGAAATCAGTTACGGTCATGGCACTACGGCCAGCATCAGAATGTGTTTCGAGCACTGGTATGAGTGTTTTGCCATCAAATGCCAACACCGTATCATACACACTATGTGGATTAATAACCCCATGCACGAGCACCAACATATGACTCGTATCAGGATTGGGGAATAGTTCCATACCAGTGATGTTTTGGCTATTTGTGAAATCATATTGCGTGATTTTGACGAATTTCGTACCTTGTTTTTGATAAATAGTCACCGGATGGGGCTTATCAAAATTTTCGATCATATTGGTAACGGTCGTTGCAAAAAATTGCCCTGTGGCATTACTTGCAAGTGCAAGCACCGCAATAGCATCTACGCCAGCTGACATTCCTGAGGGGTCAGGCGTGATTGTAGGGGGCATTTGCGCAACCGTAGTGGCAACCAACGCCGTGGCATCAGGAGCATCTAAAGGAATTGGGGTCGACATGGGTAACACAACCTGCGTCGCAGTCGCGGCTTCCGGCATGGCGGTCGCAACTTCCGTTGCCACAGGTGCTTCCGTAGTCGCTTGGGTAGCCACAATTTCTGTGGTAGGGGTAACATCTGGCACACTTGCCGCCGGCGTGGCACTACATGCCACCAAAAACAGACTGATTACCGCTAGTTCAATAATTCGCCCACGCATGTATATTGCTCCTCTACAATATAAATTAATCTGTAAAATACACATTGATACCTAATTATCATATATTTACTTTATAAAAGTATTTGTGCAATCAATACAAATAGCAAAAACAGCCTCATAGTGGATTATTTTCTCAATATGAAATAATTCCGTAGCACCAATACGAATGTGTCGTGTAGGTAACACCATACCCACACGACACATATCATTACAAATATGCTTTTCACCAGACGATTACAGCTAAGAGACACTGAATAGTGCCTACTAGTCTTGTTTCATACCTGCCTGTGCATCAGCATGCGACACATCACACCCACAACGCAATCACCCACCCCAACACATACAACAACCCAAAGCGCATGTGCAACACAGCCGTTTGGCGTAACACGGGTTGCAAGGCAGCGGGGTCGACTTCACGACCAGCAATACCCATCAACTTCCACGCCAGCGGGAGCATCGCCAACGTCACCAACGTGGGCCATGGTGCCACACCGAGCGCCACCAGCACCCACTGACTGACAAACGTACCACCGACGAGGATGTAATACTCGATGCGGGCACCGTCACGCCCAAAAATCGTCGCCAAGGTGCGTTTGTTGTTGATGCGGTCGGTATCGATGTCACGCAAATTGTTGGCGTGCAAAATCGCCGCCACCACAAAGGCCACTGGCAACGACACCCACACGGCTGGCCATGCCACCGTAGGAATTTGCAGATAATACGAGCCAAGCACCATCACCGGCCCCATAAAAATAAAGACGGCGATTTCGCCCAACCCTACATATGCCAACGCAAATGGCCCCGCCGTATAAAAATAACCGACCGCCACGCTACACAACCCCAACCAAAAAATAAACGGGCCGGTTACCGACACCAAATAGAGACCAATGGTGGCACCGATGGCAAAGGCCGTTATCCCAGCCCAAAAAATCTGCGTGGGCGTCAATTCACCACGGAGCAACGCGCCACCCGTCCCTTTGACGGCAGGAGTATCGGTGCCTTTGCGGTAATCATAGTAGTCGTTCATCAAATTGGTACCGCCTTGGATGGCGATAGAGCCAATCAAGGCGAGGATCAACAGCCACCAATTCAATCCTACGTGCTGGGCTGCGATGGCTGCGCCCAACAATACCGGCACAATGGCTGCGGTATAGCTCCATGGGCGCACTGCGCCCCACCAGGTTCGTATCACCGACATACGCGACTCCTTGACTGTTGTATAACGCCACGGCACCAGTAGCCGCGCTACTTCATCGAGCACTACCGTCACCACCCAGCCCAACCCGGCAATTACACAGACCGCCGCCATCATA
Source organism: uncultured Chloroflexota bacterium (assembly GCA_937876225.1). Lineage (GTDB taxonomy): Bacteria > Chloroflexota > Chloroflexia > Chloroflexales > Roseiflexaceae > UBA965. The sequence goes on along the minus strand of CALFIC010000160.1, from coordinate 20,455 downwards.
TCGGCAATCGCATACAACTCATACGATTGCCAGATGCGATAACCGATGCCGTCATTTGCACCGACAAACTCAACACCCACAATCAACGTCAGCGCAAACCCCATCGCCAGCTTCCAGCCTTCCACAATCGCCGGCAGACTTGCAGGCAAGGCGACGGTACGAAAAATCGTGCGTTGGTTGGCCCCAAAGACCCGCGCCGCCTCGAAATAACGTTGGTCGATTTGCAGGACGCCACCGATGGTATGAATCACCACCATCAAAAAAACACTCACCGCCACCGTAGCCACTTTGCTGACTTCGCCGATACCTAGTACGACAATCACCAACGGTAACAAGGCGATTTTTGGCACGGGGTACAACATCGTCGCCAAGGGACGGACCAATGCGAGCACCGTGCGATTGAGGCCGCTCCAAATGCCTAACAATGTCCCAGGCACCGCCCCAATCACAAACCCCAACACAATCCGTTGGCTACTCACCAATATATCGTGTTCCATGCTGCCATCACGCAAGGCTTTGGCCAGCGCCACCATCACTTCACTCGGTGGTGGGATAAACACACGATTCAGTAGGTTTAATTGGACGGCTACTTCCCAAAGTACCAGCAACAGAACGGGCGAAAGCCAGGTCAACCAACGACTTTGGGTCATAGTGTAACCTCCTCACGCAATTGCGCTTCGACTTCGCCGCGGATGAGTTGCCAAATCGTCGTAAAAGCCTGCGTAAAGGCCGGTTGGGCCCGGATTTCGTCGAAACTCCGGCCGTGGGCTAATTCAGGTGTCACGTCCGCAATAATCCGCCCCGGCCGCGCCGACAACACCACCACGCGATCGCCTACCAACAACGCTTCGTCGATAGCATGTGTCACCAACAACAAACTGCGACATAACCCTTGACGGCGCAAATCGACCAACAATTCTTGCATCAATACCCGGGTTTGCGCATCAAGCGCCGCAAACGGCTCGTCAAGCAACAACACATCGGGATTGACCGCGAGTGCCCGTGCCAGACCGACCCGTTGTTGCATCCCTCCCGATAATTGATGGGGAAAGGCGTCAATAAAGCGTTGCAAGCCCATCCGCTCGCACCATTCGCGGGCAGCCGCCCGACATTGCGGAGGCGTGACGCCGCGAGTCATCAGCCCGTAGCTGATGTTGTCAGCCACCGACAACCACGGAAAGAGCAAGCCTTGCTGGAACACCATCGCTAACGTGGCCGAACGAGAGAGCTGCACACCGCCCTGGGTGGCCCGTTCGAGCCCCGCCAATACCCGCAATAAGGTCGTTTTGCCACAACCACTCGGACCGACCACACATACCGCTTGATCAGCGGCAATGGTCAATGAAAGGTCAGAAAGGGCCACCACGCCGTTGGCGTAGGTGACCCCTAGATGCGCAAAATCGACAACTACACCGCTGTCCATTACCGCGCCTACTTTCCGGCGACGCTCGCCACCAAGTCGGTATTAATCAACGTCGCAATATCTAAATCTTTGTCGTATTCCAACAAACCCCGTTTGCGGAAGTAGCGTTGCAATGCGCTCAAATCATTCACCGGGATTTTGCCTGAGGCATCGTATTGTGCCGTAGCAGCCCGCAATACGACAGCAGCAGGGACCTTGGTGTATTTTTCCATGATGGCGGCTAATTCGGGTGACATATAATCACCCTGCAAGTCGGCACAGGCCTTGAGGTACGCGCGCATGAAGCCTTGTGACGTCGCTTTGTCAGCCAGCAATGATTCACCCATATAAAGATAGGTGGCATCAAAACCATTGATGAAATTGTTGGACAAAATCGCAACTTGACCTTTGTCGATGGCGATGGTGGCCAACGGCTCACCAAGGATGGCCGCATCAATCGAATTATTGGCCAGCGCTGCGGGGACATCTTTGAAAGGGACCGTCATCACTTGCACATCGTCGACGGTCAAGCCACCTTGCCCGAGTGCTTCGTTCAACCAATATTCGGTGGCAGCACCTTTGGCATTGATGGAAACTTTTTTGCCTTTGAGGTCAGCAACTTTGGTAATTTCACCTTTACGAGCTGCACTAATCACCAATGGACTGGTGATAGGGGGTTTTTCGCTGTGCATTGGTGCCACAATCGAAAACTTGACGCCCCGCGCTGCCGCATTGAACAACCCAGCCCCTGCCCCACCCATTGCTGCATCAAAATTACCAGCTGCCAATTGCACCACAGCATCACTGCCCCCTTGAATGGGAGTTGATTCGATTTTGATGCCTTCGGCAGCAAAATAGCCCCGTTCAATCCCTACATATAATGGTGCATAAATCAACACCGGCACATAGCCAATCCGGACTGTTTTGAGTGTCCCAGCGGCAGGAGCGGCCGGCGCACTTGCACACGCCGTCAATACCAATACCATCAATGCTGCAAACAACCGTTTCATGTTCGTCCTCACATATAATCGACAAACGCCTATCTCAATTCGCTTGCGAATCTGATTGTATTTAATAGTACCAGAATTCACAAATTTGTCATCTTGCAAAAAAAATCGGTATTTGGCGTATCTGTCGTGTAAACGACAATCCATATATTTCCTGGTCAAAAAACTGCGTTGACAATGCATTAATCTGCCGTCTACAATGTACTACGCCACAATGAATTTATCGTGTTAATTGAGTATAGATCATGTCAACTATCCCACTTACCCCACCACATCTGCATGTGATATCAGCATGTGCCAAAGCATTATCAACCACCCAACCATTCAATACCCGCATCGAGCAAGTATTTGGGCTGTTACGGGCAGTGGTGAGCTATCACGATGGGCGCTTGACGTACTGGCGTGACCCTGAATTGCACCAAAACCCCATCCATGTCATGACCAACGCCACCTGGAATGCGCCCTGGGACGACGATGTCATTACCGCAATCGTTGCATCAGCGACGCCCTACCAACACACCACCACCATCAATATCGCCCAAACCAACGGCGAAGTCCTTGCCAAAACAATGGTTGTGCATGGGATTCCCGTACGTTGGCAACAGCATGTCTGGGGTGTGCTTGAATTCCGTACTGCCGAAAACGAACCATTAGCACCAGCAGACCAATTAACCATCGATGCCATCACACCGCTCCTAGCCGCCGAAATCGACCATGCCATTGCGGCGCTCCCCGACGAGCTCATCCAACCCGACGATCAGGCGCTTTTGACCGTCAGCAAACATCTCGACTTAGCCCAATTATTGTCGCGGCTCCGCCAAGACTTTGACCCACCGCTCCCGCTCCATAGTCTGTTGCCACTCGTATTGTCACGGGGGATTGACTATACCGGTGCCGAAGCGGGCAGCATCGTCTATGTCGACCACGATCGCCAAGAAATCGAGCTGGTCGCCACTCACGGCTATACCGTAACCTTGTTACCAGACATCAGTGGTGAACACAAACGCCACCGCTGGAGCTGGGAAAGTGGCATCGCCGGCAAAGTCGCCCGCAGTGCCCGCTCGTTGCTCATCCGCGAAGTCACCCAAGACGTCGATTATTTTTACGAAACCAAACCCGAAATCCGCGCCAAAATCGCCATCCCCATTACGGTCGATGGCCGCGCCGAAGCAGTGCTCATCCTCGATAGCACTCGCGCCAACGCCTTTGGTGACAATGAATCCGCCATGGCACTCGGTGTTGCCGAAGCCGCCGTGCAACCGTTGCGCCGGGCCTTGCGCTACCAAGAAATGCTCGAGCGCAGTACCCAACTCAGTCAAGTATTCAACAGTATCCCCTCTGGGCTAGTACTAATTGATCGCCACGGTCAAGTGTTGCGCCATAATCCCTCGTTCTTGCTAATCTGGGGATTGCACCACGCCCAAGTCAACGCCAACTTCCGGGTACCGTTTGATTTACTCAGCCTACTACTACCTCGCTTCCACGATTCGGCAGCGTTTAGCGATTTTTGTACCAATGGCCAAGCCAAGCCCGACCAAGAGTTCTCGCTCACCCTCAAATTACGCAACCCCCACCAAGATCTCCACGTGCTCTCGGTGCCTACCCGCGACAGCAATGAGCAGATTACCGGGCGCTTGTGGGTGATTAATGATTTGACGCGTGAAAAAGAAGCCGATCGTCTCAAAAGCGAATTCACGTCGATGGTGTCACACGAACTCAAAACCCCACTGACGTCGATTTTGGGCTATTCAGACCTGCTGCTAGCCCGTGAATTCCCCGCCGAAGACCAAAAGAACTTCCTCAAAATATTGCGCCGCGAAGCCGAAAACCTCGAAAACCTGGTCAACGACGTACTTGATTTTGCCCGTATCGAAGCCAATACCGTCCGGATTAATCGCTGGACAGTACCACTCCAAGAACTCTGTACCGACCTCAGTCGCCAATTACAACGGCAACCGACATTCGACTCCCATACCATTACCATCGATATTCCAGTTGATATCCCACCGGTCCATGCCGACAAAGAACGTGTCCGCCAAATCATCACCAACCTACTCACCAACGCTGCCAAATATTCTCCCAGTGGTGGCGATATCACCTTGCGGGTACGCGAACTCAGCGAATTACCCGACATGCATCCGAGTGGGCGCTTTGTGGGTATCAGTGTCACCGACAACGGCATCGGCATCTCCCCCGAAAACCTACAACGCATCTGGGATCGCTTTATGCGTGTCGACAATTCCAACACCAAAAGTATCGGTGGTACCGGACTCGGTTTGTCGATTGTCAAAGGCTTGGTCGAGCTCCAAGGTGGGCGGGTATGGGCCACGAGTGTGGTCAACAAAGGCAGTACCTTTAGCTTTACCTTGCCCATTGCCGGCGAACTCATCCGCAAATAACCAGTACCGCAAGGCATGCCCATGGCCAATTTCATCCCGGCTGGCGCCGCCTCGTGCGAAATCCGAGCCAGCAATTCGCGCTTCATTGCGCACCTAGCCCCCGTCGACAGTGTCGCCCAAGCCAAGGCCTTTATTGTCTCGATCCGGCAGGCCATGCCCGACGCCTCGCACCATGTCTATGCCTATGTCATCGGGCATGGCGCCACCACCACCCTCGGTATGAGCGACGACGGCGAGCCGTCGGGCACCGCAGGGCGCCCAGCTCTCGCTGTGCTCAACGGCAGCGGCCTCGGTGATGTGGTGGTGGTGGTTACGCGCTATTTTGGCGGTACCCTGCTCGGCACTGGTGGCCTCGTGCATGCCTACGGCGATGCGGTACGCGAAGTATTGCTTGTCACCTCCCGGGTCGAAAAAATCGCCCGCCAACAATGTGTGCTGGTGATGAGCTATGCCCAATACGACGGCGTCAAACGTACCCTGGCCCAATACGACCACCGCAGCGACGACGAACAATTCGCCGCTGATGTCACCATGACCGTCACCCTACGCGTCGCCGATGTTGACACCATCCGCGCTATCCTCATCGAACAAACCGCCGGCCAGATAGAAATAATTTGCGGGTGAGGCATTTGTAATGCCCCACCCGCACTCCGTGTCATATTTGATTCGACTATTTAGGCAATGGCCGATTCGATATCACGTTGGAATTGCAATTTGGTTTTGACGCCACTACTCCGCGCTACTTCGCTACCGTTTTTGAAAAAGACAATCGTCGGAATCGACTGCACGTTGTAGGTGTCTGACAACGGGGCATCTTCGTCGATGTTGACTTTGACGACGTTGATTTTGCCCGCATATTCTTGGGCCAGCTCTTCGATAACGGGTGATACCGCCTTACACGGACCGCACCACGGCGCCCAAAAATCAACCAACACCGGTAGATTTGACTGCAATACTTGCGTGTTAAATCCAGCCTCACCGATTCCGTTGGCAGTGGTCGTTGCCGGACTTGCACTCCGTTGCGATGTTGCGCCCAACATCTCGTCGATTTGTTTCACTGCCGGGATAGTTTCTTCGAGTTTGTCCACTGCGGCATCGGCTACCTGGTCGATTTTATCACTTACCGCTGGAATGACCCCAAATACCCCTAACACACGGCGAATCGTCATACTCAACACACTACGCATCAACAGTTCCTCTTTTGTTTTTTAAACACAGACGTGTATTGATAGTATACTTGCAATTCACATAAAAAATACCCAGTCGTATACCGTTAGGCCTGCCGCAACAACTGCACCACGGTCACAACCTGTGCCACGATGAATTCGACATCAGCGAGCGTCGTGCTACGCCCGAGTGTCAAGCGTAACGCCGCCTGTAGATCGGAGCCGAGTACATCAAGCGCTGACAACACGTGCGACGGCTCGAGTGATCCACTGGTACAGGCCGAGCCACTCGACGCACAAATACCTCGTTGATCGAGCATGATTAACAAGCTGTCGCCATCGATGCCATCGATGACAAAACTGGCGTTATTGGCCAAACGATTGCTAGGGTGGCCCGTCAATCGCACGCCGGCCAATTCGCCGGTAATGCCCGCAATCAAGGCATCACGCAGGGGTGTCAGCCGCGCGACTTCTGTTGCGCGTTTGGCGTCAGCGATGGTCAAGGCAGTGGCTAAGCCCACAATACCCGCCACGTTTTCGGTGCCAGCGCGGCGGCGGCGCTCTTGGGAGCCACCATGAATCTGCGGGAAGAGTATCGCCCCTCGGCGCACATACATCACACCGACCCCTTTGGGTCCATAAAATTTATGCGCCGTAATCGTCAACACATCGACCCCTAGCTCATGGACGTTGAGCGGCAACAAACCAGCGGCTTGCACCGCGTCACAATGAAACAAGACGTTGTGGGATTTACACACCGCCGCAATTTCTTTGATAGGCTCGATGGTACCGATTTCGTTGTTGGCATACATCACCGACACCACCGCCGTGTCGGGACGCAAGGCTGCGGCTACCGCCGCCGCACTCACCACGCCATCACCATCAACAGGCACCACCGTCATCGTGATGCCGTGGCGTTGTAATGCCTCGGCAGCGTGTAACACCGCATGGTGCTCAATGGCACTCACTACCACGTGGGCCGTGCCATGCACCTGCAGGTACGCCAACGCCGCCCCTTTGATGGCGAGATTATCTCCTTCGGAGCCCCCACCCGTAAAAATCACTTCCGCCGACGTACATCCCAGCACCTTGGCGATATCGTCACGGGCACGATCAACGGCAATTTGGCTGGCTTGTCCCATGGCATGCGGGCTCGAGGCATTGCCGTAGTACTCAGTCAAATAGGGCATCATAGCCGCCAGCACATCGGGAGCCAACGGCGTGGTGGCAGCGTGGTCTGCGTAGATAATGGTAGGATTCATGGTTTGATACTCCAAAAAGTATAGTATTTCTATAGGGTTATACTCACACGAAAAACAGTCATGGAGATAGACATACCGTTCCGTTTCATCATACCAAATGAATGATGCAAAATTACGCCTGCTGCATGGTAGGGAAACATACGATCTGCTTATGGTAAGCCGAGGATTAGATTCCACACCAGTTGCGTGCAACTAGTGTGGAATGACGGCGGGCAAAGCATACAAAATCCCCGTTGTACACATGTACAACGGGGATTTATGTTGGATTTATTTGGTGCGTTGTTCCCAGGGGTGGACGAAGGCTTCGGGTTCGACGCCGAGGGCATCGGCGACGCGATTAATGTAATTAAAATAGCTAATTACTTGGGTGGCATCGTGAATCCCACGATCATCGAAGCCATGGGTGCGCAACACATCGAGGTCAGCGGGGCTCATTTGTTGGGGAGTTTTGGTGAGCTTCTCGGCGTATGCGCAGAGCGCCACATCGGCAGGCGACAAGGCGGCTTTGCGCCAATCACTACAAATATGATGCACCAGCAAATCGGCTTGGACTTCGTCAGTAATCCCAAAATCTTTGGCGACCTCAGCACGGAGGTCATGCGCATGCGACCGTCTTCAGTAGAGGCAGTGGTTGACGGACGAGGTAACCGTGGCCAACATTTCGCGCTGGCTGCGTGACAAAGGCGACGGTCCATGCATCAACACCCCATACATATCCATGGAGGCCTTCATGGCGCGAGGGTTTTGGCCCATGATGGCCACGATGTTCCAAATGCGCCCGGCGCGTTTGATAGCAGCATCGTACTGCTCTTTGAGGAAGCCGGTGGCTTCTTCAACGGTAAAGACACGAATCCACGGCATAGTGGCTCCTATCTTGTGAAAAACGAATGCATGTTGATTATATCGTATGTTGTGTGTCGCTACATTTTCATACATTACTACCAACTATGGTATATTTGTAGCAACGCAAAAAGGAGCAAGGAACCCCTATGAGTCGCATCGTCACCGTAGCCAACCTCAAAGGTGGCATCGGCAAAACCACTACCGTCATCAACATCGGCGCGGGCCTCGCGTTGCGCGGTGTCAAAGTGCTACTCATCGATACCGACCCCCAAGGCAATTTATCGTCGTCATTGGGTGTCACCGCCAAACACACCTTGTACGAGCTGATGATCGAAGGGATGGATCCAGCCCGCTGTATCATCCCCGCCCGCCACAATCTCGATTTGATTGTGGCCGACACGACGCTCCTCAGCGCCCAAACCACTATGTCACGGGGTGGCGAATGGGGCCGCACCCTCGAGCGCGTCTTGGCGCCGATTGCTGATTTTTATGACATGATTTTGATTGATTCGAGTGGCTCGCTCACCCCCATGAACGCCAATGCGCTCGTGGCCGCCGACGATATTATCACGCCTACCACCGTCGAGCCGTTTTCGATTCGGGGGGTTGAGTTGCTGTTTAAGCAAATCGAACAGATGAAGGGCAACACTGACGCCATCAAGCTGATTGTGCCCACCATGTACGACCCACGGTCGAGTCAGTCACTGCAATTACTCGAAGGCTTGCAACGCTTGTATGGCAGTCGGGTCACCCAGCCGATTCGTACCAACGTGCGCTTGTCTGAGTCACCCTCCTACGGCAAATCAATCTTTGAATATGATGCCGAATGCCGTGGTGCCGAAGATTATCGCATTTTGGTGGATCGTATCTTGCAGACATTGCAAATCACCCCGACGGGCGACGCCCGGCCTACCTTGCAACAGCGCGTCAACCCCAGTAGCGTGACCTATAGTGGCAGTAAAGCAAGTCCGGTGGTGCAATCGGGGTCGGTCTATGACCTCCAAGTATGCCCGCGCTGTGGCCGTGATATGCGCCATACCAATGCGGCCGGCTACCGCATCATGATTTGTAATTCGTGCAACTATACCAAGCAGGTATTGCAACGAGGGCGGTAATGATATGTTCATGAGCATCCCGAGTAAGCGTATTGATAAACAAGTGAGAAAAATATGAACAGCCATGAAACGAACCGAAATGGTAGAAATTTAGTAGAAAATGAATTAACAATGCGCGGTGCAGGGAGCGTGCAGACTGTTGGAACACAAAAAATTCGTTTGCGTGCAACAAGTCAAGATGGTAGTCGTACCGTGATAATAAAAGTGAAAACCAAACGCAAAGGAAATTGGCACACATCTGCCAATGAAGGAATTGCTGTTAATGCAACAGCAGAGAATGAAGAACAATTTTGGGTGTTTGTTGAATTAAATGATGAGCCGAAATTCTGGATTGTGCCTGATCGATGGATTCGTAGTACCATTCAAAAAACACATGAAGAATATCTACGAGAACACGGTGGTCACCGTCCTGTTAATGATAATTCAGATCATCATAGTATCAACAATTATCGTATACAAGAATGGCAAAACAAATGGGATTTGTTGGAAATTTTCTAAGCTATTGCTTGTGTTAACCAGTTTATTGTGTCATTTAGTGATGCAAAAACCGCGAATTCCAATAAAATCCGCGGTTTTTTTACCCTGCTATTTTTCCAACCAATACCTTTATAACACACATCCCATCACAATCCCAAAAATCACCTGTATGGCTGCGTTGAACGAATGCCAAGGGGCTTATTCACGCCGCAGCCCACGTTTTTTTCCAAAAAATAATAATCTTGCCCGGCGTTACGTACTAGGCACCCAACCCTTCGGCATCACCAAAGGCCCATACATCCAAATCATCGAGACTAAGTGTGGTGATGCCATTGGCGACGAGTGCCCCAGCGATTTGGGCGCGATGCTCGGTGGCGTGGTGGATGGCTTGGGCGAGTACAGTGGCGCGGGCGCGCGTCAGCGTCGGATCATCTTGGCGCGTCACCACACCCGCTGGGGTGTGAGCCGCCACATGCAAGCGCGCATCGGCAGTAACGCAGGCAGCTACGACAACGGCAAGCTCGGCATGGGTCGTCACTGCATGCACGGGTAAATCGGTATATGGGACTGCTTCGAGTCGTGATGCATAGGCAGTAGCTGCCTCGACAAGGTGCAACACAATCATGCCAATCGACCAGTCGTTGCCTGGTTCACAATAGGTGAGTGTTGTTTCGGGGAGGCGTTGTAACACCGTAAAAAGTTGGGCATTGGCCCAGGCCATGTGGCGAAACAAACGGTCGCTGGTAGGGTCGATTTGATTATGCATCCGCTCATCCTCTCGTGCATCACAGTCACATGACACACGACTTCTACAAATAAAATACTCCGCATGCCTATTATTGCACGTGCCCATCAGCCGACTGCGACGTACACATGCCAAGGGGCTTATTCACGACGCAGCGCACGTTTTTTTACAAAAAATAATACCCTAACGCGACATCATCAATGCAACCGTATCCGGCGCCACTGCGCCGGCCCGAGCCCCCAACCCAGCCACACATAGAGCGGCAGCAGCGTTGGCAAAAGCGGCGGCAGACGTGAGATCGTGACCCTGAGCGCGAGCATACAAAAAGCTACTACAAAACGTATCGCCGGCCCCGGTCACATCGACCACCGTGACGGCCACACCGGGCACCTGTATCGTCTCGTGCGGGGCAAACACGATGCAGCCCTGCGCAGCCAACGTCACCACCACCAACTCGAGCCCGTGCGCGAGCAAGCGGGTGGCGGCATCCTGTTGCGCCAAATCGCCGCGATAGCGATCAAAGCCGACTTGATTGAAAAAGGCGATGTCGAGGTGTTTGTAGCGCTCGTCGTCACCGTCTTGGAGGTAGTCGACGTCGAGGTCGTAGACCATTTTGGCGCCCCGTGCCCGACAATAATCGATGATGGCAATGCTGTCCATGGCACCACAGCGGAGCAAGTCGAATTCGACGGGGGTGGAATAAATCAGCTCAGCCTGCGCCAATACCTCCAACTGCGCCGGGGTAATCTCGATGTGCGTAATTCCCAACGTAGGGATGAGCACGGTATGTTCGTCACCCACCAAAAAAATCAGACATTTGGCGTCGGGCAACGTGTCGTCAAAAATCACCAACGAAGTATCGACGCCACTTTTTTGTAGGTCCGCTAGCAACAATTGGGTAATTGCCCCGCTATTGAGCATAGCCAAAAACTTCACTTCCAGCCCCAAGGCTGCCGCCACGCAGGCGGCATTGGCAATCATGCCACCGGGGACGGCGGGTAGGGCGTGGACGATGGCTTTATCTTTGCTGGTGGGCCAATAGTCGGCGCGGTAGTATTCATCGAGGGCCACATCGCCCACAAACACGGCATATCCCATTGGTCACACTCCATATTGATGACGATTATGCCCATCATACCCTGATTGCGAGTTGACGGCACGGTCAAACTTTGTCAAGATGAGCGTGTCACACCCTCAACGAAGCGAGTGCCCTATTGACCTACCTCATCACTGGATGTACCCATATCAACGATCTCATCGATGCCACAGGGCATACCAGCACCGCCCAACTAGGTGGCACGATTTATACCGTTAATGGCATCAAAACCTATTGCGATGATCTGGTGTTTGTGAGCACTGCCGGTCCTGATTTTGGCGATTTTTTTGGTGCCTATTACGCCGCCAATCAGTTATCGACTGCCGGTATCCATCAAGTACTCCCTCGCACCCAATACAACCTGCTGGAATACCAAGCAGATGGACGCTGGCGGGAATATTCCAAATACGGGGCGGATTTTGCGGCACAATGGGGCTCAACGGCCCTCATCCAAGCGGCCCAAATTATCCCGTTCGCCAGCCCGCAGACCCGCGGTATCTACCTCGAGTCAGGGGTGACCGAGCCGATCTGGGCTGACCTTGGCGCCATCCGGGCTGCCGCCCCCCACGCCAAAATCATGTGGGAGGTGGCGGGGTGGGATATCGACGACCCGGCGCTCCACGACGCCATCGCCACCTGCATCGCTCAGGTCGATATTTATTCCATCAATTTACCGGAATCGCTGGCGTACTTTGGCACCCGTAGCGAAGCCGAATCGCTGGCGGCGATTGTGGCGCTCGGCACGCCGTGTCTTTTTCGGGTAGGCACCAACGGCGCCTACATGGTAGTGGATGGCCAGGCGTGGTTTGCACCGTCGTACGACCTCGCCCACAGCGTCGACCCTACCGGGTGTGGCAATTGTGCCACCGGGGCGGCCTTGTATGGCTACGCCCAGGGGTTACATCCCTTGCGCACGGTGATACTGGCCAATCTCGCGGCGGCACTGAATGCCCGCCAATATGGGCCGTACCCACGGTATACAACAGCGCTACGTGCCGAACTATTGCACCGCGCTGACAGTGAATTTATGCGACTAACAAAGGAAAATAACCATGTTTCTTGACCTGTTCCCGCGCCCCAAACCAATCATGGCCATGTTGCACCTCAAGGGTGACAACCGCGACGACATCCTCGCACGCGCCATCCGTGAGGCCGACATCTACGCCACCGGTGGCGTCGACGCCATGATTGTCGAGGATTATTATGGTGATAGTGATGACGTCGAACGGGTGCTGGCGGTATTGGAGCGTGAACGACCGCACTATATCATCGGCGTCAACGTGCTCGACAATTTCGCCAAAAGCTATGAACTCGCGGCGCAGTACCATGCCAAATTCATGCAGGTCGATTCGGTGTGTGGGCATCTGCATCCCGACGACGAGCCGGCCTACTTTGCCATGATTGATGGCTATCGCCGCACGGGGACGGTGGCCGTGATTGGAGGCGTGCGCTTCAAGTACCAGCCCTATTTGTCGGGGCGGAGCCTAGCGGACGACCTCGCCATTGGCCGACAGTACTGTGATGCGATTGCGGTGACGGGAGCAGGGACGGGACTTGATACCGACATGCAAAAAATCCATGAATTCCGCGCTATCCTGGCCGACTTCCCGCTGGTCATCGGCGCCGGCATGACGGCGGCGCAAGTCGCCGATAAATTGACAATCGCTGACGCCGCCATCGTGGGCAGTACCTTCAAAGATACCCGCAAAGACGCCGGCGAGGTCAGTGCGGCGCATGTCCAAGAGTTCATGGCGGCGGTGGATCAGATTCGTTAGGAGAATGAGATGGTATTAGAAGTAGCGATATTGGATGTAAAAAGTAGTCAGAATGAGGCATTTGAAGCGGCATTTCAACAGGCCGCGCCGCTGATTGCGTCGATTCCAGGCTATGTGTCGCATGAACTACAGAAGTGCCTCGAACAACCACAGCGCTATATTTTGCTCGTACAGTGGCAAACCCTCGAAGCGCATACGATTAGCTTCCGTCAATCCGCGCAGTACCAAGAATGGAAGCGCCTGCTCCATCATTTTTATAATCCATTCCCCACAGTGGAACATTATGTCACAGTCATGCCGCGTATGTGAGATGACGCACCAGTGAGACAAAAAGGAAGGGAATTACATAGTAATTCCCTTCCTGAAACGCGACAACATGTACGTGCGTTAATCCGCGTTATACGAGACGGACATTCTCGGCACGTGGGCCTTTGGGACCAGTTCCTACGTTGTATGACACTTTCTGACCTTCACGCAAATCTTCGAAACGAACGCCTTCCACACTACTCATATGGAAAAACAAATCATTGCCGCTGCCGTCAGCAATAAACCCAAACCCTTTGTCGGTCAATCGTTTGATAGTACCTTGTTCCATTGTGCCGCTCCTCTGAAATATAATCCCACTTCGGTATTCATACCTACGCAAATGAAAGGTGGTATAAAAATAATTTTAACACATACTGGCCATATCTACGCCAAAATATATGAATCCAGTGTTATTTGTGTGGAATTATCGTGTATAGCAAATTCCTGCCCGTGAGTCCATGCCAGTTGCATAATTAAATTGAAAATTGAAAATGGAAAATGCACAATTGAATGGAAAATGGAAAATGTACAATTGAATGGAAAATGGAAAATGTACAATTGAATGGAAAATGGAAAATGCACAATTGAAAATTAAAGTTGTACCCTCGGTATGCGATCAAACGCACTAGCAGTCGCAGTGCAATTAATTGTTGCTGCGTTTGTGGAGCACGGACATGCAGAGTGCTAAAATATAATAAACACATATCAATACAGACGTAGCTTTAGTGGGAGATTGACGATGGCAGACAATAACATCGACCTAAGTCCACTCGAACGCGCTATCAATCGACTCGACGAAGGCTGGGCACGGTATCAGCGCGACGTGAGCGACCTCCAAATCCGCGATGGGTTGATTCAGCGTTTCGAATTTACCTACGAAATTAGCCACAAAATGCTCAAGCGTTATTTGGAATATACCTCGGCGACGCCTACACAATACGACACCATGAGTTTTGCTGACCTCATCCGCTCAGGTAATGAGCAAGAACTGCTGTTGGGCATATGGTCGGACTGGAAGCGCTACCGCGACATGCGTGCCAAAACCAGCCACAGCTATAACGAAGACATTGCCAGCGAAGTGGTCGCTGGCATCTTACCCTTTTTGGCAGAGGCACGTCATTTGCTGGCCCAACTGAAAGCCAAGCGCGCATGATTAGCGAGACACCACGCATCGACATTCATCCCGACCACTGGGAAATAGTACGGCGCATTTTGCAAACACATGTACCGCACGCAGTGGTGTGGGTCTTTGGCTCGCGCGCCACTGGGAACGCCAAAGCGTTTTCTGACCTAGACATCGCTATCATCACCACCCAACCATTACCGCTCGACGTGAGTGCCAGCCTAAGCGACGATTTTTCTGAATCTGATCTGCCCTACAAAGTCGATGTGGTTGACTGGGCGACAACAAATGCATCGTTTCGAAACATCATTGCGCGAAATAAGGTGATAGTTCAATAATCCACAGTTGAAAATTAAAAATTGAGAATGCACAATTGAAAATTAAACTTGTACTCTCGGTATGCGATCAAACGCACTAGCAGCCACAGTGCCATTGACTGCTAGTGCGTTTGTGGAGTGTCTACGGGTGACAAACTAGTTTGTGGAGTGCAAAATCGATTTAACGCTCTACAAAATGTGTGTTTGTCACACATAAAATGAAAATTCTACGTGACAACGGAAAAACATACATCATGGGACGCTGCCCAAAAAATCTCGTGCGTATCAAACAAAAATGCACCGACGTGTTGCATCGGTGCATTTTCAAAATCATCTGTTTTCGCCAGTTTTACGGTTTATTCGCTGAGTGTAGGGTGTTGTTTTTCGGTATCATTACTATTGTTGCTTTTCGACGGGGCGAATGCACCCAATACACCCAACCCTGCGGACATAAATGATGGTAATGCGGTAGGAACAGCAGTAAGACAGCCAATCAAGAGCCCTTTTCCTATTGCTAAACCCCATTCATCCTTACATCCATATCGTTGAACGAGAATGCAAGGGATGGTCAGCACACCGGCAACACCGATTGAAATAACCCAACTTCCGCCAAATGTAGTTCCTTCGGCCACGAATAACATCCAATCTATCGCAAACATCACAATACCAACGAATGGATGAATCCCTATTAATTGACAAAACTGTTGAAACTTGCTCATCGTGCAATCCTTCTGTGCGTGAAATCTGTTCGGTTTACCATGATGCCCAACGAAAGATGTGTTATGCTCGTATGCTAGATACCACCCAAACAAATTGAAATAATATTATCTAGCCAAAACTATACGTTCAATATAGGCAAGTACAGGAAAAAAGTCAAAAACCAGAGTGCGAGGAGATGCCGCGCACGGATGATTGACGGATGCGAGGAGGATAAGATGACCACAGCGCTCCAATTTCACTTGATGCATCCGGGTGATCCCAGTCTGCCTGGCGACCCCAATGCGGCCTTTTGCATCGATGGTGTCTACCACCTGCACTACATCTTGGCGCAGCCGTGGCATGGCCAAGAATCGTTTGCCTTTGTGCATGTGAGTAGTCCTGACATGCTCCATTGGACGTGGCACCCCACCACCCTACATCCCGAATTCACCGGCCACGGCATGTTTAGTGGTACCGGCTTTATGACCCTTGACGACCAGCCGGCGATCATTTACCACGGCCAAGGCTCGGGGCGTAACCAGATTGTCATCGCCAACGACCGTCAGCTGACCGGCTGGCAACCACCCTACCCTGTCGATGTGCGTAATCGTGACGGCAGTGTGGCCGAAATGAACCACTGGGATCCCGATTGTTTCGTGATTGATGGCACCTACTATGCTATTTCGGGTGGTGAAAATCCGCCCTTGCTCAAATCGCACGATCTACGCACCTGGACGCATGTCGGGCCTTTTTTGGCACACGACTTACCCGATGTGGCGTATGGTGAAGACATCTCGTGCCCCAATTTTTTTCCTATTGGTGACAAATGGATGCTCCTATGTATCAGCCATCACATCGGCTGTCGCTACTACATCGGTGATTGGGATGCGGCCAAAGAGCAATTTGTGCCACATACTCATGGCCGCATGAACTGGCGCCGTGATGACCAGCATTTGTTTGGCATGCAACACTGGCGCGTCGACTTTTTTGCCCCCGAAAGTGTCCTGACCCCCGATGGCCGGCGGGTGATGTGGGCCTGGCTGGCCACCCTCGGGCGCAACGACGGCAGCATGGACACCCGGACCATCCAATCATTGCCCCGTGAATTGACGCTGGCGGCTGACAGCACGCTCCGGATCACCCCGCTCCGCGAGCTAGCCACGTTGCGTCGCGACCACATGGCATACCGTGATGTCGACATGGGGGCGCCACAAACCAATCTGGCGCTCTACCCGACGGGTATCAAGCAACTGGTGGATTATGCGGGTGAAACGGTCGAAATCTGCCTTACTATCGACCGCCACCAAGCGCTGCGCAAATTGTTTGGTGTGGTGCTGTGTGCCGATGCGACGGGCCATGGATTGCCGCTAATCTTTCGGCCCGAGACAGGCACGATCCGGCTCGGTAACGCCGAAGCACCCTTTGCGATGACGAGTTTGGCCGCTGATGAAGACCTCGAAGTGCGGATTTTTATTGATCACTTTTTGGTAGAAATATTCGTCAATAATCGCCAAAGCATGGTGGCCGAATACCCCGATTATGCTGGGCATACGGCGCTGTTTGGCATCACGGTGGGGGCGGAGATGGTTGTCAAGACGATTGATGTTTATAAAATTGAAAATTGAAAATTGAAAATGAACAAGTATAATTTTTAATTATCAATTATCAATTGTTCATAGGGGGATTGGTAATGAGTAGTCAAAAACCAAATGTAGTAAGAGAAAAGTCATTTGCATTTGCATTACGAGTCATCAAATTAGCGCAATTTTTGCAGGATGAAAAGCGCGAGTTTGTTCTTTCTAAACAGGTATTACGTAGTGGTACAGCGATTGGTGCGCTCATCCGCGAAGCCGAACATGCCCAGAGTCGCCCCGACTTCATCAACAAAATGAACATCGCCCTAAAAGAGGCCAACGAAACTGATTACTGGATCGAACTGCTCTACCAAGCCGAATTGATTACAAAAACCAGCTATGACGATCTCCAGCCAGACAGCAAAGAGTTGATTAAGCTCCTCGTATCTATCGTCAAGACTTCAAAATCCTAATATTCATTTCTTTATTAAACCGAAAATTGGGGAGATAAAAGCGCACATGAATTGCACTCAATCTCCCCAATTTTCCATTATCAATGATTGCCGGATGTGTAGTCATTGCATACCGTGGGTTTCCACATCCCCAATTTTCCATTTTCAATTTTCCATTGTCAATTTTTCATTGTTATGGAGCGTCTACGGGTGACAACATAGTTTGTGGAGTGTATAATTGATTTTACGCTCCACAAACTATATGTTTATTACACCTATTTTTTGCTTTGCGCACCACAAAAAACACTCTATGTCTGAGAGGAAGCACATGCAGCCATACATCCCTGATACGCTACCACTTCAAGGGCTTGACCTTGCCCGTCTCGTCCGTCTGATCGGGCCTGCCAACGCAGCCTTGGCGCGCTATGACGGATTGTTGCAAAGCATTCCCAATCCCGAATTGATGCTGGCTCCGTTGACCACGCGCGAAGCAGTGTTATCGTCAAAAATCGAAGGCACGCAAGCTACCGTCGACGAAGTGCTCGAGCAAGATGCCGGTATTATGCAGGAAGGTGAAAAATACCAAGATATCCAAGAAATTACCAACTACCGACATGCACTCCAACTTGCTCATAACCATCTCAAAGACTACCCCATTCGTCTGAGCTTTATACAGGGACTACACCGTGAACTGATGAATAGCGTACGTGGTCAAGACAAAACCCCAGGCGAGTTTCGTCGCGAACAAAATTGGATTGGCCGCGCAGGGTGCACTATCGAACAAGCCACCTTTGTACCACCCAATCCGCTCCAGTTACGCGATTACCTGCAAGCATGGGAGCACTACATCAACAGCGACGATTACGATGTGCTTGTACAAACTGCGATCATGCATGCGCAATTTGAATTGTTACATCCGTTCAAAGATGGTAATGGGCGAATCGGGCGTATCTTGATCCCCCTATTCCTCTATCAAAAACAAACACTAGCACAGCCAATGTTTTATCTCTCTGAATACCTCGAATTTCATCGTGAAGAGTACTATGAACGGTTGCGTGCCATATCGGCCGACAGTGACTGGAACGGCTGGATTACCTTTTTTTTACAGGCGATTATCACCCAAGCTGCACAAAACAGTGCTCGTGTTACTGCAATTCGTACTTTGTACGAAGAGACGAAGCACATTATCCATAACGCGACACATTCACAATATGCAGTCCATGTGCTTGATGCCCTCTTTAACAAACCCATCTTCCGTACATCTGATTTAGCCAAATATCTCTACGAACGACATGGCATCCATGAAAAAACCGTGCTCAGTTTGTTGCGTACTATTCGTGAAACAGGCATGCTCAGTGTCATCAAACCCGGCAGTGGTCGCCGTCCGGCCACGCTCTGTTTTCAACAACTCGTTAATCTGGTAGACCGGAGCGTCATCGATTAATATCCGTTTGTGGAGCGTCTACGGGTAACAAAATAATTTGTGGAGCGTAAAATCAAATTTACGCTCCACAAAAACATTTTTATATGCCGTACCATTGTCGGTGCGATGAAATGACGCCGCCATGAAATGACGCCGCCATGAAATGACGCCGCCATGAAATGACGCCGCCATGGATCAGCGCAGGGGCGCCATGGAATGACGCCGCCATGAAATGACGCCGCCATGTAATGACGCCGCCATGTAATGACGGCGCTACATGGTGGGTTTGCCGCCCATGGGATCACCCATCCCCATACCGCCCATGCCCATCCCCATACCACCCATCGCACTCTGGGGCTTGGGGGTCGACAGGCTCCATTCCACGTTGGAACCGGCCGAGGCGGTGGGATCGACGCCACGCAACATCATGCCTTGGCCACGCGAAAGGTGGGTAATCACCGTCGGCTGATCTTCGGGGTCGCGCATCTGGACGAGCATTGTCGTGCGCGCTTCGTTGCTGGTGTTGACGCCCGAGCCGTGCACGGTCAAATAACTGAAAAAGAGCACATCGCCGGCCTTGGCAGGGCAAGCCACTGACGATTCCAGTGGGTATTGGTCAAAAGGCAAATGCCAGCCCCCTTCGGGGACATGCGGGATGGGTCCGTTTTTGTGGCTACCATCGACCACGCGAATACAGCCTTTTTCCAATGGCGCATTGTCAAAATGAACCACGGCGGCAATCATGCTGTCGTTGTCATGCGGGAAAAAGGGCTGGTCTTGGTGCATCGGGAAGGGTGAGCCTTTTTCGGGTGGTTTAATGAAAAGCTTATTGTGGTGGAGCTGCACATTTGGTGAACCGATGATTTGGGCGGCCGCAGCGGTGAAACGCTCGTCGAGCATCATGCGGGTCAACAGCGCCGAGTGAAATTGCACGTTGTGGCAGTGGAGCAGCGACGTTTTGGTGGCGGTCACCGCCCGGGCACTGGTCCAGGTGGCATCGACTTCACTAATCCGGCGCAAGCGCTCGATGAGGGCGTGGGCTTCGACCCGAAACTGGGCGGCTTCCTCGGCCGAAAACATCCCCTCGACCAACAAATAACCGTGTTCACGAAAAAAATCGACTTGGGCTTGGGTCAGCATCTGTTCCTCCATTGGATAGGTGTGCATCGTTGCACGACGGGTGATGATTGTCTGTGGGATGAGGCGATTGTAGCATAGGAATTGAAAATGGATAATTGAAAATGGATAATTGAAAATGGATAATTGAAAATGGA
>CALFIC010000159.1 GCA_937876225.1 uncultured Chloroflexota bacterium | reverse complement strand
GCCTGCATGCCCCTTGGGGGGAGCGGTGTTGACGTTGTTCCTGGAAGGAGGTTGGGCGATGGCGGTGGCATCGGGATTTTGGGATTATTGCCGGCTAAATCAACCGGATTAAAGACAAAAATATTTGGCCATGGCTTAAATCGTGTCGTATATTTATCAGGGTCGCGTACGGTGCCATCTAATTCTGTTACTGTACGGACAATTTCGATGGTTAAGCCATCGCGGGCATGGTCACTTTGCTTTACGGCACCGGCAGGTTGCTCAGGGTCGGTGACATACACGGGCGTCGTGGGTGCCGCAATGCGATCACGAATCACTTGGGTCATTTCAACTTTACGGTTGGGTGACGTGCCATACAACCGTACAGATGCCACGCCTGTTTTGGGGTTCGAGTACGTTTGCATCAAAATCCAATGCCCAGTATCATTGAGGAATTTCAAATCGGGTCCCCCGGTGAAAATCGTGGCGTCCATGCCGGTAGGGCCATATTTGTCATACCAACTAATATAAAACGAATGCCCCCAACGCTCAGTAATCGGCAGACCGGCCCAAAACGCTGCCCGAAAAACGGTAGTAGAGTCTTGACAAATCCCGCCACCAAATTCGAGTTGCGTACGTGATTGGATAATGGCATAGCCTTTGACAAAGCCGTTGGTCTCATCAATTTGCCCAACTGTAGCATCAAACGAAAACTCATCGCCTGGGGCAATCAGCACTCCATCCAACAACGCCAACCCTGCTTGAATATTGGTCACGCGGTATGGTGCTGAACCTGTAAAATCGCTTTTGCCCTCAGAAATAAGTTCAGTAATCCCCAGCGACGCCAAATTGTTTTTGTCGATCGGTACTGCCACATAACGAGGATGGAGTTCAACCGTGCGGATACCTTGGTCGACATTATTCACCACCAAATCGCGGCTTTCGTGTTTGTTGATGCGCCACCCCGGAGCACCAGCTTTGATGATTTGTAAATCGCCCCCATTCCAGGCCACCCGTGGGTATACCGGAATGGTCTGGGTCGTTTCACCAATCACTTCCATGCGTCGTTCGATTTGATAGGGGTTCAAAAATACGTGATAGCTATCTATGCCGTTTTTGTCTGATTTTTGTACGATTTCGATCATGCGCGCGAGGTCATCACTACTCCACACAAATTCTTTGTTGTTGACTTTAATCGTCACCGGTTGGCTAATCAATTCAACCACCCGGGCGCGGGCAGCTTGGATGGCAGCGTTGGTCACCCGTGGTGATAATTCACGGGTCGCCACGGTGACTTGTTGTTTGCTCACCAACAACGCCAGCGTTTCGCGGATACGCGCCACCGTTTCGTCGACGAGCAACATTCGCCCTGGCTTACCATCCTTGACCACCAATGTCGTCCCCTCCATATGGAGCGTGGGATCATGGGCAGGCGCATCGATAACAGTAGCCAAACGCGCCACACTGGCTTGCGCTTTCGTTTCGTCAACGACAATCAATACCGGCACTGACACACGTTGTTGGAGTGTTTGCCAAATCGTTTGTACATTACTCATCATATCTCGGGTACGCCCGATTTTGTACGCTTGTTGGACACTATCATGGACACCCATCACCAGACCCAAATCCTGGCCAGATACACGCCATGACCGGCCTTCGAAATTCAAAATCACCGGCGCATCAGTAAAGGTCCGAAAATGTTCGGTTATTGCGGCTTCGGCTTCGGCTGGTTGCAAGCCACCCACATTTACCCCCAAAATCGACACATTGGGGTAAATTCGTTGCTGATAGCGCCGCTCAATCGACAAAAACCACACCCCACCGGCAGCAATCAAAATCAATACCACCAACAAGCCACTCATCATAAATTGGGCGCGCCGCTGAATTTGGCGGCGACGCACTGTTAATGCCCGACTGCGTTGGCGGTTATTGTTCATCGGCAAAGAATCTGTATGTTGATAATCAGGTGCCACGCGCGTGCTCCCCGTTTAAGTAAATAGTATCGAGAATATTCTTTGTTTATTTTACACGATAATTGCCAACCGTAATTACCACAAAATCCCTATGTGTACCTGTTTTTTTGCTGAAAAAATCACGCATGCTATTTGCGGTTTTTACGCCGGGCACGGCGTGACCACGACACCGACAAGCCACCATGACGCCGCAAGCGCTCTAGCATATCGAGATTCAATAAACGAACCCGGCGTGGAGCACCATCAATCGCCTCACGCCGGCGTAACCAATGTGGTACCGTCGGCATAAATGTACGTTTTGAGGTGACGGGTGGATCAAGTGCTAATTGCGCCAAAATAATATCTGCAATCCGCTTGGCGCCATCCCGAGGGACTGCATCAGCCAAACGTGCAATCGTTGCGCTATGAACCACAGGGTCACGCAATGCGGTTACCGCCGCGACAATTTCGGGAATGCGCTTGGAATATGCCCCTAAGCCACGATCAACGACAAAGGCAATATTGCCCTGCTCTTGCATTCCCACGGCTTCGGTAATCACTACCGGGCGACGCATTACGAGCGCTTCCATCAACGTACCCGGACCGGCTTTGGTGACCACCACATCACTCGCCGCCATCAATTGCTCCATATTATCGACAAAACCATAAATATGCACATGGGCAGGCATATTCAAGCGCTGTAGTTCCGTGCGCAACGCCGCATTGCGCCCAGTCACCACAAACAATTGCATATCGGGGTGTGCAGTATGCAACGCCACAACTAATTCACGTAGACGCCCCGACCCAACCCCGCCCGCAGTCAACAGCACGGTAAAGCGGTCGACATCAACAGCTAGCAACTGCCGTGACTCGCGATCGGTTAACGTACACGCCGTAAATTTAGGGTGCACCGGGAAGCCGGCATAGACCACTTTGTCCTTTGGCATCCCTTGCTTGAGTAGCACATCTGCCCCTTCTTGGGTTGGAGCCACACACAAATCTGCGTCCAAATCACCCCACGCCGTATGCAAACTCACCAAATCTGTGACGACAGTAATAAAGCGAAATTGCATATTGAAGGTACGCCGCGCATGCCCAATAAACCGATTTGCCAAGGGATGCACCGACACCACCAAATCAGGTTTGTAGGCATCGATTGCGCGACGAATATTGCGTTGTGCCGACAAATAAGCTATTTCTGAAATCGTATCAACCCGCCGTCGACCATTGGTCAACTGATACAACAAATCCCACAACGGTAACCAACGCGTCGACAAATTGTCATATAAACCCGGTGCATTACGCAACAGCGGCAACCCAGTACTCGTAATCAAGTCAATCGTGCTATATTCCAAACCATGCGCGTCTGGATGTTGCAATAAGGCCGCATGTAAGGCTGCGGCTCCTGAGCGATGCCCACCGCCGGTATCTGAAATTGCAAATAAAATGCGATTACGCCGACTCATATGTGCTCCTACAATTAGCCATCATGTCGTTACCTAGCTATTTTTAACAAAAAGCCACACGTTATTCACATGTCTACGCATCATTTATCTCTACTTCTATCCTACCATAACCACTTGCGATATTCTACGTATTGCACTATGCAAAATACCGAAATTCACTCTGTGTGCACCTTTTATGCTCGAATTGATGTGGCACACACCCCAAAATAGGGGATGTGTTTTGCGTATTTGGGGGATACAAATAGCAAAACAATTCCACTATAGTTATCGCATCACCTCACTTTAAAATAATATCGCTGCCAAAAAGGAGGTTTTGTGATGCCCCACGTATCACCCCGCCCCATGCAATCGCCGTCAACCGCAGCCCTCCCCACATTACAGGTGACGACGTTTGGGGAATTTCGCTGTCAGATTAATCACATTTTGATTACATCGGCACAATGGCGTTCACAACGGGCCACAGAATTGTTTTTGTTGTTGATTAGTGCAGATACCCATACCCTCACCCGTAGCCATATCGCCGCCCAACTTTGGCCAGAGCTCGATCCAATTGCCGCTAACAACAATGTACGCGTGTCGTTATCGCGACTGCGCTACGCCCTATCGGCCATCACCACCAGCAACCCACTCATCAGCACCGACAATACGCGGATTCAATTACAGATACCATTACACAGCACAATTGATATCGATGATTTTCGGCATGCGGTCAATGCCGCGCGGCGCATCTATGACAACCGCACCGCCCTCCCCCATCTACGCCACGCCGTTGACTTGTATCGTGGCGCCTACCTCGCCGACCAACCCCTCGCCGACTGGCAATTGACCTACCGCGAACAATCCGCCAACGAATACACCGAAGTCGCCCTCCGCTTAGGCCGCACACTCCTCGCACTCAATCTGCATACCGAATTGATTGAACGGATGTGGACACTGTTGAATCACGATGCCGCTATCGAAGAAGCCCATCGCTTGCTGATGGCGTCGTATCACGCTACCGGCAATACTGCAATGGTGCGCCGTGTCTATCAATCCTGCCAGGTCCTCCTCTGGCAGCAACTTGGCACCACCCCACAGCACGAAACGACTGCCATCTACCAGCAGGTCACTGCTGGTTAATCCGTAGCGCACAAATGCAATTCATGGTGATAAAAATAATCATACCGCAGGGTGATTGACACCCTGCGGTATAATTACCCCAATGATTACGACATATTGTGGTAAATACGATTATGAGTTACCCCTTTGCCCAAGCCCTGACGGACTGGCAAACCGATCAACGCAAGCGTCGCCGCCAATTATCACCAGCCACTATTGCATCCTATAGTGATGCCTGGCACTCATTTAGTACGTGGGCGGCGGCACAACAACGCCAATCCACCAGCGACATTGCGAATTCTGATTTAGCTGATTGGATTAACAGTCTACGCCATTTGGCAGATGGATCAGTACAGACGTATAGTCATGGCGTCCTCGCTATTTGTCGCTACCTCGCCGATCGGAAGCACCTCACCTGTGACCTAGCAGTGTTACAAATGCACCTCAGTGACGCATTGCCCCGCATGTCCCCAGGCCGTGCCCCGGATGTGGCTGATTTACGCCGGTTAGTTTCGTTTTATGATGCCGAGCTACCTGCTGGTCCACCCCATAGCAAAGACGAACGCGAGCGCCTTAGTGGCTTGCGAAATGCTGCGATACTGCATTTGTTGTTTTCTACAGCTGCCCGTATTTCTGAAATTTTAGCGCTTGACGTGAACGATTTACGCGGTGATCATGGTCAGATTGCCAATCGTGCATCAGTCGTCGGCAAAGGCAATAAACGCCGCACGGTGTTTATTCGTCCGCATGCCCGCACCGCCATCGAACGTTACCTCCTGGCGCGGCGTACGACATTCCCCCAGACCGAGGCTATATTTATTTCTCATGGCCCACGTGGTGCCGGGCATCGCCTCAATCGTGTGGCAGCCTGGAGTATCGTCACACATGCATCGCTGGCACTCGCAGACACCGTCGAACAAGCGGGACGATTCCGCGAAGCAGAATTACTACGGGGTACGACGCCACATACGTTTCGCCATTTTGTGGCGATGTGGCTCCTCAACGAAGGAGTGCAACTCTCCGAAGTGTCAGCACTGCTCGGCCACGCCAATACGCGCATTACCGAACAATATTACGCCCGCCACACCGATGATCGCCTCGCCGAAGTCCTCGACCAATTCGCCGCTGATCCACAACCATAGTAGAGACGCAGTATGCTGCGTCTCTACTATGGTTGTGGTATACCTTATGTTTTTTTGGGGATGCGCATGGCATAACCGATGGTTACCACGCCTACAATCAACAGCAACAACAAGGCCCACAGTTTACCGGTAGCACCGATGTCGGCAATCCCCAATATCCCAAAAATCAAACTTATCGCATAGAAATACAATGCAATATGGCGTGGTGCAAACCCTGCATCAGTCAGCCGTTGATGTAAATGATCACGGCCACTATGGGTCGGCGAGCGCCCAGCCCACACCCGCGACACTATCAACCACGCCACATCGAGGATCCACACGCCCAGTACCAGCATCACAGTGGCCATTTTGGCACCACCAATAATGGCACTTATCCCCAGTACATACCCGAGTAATTCGGCACCCGAATCGCCCATAAACACTTTGGCAGGAGGGAAGTTGAAAAGCAAAAATCCGGCCGCCGCCCCTGCCAAGGCCAACGGCACCATCGCAACCGTATATTGGGCTGGATCGAGGCGCAAGGCATGGAGCCCCAACATCAACCCGGCAATGACCGACACCCCGGCAGCCAAGCCATCGACACCATCCATCCAATTAACGGTATTGGTCATCCAGCCTAACCAAAAAATAGTCACAATAATCGCCAGCCATGGTGATATGGCATAAAAATCAAGCTGTTGCCCAAACGGAATATTGAACCCCAGCAACACAATCCCCCGCACCTCGGTCAAACTCCCCAAGGCATCAGGGTAGCGTTGTTGGTCCCACAAAAAAGGTCCTACCGCAATCACCCCGGCCAAAATATTGACCCCAAATTTGGGCAACCATGGTAATTCGACCACATCATCAAGCCACATCACGGCAAAGGTCAAGGTCGCCCCCACAAAAAGTAGCGCCAATCGCAATTCATCGCGGGGGGTCCGTTGTAATTCGGGAATCCAGCGTCCTAGCAACCACGACACCAGCAACGCCACCACAAATCCCGCATAAATGGCGATCCCGCCAATGGTAGGCATCGCACCCTGATGGGTGCGCCGGCCACCAGGCATCACCACCCAGCCCCGGGCAAGACAGAGTCGAATCACGACGGGGGTCAGAATCCACGCACTGAGAAATCCAACCAGCAGAATACCGAGCGTTGCAACAATCGCCATACCGTGCTCCTTAGTACGTACCAAATTGGCGGTCACCAGCATCGCCCAAGCCCGGCACGATATAACCAATATCGTTTAGTTTTTCGTCAATAGCAGCCAAATACAACGGCACATCAGGATGCTCACGTTGCATCAATGCGACACCTTCGGGCGCGGCAATCAAACCGAGGAACTTGATGCGCTTGACGCCCCATTGCTTGAGTACCGTCACGGCCGCACTCGCCGAGCCACCCGTGGCCAACATCGGGTCAAGCACCAATGCTACATCAATCGTTACATCGGGGGGGAGTTTGTTGTAATAACTCACCGGTTGCAACGTGTTGTGGTCGCGGTAGAGCCCCAAATGCCAAATATGCGCCGTAGGAATCATGTCGATAATCGGCTCGACCATCCCCAATCCGGCGCGCAAAATGGGTACCAAGCCGATGCGTTCGGCCAGCACATGCCCCGCATAGGGTGCCATCGGCGTTTGCACGGTGTGCGCTTGGAGCGCAATATCGTTGGTGGCTTCATACATCAAAAATTGGGTGATTTCACCAACTAATTCCCGAAAAATTTTGGATTTGGTAGTTTGGTTGCGCAACATCGTCAATTTAGTCGATACAAGGGGATGTTGCGATACATGCACAAGCGACATAGTCATACCTATTTCTGGTGATTATCAATATTTCCCATTATAAACCATTCACTTCTTATCTCGCACAGCGCACACAGCGGACACAGAGACAACTTCACATTTCCGACTTCACTTCACACTTCCAACTTTACTTCATCCTTCCGACTTCATCCTTCATACTTCTTATCTCGCACAGCGCACGCAGAGAACACAGAGACGCTTTTTGATTTTTAATTGATGTGTGCAAATGAAAGACGTTCAACGCGATATGCCGTCATCCCTGACATTCTGCATTTTCAATTTTCAATTTTCAATTCATTGCATGGTACAATCCAAATACATTGACCATCCGTATTAGTAGGAAGCACACGACCATGACGCTTGGCTGGGAAGAAATCCTGATTGTCCTGCTTGTGGTTGGCTTTGTCGTCGCATTATCGTTCCGGGCTGGTATCATACGTGGTCGTCAAACCAAACGCCCACCCAAGGAGTAATTCACCAATGGCCTTCGAAAATTTACAATCACAGCAATTCATGAACCTCATCACCTACCGTAAATCGGGTGTCGAAGTACGCACGCCGGTTTGGTTTGTCCAAGACGGCGCTCATTTATACGTCATGACGGGCAAAGATGCTGGCAAAATCAAACGCATCCGCAACAACCCTAGCATTACCGTTGAACCATCCGACCGCACCGGCAAAACCCTCGGCGACGCAGTAGCAGCCCGCGCACAGCTCATCAGCGATCCAGCTATAGAAGCCCGCGCCATCACGTTAATCAATCAAAAATATGGCTTCATGAAGCGCATGTTTGATTTCATGGCATTGCTTAGTGGTGGCCTCAAAAACCGCGCCTATATCGAGATTACCCCAGTCGCATGATCCTCACCCTGACCTGCAACCCGGCCTGCGACCGCACGCTCATCGTGCCTGGGTTTCGCCATAGCGACGTTACTCGCGTGCAATCGCGCCACGATGCCGCTGGCGGCAAAGGGCTCAACGTGGCACGCGCTATCGCCACCCTCGGGGGAACCTATCACGCTATCGCCCCGCTCGGTGGCGCCACAGGTGACCATGTGGCAGCCCTCGCTACTGCCGAGGGACTCCAGCTCACGGCTGTGCCGATTCACGACCAAACCCGCACCTGTTTGCTGGTCACTGACCCTGCCGCCCCCGACCAGCTCGTCATCAACGAACCCGGGCCAACCGTCAGTGCAACAGAATGGGATGTACTGCAGCAGGCGGTGATTACGGCAACGACTACCGCTCACTATTTGACTATTTCAGGGAGCCTTCCGCCTGGCGTGGCAGCCCTACAACTCCGTCAACTCATCGACGCCGTGCCAGCAACCTGCACCGTGTTGCTCGATACGAGTGGTGCACCACTGCAAGCCTGTCTCGATGCGCCGATTGGTCTGCTCAAAATCAACGCCAGCGAATTAGCCCAAGCCATCGGCACCCCCATTACTACGCATACCGACGCTGTGATTGCCGCCCGCCAAGTGTGCGCCACTGGTCCCCGCGCCGTAGTCATCACCCTCGGCGCTGCGGGCGCCATCGCCGTCGATGCCAGCGGCGCCTGGTACGTCGCCGCACCGACGATTCATGCCGTCAGCCCGGTGGGGAGTGGCGATTGTACCCTGGCCGGGATTGCGGTGGCATTCCAGCAAGGCTTACCCCTCGCCCAAGCCCTACGCTGTGGCGTTGCCGCTGGCAGTGCCAATGCCCTGCAACCGCAAGCGGCCGTTTTTGACATCAATCAATACACCACGTTTTGCCAACAGTTGACGATTACACCACTACGCTAAACACAATCCCGGGACGAAGACAATTCGTCCCGGGATTTTTATCTCTGGCGTACCTTTTACCCCATCCGCAACGGTATTTCAGGCGAGTTTATCGTCACTGTAGTACTGATTGCGAGGTTCCCATGAGTCTTTCGATGACATTCCCGTTGCGGATCCGCGAAGCCGCCTCCGACGAACACCCCTTGGCCCGGCTGGCTCTGCATGGCGCCAGCACCCTCAGCGATGCCGAGTTGATTATGTTATTGCTTGGCACCAACGACCAACCTCAAACCCAGCAAACGCTTAGTGACGTCGGTGGCCTAGCGGGTCTACAACGCCTGAGCATCGACGAACTGCAACAGCTCCCCGGCATCGGCACCATGCGCGCTGCGCGCATCAAAGCCGCCCTCGAATTAACCCGGCGCATGGTACTCGCCGGCTTCGAAGAGCGCTTCCAGATTCGCGCCCCTAGCGATGCCGCCCAGCTGATGCTCATCGAGATGAGCCACCTCGACCAAGAACATCTGCGGGTAATTTGTCTCGACACCAAAAACCGCGTCCAAAAAATCCAAACCCTGTATGTGGGGAGCCTCAATTCGTCGCTATTGCGCGTCGGTGAAGTCTTCAAAGAAGCGATTCGCCTCAATAGCGCGGCGATTATTTTGGTGCATAATCACCCCTCCGGTGACCCGGCACCCTCCAGCGACGACATCCAAGTCACCCGCGATGTCTTTGCCGCCGGCAAATTACTCGATGTCGACTTACTCGACCACCTCATCATTGGTCAAGGCCAATGGGTCAGTCTACGCGAACGCGGCCTCGGCTTCCACTAAAAACCACCACCCGGACATGACGCATGTGCGTTATGTCCGGGTGAATTGTTTTCATGCCAGTAGCCCTATTTTTTTGTCACGTATTACTTCGCCAAGGCCTGTTGTATCTCACGCCAGCCGATTAAATGAATCCCGGCGGCTTCGACAAAGGTGCGCAATTCGGGGTCAGTCATCACGGCGTGATCCCGCACTCGGGCCTGCCAATCTGGCGCAATCCCGCGCAATTCGGGGGTATCGAGTGACGGGTGATGAATGAAATAGGTCAAACCGGCAGGTAATTCGTGAAACAATTGCTTAGTAGCAGCCAGTCCCGCCGACGCATCACCCAATTCAAGCCAACGCATATGGTCAAAAAACGGCATACCACTCGCTTCGATGTGTTGCAACATGGCCATTTGCGCAGCCCTCGTTTCGGCATCAAAGCCCCGCCGTGCCAAATCGGCATCAGACTGGCGGGGCACAAATACCGGCACCTGATAGCGTTGCCCTAGCGCCATGTAGCGTTCAAAAATTCCCGTCCCAAACATCGTCCCCATGTGTGAATCACAATGGCTCGGCTGCATCCCCCACGCCAACGCCAAGGCGTATTGGGCATCGATCTCGGCGGCCACTGCATCACGCTGGGCATGGTCAAACACTTCGGCACTACTACGGGGCATAAATCCCGTGGCATCAGCCAGACCATTGTGGTGCGCATCGGTCAACGTCCGCCAGCGATAGTTCGTCCATTCGCTAGTAAGGGTAAAGTGCACCCCTACATCGGCGGTGGGATGGGCGGCACACCATGCCGCCGCCGTCGGCGCCCAGGCACACGGAATCATCACCGATGCCGAGGTGACCACCCCAGTCGCAAACAAGCTATCCAACAACGCCGTCGAGGCATGACACATGCCGATATCATCGGCATGCACAATGACCACCCGATCACTAGCGCTATACCCCATCCGTTGTAATAAAGGATTCATCGTTGTATCCCTTTGCTATGGGGCTAATCGGCCAATCTGCCATACCCCATCAACCAACGTATAGACGATCCGGTCATGCAAGCGACTTGGACGCCCTTGCCAAAACTCCACCACATCAGGCGCCACTCGATAACCACCCCAAAACTCGGGGCGCGGCGGGAATTCTTCACCGTATTGATTTGTCAGCGCCGCTAGCCGCTCGGTCAACACTTCGCGATTCGCAATCGGTTGGCTCTGTGGTGAGGCCCACGCGCCCAGTTGGCTCCCTTGAGGGCGACTCCGGAAGTAGGCATCTGAATCACTGGCATCAATCTGACTAACTCGCCCTTCGATACGTACTTGGCGCTCGAGCTCTGGCCAATAAAAAATCAACGCTGCATACGGATGCGCCGCCAAAGCCTGCCCTTTGCGGCTGGTGTAATTAGTGAAAAAAACAAACCCGCGGGCATCAACCCCCCGCAACAACACGATGCGGGCGGATGGCCGACCACTCGCATCAACCGTCGCCAATGTCATGGCATAGGGCTCGGGTAATTGGGCCGCCGTCGCATCGGCAAACCATTGCCCAAATTGAGCAATCGGATCAGTGGCCACGTCGGATTCGTGGAGCCCCGCTTGGGCATAATCTTTACGATTATCGATTTTCATTGGTCATCTCACTCGGATAATAGATGGCATGCTGTAGTAACGCTTGCCGAATAATTAATTCTACCTGAAGCACATCAACCATCAAGCCTTGACGCATCACGTTGGTTTGCAACGCCAATTGGTGTTGCAACAACATATCTACAAACGCCACAAACTGCGGGCCAAGCAAACGCGTACGCAGATTGGCGATCCATCCGTTGCCAAACATGCGTTGAAACAACGGCGACTGGGATGTCAACGACGGATAGGGTTGCAACGCGGGGTGGCTCTCTGCCGGCATTATTTTTTGGCGATCAAGCGAAAACTGATGCGCTACCACCGGATGCACCCCCAGCAATACCTGCACCTCAGCCGGCCAATGGGCCGGGTCTTGGTAGGCGTCACCTACCAGTGGCGCCAAACGCTTGCCAATCTGCAAAATCGCCGCTTGTGTCGCCGCATCAGGCAAACCCATCTGAGCTGTAGGCAACCCCATCCGCGCCACGAGGAGCGCTACCATGCGATCGAGGATGTTGGTGGCACACAGCGCCTGCGCTTCACATTGCACAAAATCTGGTGCGAGTTGCCCAGCCGCCAAGGCCTTGCGAATCATGCGCCAGCGATTGCGGTGATAATAAAAATAAAATGCGCCACTTTGTTTGCCCGTCGCCGTTGATTCGTGGTGGTGGAGCTGGGCCTGGGGCACAAACACACAGCGGAGCCCACTCGCCCGCACCCGCAAACACAAATCGAGATCTTCGAAATAGGCCGGGAAGAAGCCTTCGTCGAAGCCACCGAAGCGTTGCCAATCGCTCCGCCGCATCGCCATCCCCGCCCCCGTCACATAATCGACATCGGCTTCGCTAGTTTGGCTGACCTCGGCACGATGCATAGTCCGAAAGGTCACGGCATCGTATTGGCCACCACTATGCAACAAATGGCCATCGTGGGGGTCGGTAATCGCACTGCCCACAATCCCAATGTGCGGATCACGATCGAGTGTGGCTACCAAGGCGGCCAACCAGGTGGAAGCGACTTCGGTATCGGGGTTCAACGTGGCCACAATCCGCCCACTCCCTGCCATCACACCTTGATTAACTGCGGCAGCAAAGCCACGATTGTGGCTATTGGGAATAATTTGCGCCTGAAGAAAGTACTGGCGTGCGACAGTTACACTCTCATCATGCGAGGCATTATCGACGATGATGAGCTCGTAGCCACCCGGTACCGCGAGCTGAGCGAGGCTAGCGGCACAGGCAGGCAACACATCGCTACTATTGTATGTGACTATCACCAAAGTTACAGTAGGCATTAGCGTGATTCCTTTGGTACGGTTTTGCCCATCATACCACGTTCTTATGCGTAATTCCTCTTGACACAGCCATTTTCACAATCTATAATGGAACATAAGTTCTAACGAACATATATTCGCATTCCACGAAAGGGGCGCGACCGTGCAGTTTCACGAAACTTTGTCTGCTCGACAACGCGACATCCTCGAATACATCGAGCAATTCGTCGAGCAACACAACTATCCCCCGGCCATCCGTCAAATCCAAGAAGACTTGGCGATTTCGTCGACATCCGTCGTCGCTTACAACCTCAAAGTCTTGGAGCAACGCGGGGTATTACGCCGTGAAGGTAAAGTCTCACGGGGCATCTCGATCCCCAAAAGTGACGCCATCACCCTTACCGGCCTCAGCACCCAAGTACCGCTCCTTGGGACGATTACCGCTGGGCAACCCTTACCTGACCCCGAAGACTTGAGTAGTGAAAATGCCGATTATGTTGATGTGCCGTCAGATGTCGTCCCCAGCACCAAACTCGCCAACGTCTACGCCCTCAAAGTGCGTGGCTATTCGATGATCGATGCCCTCATCAACGATGGTGACATCGTCTTGATGCGCTACCAAGAAACCGCCGAGCAAGGCGATATGGTCGCAGCCCGCATCATCAGCGACAACGCCGTCACCCTCAAACGTTTCTACAGCGAAGGTGAGCGGGTGCGCTTACAACCAGCCAACGTCACCATGGAACCTATCTACGTCGCCGCTAACGATGTCCGCATCCAAGGGCGGGTCGTCGGTGTGCTCCGGAGCATGATGTAATATTCTCTTTTGCGCGCACACGGCATGCAAGAGGGTTGTTATTTATCTCGCACAGAGTACGCAGAGAACACAGCGGTTACTGGTCGTATGTGATAGCCAATAAATGCCTGTGTAGGCAAAACATTCTTCGTTTCACGCAGAGACACAGAAGTGCGGAGCAAAGTCACTTCCTACTTCACGCTTCCTACGTCAACAGCCCCTTCAATCATCAGCAATAGCTGACCATTGAAGGGGCTGTTAACCTGCCTTTTTTACAATACGGGGCGAAATTTATACCCATACAACAACAATCCGTCAGCCCCGGTATCACCCAACAACCGCGTAGTCATTTCGACTGCCATGCCGATGGTCACCTCTGACGCATCACAATCCGTTAATTGCGCCGTAATCCGCGGTCCTTCAGCGAGTTGTACGATCGCTACCATGTAGGGCACTTCGCCTTCATGGCCAGCTGGTGCTTGATGCACCACGGCGTAAGTCAGTAATTCCCCTTGCCCCGACAACACATATGGTTCCCATTCTGTCCCTTCGCGAGGAGGGAAGGCGATGGTGCCATCACTCCGATGGCGACTGCCCTCCAAGCGATAGCGGGCGTTGCGTTGCCGCCAATGTCGTGCCAATTCCATACTATCGACTCACTTCTGTTTGTTTGTTCCGTAATTATTCTGCCACCAACACATGTATCACCGCGGTACTCGCAATCCCCGCACTACAGGTGGCTAACGCCACAGTAGCATTGGCTACCTGATTGGCCGCCGTGCCACGCAATTGGGCCGTTAATTCAACAATCTGATAGACTCCCAAGGCACCGACGACATCACCGCGCGCTTTACATCCACCCGTCAGTGCCAACGGCACGGTGCCATTGGCACCTATAGCCCCACTTGCACCGAGTGTGGTCGCCGTGCCACGAGGCGTGTATCCCATTGCTTCGAGGGTCAACACAGCACAAATCGCATGCGGATCAGTCATATCGAGGGCATTAACATCATTGATGGTCAGATTAGCCTGTTGCAATGCCCGAGTAGTCGCCAAACGCACTGCTACCAAATCCAGCATATCGGCACGTTCATGCAATGCGATAGCATCGCTCGCCACCCCCGAGCCGGCAATCCGGACGGCGCGGGCGTTGCTGTCATGGGGGTGGGCACTAATAATCACCGCCGCCGCCCCGTCAGCCACCGTCGCACAATCCAATAGACTCAACGGGGCAGCGACCATCCCCGCAGTTTTGACTTTGTCAGAGGTAATTGCAAAGCGATACAACGCATGCCGATTTGCGACGGCATTAGCATGGGCATTGACGGGGAATGCCGCAAAGTCAGCGCTTGCCACGGCGTAATCATGCATATATTTACGCATCAACATGGCCCATTGCGACGTCAACGTAACGCCGTGGAGCCCTTCCCAATCACCATCCGTCGTCAAGGCCAAGGCCGCTTCGCGACGCTCATCAAGCACATCACTGACTTTTTCGACACCCACTACGGCTACCGCATCATACATCCCACTCGCCACGGCAAGCATAGCTTGGCGGATCGCCAAGCCACCGGCAGCCCCACCCGCATCGATCGTCAATGTCTCGCAGCCGTGCAATCCGGCCGCCCCGGCAATTGCCGGGGCGAGGTTGCTTTGTTGCCCCAAGGCGGCGCCCAAGGCATTGGCCACATATAGCGCGCCAATTGGTTGATTGGGGCTCGCCGTCATCGCACTCCGCAATGCATCCGTTGCCAATGACAAGGCGGTCCGTTCCCAATGTTCACCAACCGCAGTCAGCCCAGTTCCAGCAATATATACAGGTCGCATCATCACTACCCCATTACCAATTTATTGCGCCACTTAGCGTAGACGGCATAATCGATCATTGTTTCACGTGTAACATATTTTGCCGTCAAGGGAGCCCGATTACGGCGCTCGAGTACCGCATCGCCCACCCGAATCAAATAGGCATCAGCACCCGATCCCGAGCCATAACTCGTCATCAAAATCACATCGCCTGGGTTGGCGACATCAAGGGTCGCACACAACCCCAAAATCGCGGCAGCCGAATAGGTGTTGCCGATTTTGCCGGCCAACAATCCGGGGGCGATTTGCTCGTTGCGGAAGCCCAATTGCTTGGCGACTACTTGGGGGAAACGCGCATTGGGTTGATGAAACACCGCATACGTCACGTCATTGGGGGTCACCCCCAGTTGTGTCATCAAGGCTTGACTGGCATTGCGCACTTGATTGAAGTAGGCTGGTTCACCCGTAAAGCGATTGCCGTGCACCGGATAGGGACGATCAGCGCGCCGGAAGAAATCAGGCGTGTCACTGACGTACGATACCGTTGCATCGATGGTGGCGAGGCTATCGGCCGCAGGGCCGATAATCATGGCGGCGGCGCCAGCAGCAGCCGTATATTCGAGCGCGTCACCAGGACGCCCCTGTGCAGTATCGGCACCAATCGCCAACACATAGCGCGCCATACCACTGCCGACCATGCCCATACCAGCAGTCATCGCTTCGGTGCCTGCTTTGCAGGCAAACTCGAAATCGGCACTGCTCACAAACGGCGTCGCACCCAACGCCTCGGCCACGACCGTCCCCGACGGTTTGACGCTGTAGGGGTGTGATTCACTGCCAATCCACACCGCACTCAAGTCGTTGGGGGCAATGGCGGCGCGCTTCAAGGCGTTGCGGGCCGCTTCGAGCGACATGGTAATCACATCTTCATCTGGCCCAGGGACACTTTTTGACTCGACGGGCACGCCACCATGTCCACCTGTCCACACCTGCGAAATATCTTTGGCGGCGATACGGTAACGTGGTACATACGCCCCGTACCCCACGATGCCTACTGGTCGATCTGGTTTCATGCCGATTCCTTTAATAAAAAACTACGAGGCCAAGACGTGAATTTGTTGGAGTAAGGCCGTTGCGGTGGCAGGTTTAATACTCTGCATATCGATCATTTTTTGGGCAATCACGGCCACATCATCACCGAGAGCACCAGCGGCCATGGCGATTTGGCGGGCGTGCAAGGCCATGTGGCCTCGTTGAATCCCTTCGGTTGCCAAGGCCCGCATGGCAGCCAAGTTTGAAGCAAGACCGGCACACACACAAATCTCGGCGAGTTCGCCGGCATGCGCCACATTCAGCACCTGCAAGGCGGCTTGGGCGGTAGGGTGGACGCGGGTGGCCCCGCCCACAATCCCCACGGCGAGTGGCATGGTTAATTCGCCACACAAAAACCCTTGCTCGTCGCGATACCAATGCGACAACGACGTATAGCGCCCACTCCGCGCCGCCCAGGCATGCGCACCAGCCTCGATAGCCCGCCAATCATTGCCAGTGGCCACGATTACGGGGTCGATGCCGTTCATAATGCCTTTGTTGTGGGTGGTAGCCCGATGCGGGTCAACCACGGCAAAGGCATGCGCCCACAAAATACGTTCAATTACGTCCGCGCCAGCGATACCGTCGCGCTGGAGCGAGGTAGGCGCAATGCGCACTTTGGCGGTAGCCAAGCGTTGGTCAGTCAGATTCGACAAAATCCGGAGCATGGCCTGACCACCACTCAGTGATTCGAGCAGGGGGGCAACAGTTTCGCACATGCTATTGACGGCATTGGCGCCCATGGCATCGCGGCAATCGACCAGCAAATGAACGATGAGCATCGGGCCCATGGGTGAATCGGCATAGTGATGACATTCCACATCACGCACACCACCACCTCGGGCTACCATGCTCTGACTTTGGGCGTTGGCAGATTCGATGATTTGCATACGATGCGCATGAATGTTGGCCATAGCACTTGTGGCATCAGCCACGGCAATGAGTTGGATTTGGCCAATCATAATCGGGGCGGTATGTGACGCCACAAACCCGCCACTTTCGCGAGCCATGCGGGCAGCATAACTCGCACCAGCGACAATCGATGGCTCCTCCACCACCATTGGCACGAGGTGGTCACGACCATTTATGCGGAAGTTGGTAGCCACACCGAGGGGGAGTTCATAGCTACCAACCACGTTTTCAATCATTTTGTCGGCTTTGGCTAAGCCCAATTGGCCACCGGCAAGGGCGGCTGTGGTAGCGTCATCGAGGTGAGCAAAATCACGCACCCGGGCGCGGCGCTCGAGCGGGTCGAGTCGATAAAATCCTTCAATCCGCGATTCAGCTGGGTGTGGCATGGATATCCTTTTGCGCAAATGCATACAAAGCATGCAAAGCATCATAAAACACCCCAACTACCAGAGTCGTGCAGATAGCTGTCAAAAGCTCTCAAATTTCCACTCATACGGTAATTTCTCATGAATCATATTCCACAAAACCATCACAAATCCCTTGCATAATACAAAGATTCCCATACACATACCAACGATTATCACAGAAAAAACGCATATTTACATACGATAGCAGCCTTTTATTTATAATCATATATTGGCGTGCTATATAGAAAAATCCTTACCAAATTTGTTGTATTCGTAATAGAAAAAATTATAAAAACTATGCTATAGTACTAATGATTTCTGTCACATGCGGGCGTAGCTCAGTGGATTAGAGCAGCGGTCTTCTAAACCGTTGGTCGTGGGTTCGAGTCCCGCCGTCCGCGCCACCCTCTCTGCCAAAGGAGCCACCATGCACGTCGATCGGCTCAACGAATACCAACAAGCATCACGGCGCACCTGGAGTCTCATCAAGACCGACCACGCCATCGTCTATCCCACCCTCGGATTAGCCAACGAAGCCGGCGAGGTCGCTGGCAAAGTCAAAAAAATCTTCCGCGACCGGGCCGGCGTCATTAGTGATGCCGATCGCGAAGCACTCAAACATGAGCTGGGCGATGTGTTGTGGTATCTGGCACAAATCTGCACCGAGCTCGACATCACCCTCGAAGAAGTGGCCAGTGCCAATCTTACCAAGCTCTATGACCGCCTCGATCGCGGCGCCATCGGTGGCGACGGCGATAACCGCTAATTTTTTATCACTGAACTATCTGGTCAGGTACTGACCAATAAAAGGAAGTGTTGGCATGACAACGCCGTCGTTATATGAGGTTTCGGTCGTTATTCCCTGCCTCAATGAAGCCGAGACACTGGCTCCGGTTATCCGCAAAACTCTCGCTGGCTTCCAGCGCCTCGGCATCCACGGTGAAGTAATCGTGGCCGACAATGGCAGTAGCGATGGCTCGCAAGCGATTGCCATCGCCGAAGGTGCCCGCCTCGTACCCGTGCCCGAGCGTGGTTATGGTGCCGCACTCCATGGGGGCATTAGTGCGGCCGATGCAGAGTTTGTGGTCATGGGTGATGCAGACGACAGCTACGACCTCGGCGCAATTGATGAATTCATGACGCAATTACGCGCCGGTGCCGATTTGGTGATGGGCAACCGCTTCCGCGGGCGGATTATGCCAGGCGCCATGCCGTGGCTCCATCAATGGCTGGGCAATCCCGTATTGAGTTGGTTGGGGCGCACGTTGTTTCATTCCACCGTGGGTGATTTTCATTGTGGGCTACGAGCCTTCCGCAAAAGTGCCTGGCACGCCATCCAGCTCCAGACCAGCGGCATGGAATACGCCAGCGAGATGGTCATTAAATCCGTCTTATTTAACCAAAAAATCGTCGAAGTCCCCATTACCCTCTACAAAGATGGACGCTCGCGCCCGCCCCACTTGCGCACGTGGCGCGACGGCTGGCGCCATTTGCGCTTTATGTTGGCCTATGCCCCCAATTGGGTTTTCCTTTTGCCCGGCAGCCTGTTGACCATCATCAGTGCGATTGTGCTGTTTTGGTTGATGCCCGAGGCACGGCATATTGGCGCCGTCACGCTCGACATCAATACCCTCGTAGTGGCAGCGGCCTTGTTGTTGTTTGGAGTGCAAGTCGTATTGTTTGGGCTCTTAGCCAAAAAATACCTGATTACGACCGGACTCGTACCTGATTCCCCTCGTTTCGCCAAAATCAATGATGTCATTACCCTCGAATATGGGCTCATTACGGGGTTGGTGTTATTGGCTATCGGTATCTGGCAAATTGCCCAAGTGTTTGGCCTGTGGCAAGCGAGCGGATTCCATAATTTAGATCCAGCCACTAGTGCCCGCCAAACCGTTTTGGGGGCAGTCGCCGTTATTTTGGCAGGTCAAATCGGCTTCACCAGCCTATTTTTAAGTATTCTCGGGCTCAATATCCGCAAACGTAGTTAATTCAGAGGAACACGTGATGACCACCCCCAACGCACTACTCGAACTCCTATACATTGGGAATGTGCCAACCTGGCAGAATCCCACCTTGACGGGGATTAACCGCCTCGCACCGCACGCCACCCTCTACCCCTACCACGACGCCGCCAGTGCCTTGGCGGGCGAGCGGACTGCGTCACCCTGGGTGTCATCACTCGATGGCGATTGGCAATTCACCTTGCTCCCCAGCCCCAACGCCGTCACCCCTGCCAATCTGCAATCAGCAGAGTGGCATACGGTAGCCGTACCAGGCTTGTGGACGATGCAAGGCTTCGAAAAGCCTCACTACCTCAACATCAAAATGCCTTTCCCCAATACACCGCCCTCCGTCCCCGATGCCAATCCCGTGGGCGTCTACCACCGGTATATGACCATCCCATCTAATTGGCAAAACCGCCGTGTCATCTTGCATTTCGGGGGCGTCGAGGGCATGCTGTGTGTCTATGTCGATGGCCAAGCCATCGGGATGGGCAAAGATGCCCGCACTCCCGCCGAATTCGACATCACCCGCTATGTGACTGCAGGGCAGACCCACGAGGTGACGGCGGTGGTGGTGCGGTGGTCAGATGCCTCATTTATCGAAGACCAAGATCAATGGTGGCACGCCGGTATCAATCGCGAAGTATTGATTTATAGCACCAGTAATCCTTTTTTGCGTGACCTCCAAGTCCTCGCCAAACCAGACAGTGAATACAAAGGGGGCACCCTTACCGTCACCGCGTCGACCAACAACCCGGGCGAATTACGCGACGACTGGCAGGTATCGGTGCAACTCTATGGTCCTGACGGCAAACCATGCTTCAACGAGCCTCTGCACCAACCTTCACGCTGGGCACCCAAGGACAAATCGGTGGTCGATGGCTGGGGTTCACGCATCGCCGCCTACGACCAAGTCGAATTGCAAGCCACCCTCAAACGGGTCGAATGCTGGAACCACGAACAACCCAATCTCTACACTGTCCTCGTCATCTTCCATACGCCCAGTGGCAATGAATATTACAGCACCCGCGTCGGCTTCCGCGACATCAAAATCGCCGACCGTGAATTACGCATCAATGGGCAAGCAGTGCTCATCAGTGGCGTCAATCGTCACGATCACGACGACACGCATGGGCGGGTCATCAGTCGTGAATTGATGCTAAAAGACATTTTGTTGATGAAACAATTCAACATCAATGCCGTGCGCTGCTCACACTACCCCAACGACCCAGTATTTTATGATTTGTGTGATGAATATGGCTTGTATGTGATTGACGAAGCCAACCTCGAAGCCCACGATTTTAGTTTTGATTTATGCCGCGATGCCCGCTACACCGAAGCCTTTGTCGACCGCGTTCGCAACATGGTCGAGCGTGACAAAAACCACGCCTGTATCATTGCTTGGTCGATTGGCAACGAAAGTGGCTACGGTCCCAACCACGATGCCGCCGCCGGCTGGGCCCGCCATGCCGACCCCAGTCGTGTATTGCACTACGAAGGGGCTATCGCCCTCGGCTTTAATCAACCTAATTGGGGTGCCGGTCAGGCAGCCACCGATATCGTCTGCCCGATGTACCCCTCACTTGCGAGTATCATCGAATGGGCCAAGACGCCATCCAATGATCCCCGTCCGATGATTTTGTGTGAATACTCCCACGCCATGGGCAATAGCAATGGCACATTGGCTGACCATTACGCCGCATTTGAGCAATACCACGGTTTGCAAGGGGGCTTTATCTGGGAGTGGGTTGATCATGGTATTCGCCAAAAAACTCCGGATGGCCGTGAATATTGGGCCTACGGCGGCGACTTTGGCGACACCCCCAACGACTACAATTTTTGTGCGGACGGCTTGGTTTGGCCCGACCGTACGCCCCACCCCGCCCTCTACGAACTCAAATACCTGGCTCGCCCCGTGGCCGTTAGCCCGGTAGGGGATGTGGCAGGGAATTACCGCATCACCAACAAACGCTACTTCAGCGATATCGACGATCTCGGTGGCGAATGGATTATCGAGGTTGACGGGATTGTGGTCGCCGAAGGGATTTTGAATATTCGGGGCTTGACCGCCCGCACCAGCCGCGACGTGCAAATCCCGATACTTGCCACCGTCCAAGCCACCTACCCCACCAATTTGGTGACCATCACTTTCCGCTTCCGCAAGCGCCGTTCATCGGAATACGCCCCCATTCGTCACGAAGTGGCATGGGATCAACATGTGGTGCAACAGCCAAACAGCCAAGTCGAGCATAGTCGCGGTGCCCGCCTCAAACGAGATATCACCGAAATCACCCTGCAATCAGGCCGGGTCAAGGCTCGTTTTGACGCCAACACTGGTGAATTGTTGTCGTACGGCACGCCACGCCGCAACTTCATCAGCCAAGGACCACACTTACAACTCTGGCGAGCAACTATCGACAACGACGGACTCAAATTGTGGCCCGATCATCCCTCGCCCCACCTACGCAATTGGCGCGCCTTGGGAATTGACAAAGTCAAACTGGCCCTCAACGATATCGAGCAAATCGGCTCCAAAATCAGCTTTACCTACTATGGCAGTGGGCGTGGCAAGCCTGGCGATATCCGACACACGATTACCTATACGATGAACAACGAAGGAAATCTGCATGTCGAACACTACGTCAAACTCAATACCGAATTCATCGATATGCCACGGATTGGCGTAACCCTTGCCATCCCGCTCCAATACCGCGCCGTATCATGGCTGGGTCGTGGCCCATGGGAAAATTACCCCGATCGCAACGCCTCAGCCTTAATTAGCCGCTATAGCCAAGATGTCGATGATTTTTATGTGCCCTACATCATGCCCCAAGAACATGGCTTGCGCACTGATGTGAGTAGCGTCACCTTTGACAACAATCGTGGTAGCCGCCTCAAAATCGTCAGCGACGATACCTTCCAATTTTCGGCTAGCCGCTTTACCAGCGCTGATGTATTTGCCGCCATGCATACCACTGACCTTACCCCCCGAGACAACGTTTTTATTAACATCGATCACCGCCATCGTGGCGTCGGTACCGCGAGCTGTGGCCCCGATACCCTCGAGCAGTACCGCATCCTCGAACGCCGCCACCGCTTCGGATTCACCCTCGTCATCGGCGGTGACGAAGAATAATCCCCTTTACAACGACAATCACCGCAGTAAGGCGTGTTGCCTTACCGCGGTGATTTGTGTGTGTGACTGCTATTAACGCCCTATCGTGCGGGTAGCGGTACCCGTGCGTGTCGCCGAACGAGTCACTGTTGCAGTTTTGGTACGGGTTGCAGTCCAAGTCGACGTAGCCGTCCGGGTAGCTGTCGCCGTGGTATTGCGCCCCCCATTTGATTTGGGAGTGGGCGACAATATTTTTGTAGGGGTAGATGTGCGCGTAGCCGTCCGAGTACTCGTACTGGTACGGGTGGCCGTCGCTGTCGCTGTAAATGTCGGCGTAGCGATGGCATCGCTGTATCGTACCGTGACATTGACCGGCACATTATTGCTGCCGATAATCGCCAGATTAGCACTGCCCGACACATGCGCTGGCAATGACACATACATAGTGTTGTTGGAATCATAGGTAATCATATTTGCCGGGATTGTTTTGTTGTCGAGCATCACCAACGTGTTGCGCAGATACTCACCTGTAATCATGATGCGCCCACCTGACGTGGGCAGGGTTGGGTCGGTGGTGCATGGCGTGGTGCTGCCCACACAGCGCATGACACTACGCACCACTGGATTGGCAGCCATTGCCAGTACGTGGACGTAATTATTCTGTAGCGATGCAACTTGGATTTTGACAATGCCACTCAATTTGCTCGCTAGAGTACAAGGTGGCAATGGTTGACTAAGCGTTGGTGCGAAACAGCGACTGCCCCACACATAGACTGTCCCGTCTGTCTTGAGCGCTGCCGACACCCCGTCACCAGCGGCAATATCGACGATATTGGTTAACCCATTGGGTACATTGGCTTCTGCGGGATAGACAAACGTCCCCTGCACGCAGCTCGATCCAATTCCCCCCCAGCCCACCACTGTGCCATCGGCGCGTAATGCTAAATTGTGATATGCACCTGCGGCGACTTTGATAACATTGGTGGCACTGGCAGGAATGGTACGCAGACACGCCGCATCAGTCCCCACACCTATATATTCACCACCCCACACCACTACCGTGCCATCAGCCCGAGCTGCAATCGAATGGGTTTCACCGGCATCAAATGAACGTGGCCATGCCCCCACCCACAACGGTGCAAATGGATTAGACTGACCAAATGAATTGTAGCCGACAGGCCATAACGTACCGTCTTCGGTCAATACCAAACCATGATACGGACCCCACTTTGATTCAATCGCATGATAGCGAATATAGTCAGCAATCCCCGGGTAGGCCGACACATCACTAAACCATTCTGGGTTTAAATAAACCCCTAAAAATCCGCCGCCATCCGCATAAATACACCCTGCTGAAGACAGCGACAGGGCTAATGT
Source organism: uncultured Chloroflexota bacterium (assembly GCA_937876225.1). Classification (GTDB taxonomy): domain Bacteria; phylum Chloroflexota; class Chloroflexia; order Chloroflexales; family Roseiflexaceae; genus UBA965. The sequence continues at coordinate 197 of CALFIC010000159.1, read as the reverse complement.
ACGGACTTTAGTGTTATTGCAATACTGATAAACACTATACTGCGTGATATATTCCAACCCACTCCCAGATCGATGCCAGACCATTGCCCGCTGTTGCTTATCAATCGCTCCCCATACTTGGTCATGTGGATCGAGGGCAATATCTACCACATCGGTCATGATAAAGGTTTGCACAAATGGGTAACGATCATCAAACG
>CALFIC010000158.1 GCA_937876225.1 uncultured Chloroflexota bacterium | reverse complement strand
CAGGGCTGCGATATGGTACATGCCAATCCCCGCAGCCATATGTAAATCGATCAAACCAATCAGTCGGACTGCTTCCCAACACGGACGCCACATGCGGTCATGGTAGCGCAACAGGCGGCGGTGTAACGCTTCGTACGTCACAATCAATAGTCGTGCCTGCGGCATATCGCCACTACTATCACTAATGACGGCAACGGTGATGTCGTGATCGAGGACTTTATCAACAAATGTATTGACTTCGTGGCACACCACTTGGGCCGCGACATCGTCGTGCACCAACAAAATAGCCCGACTCCCAGGAATGTCAATCAATTGATTGACGGTGAGGCAAATCATACTCAACAATCGTCGCGGGTGCGCCGCCACAATCGCCGCTGGCTCACCACGCCGCATTGCCATCAGTGTGGTGGCGTGGTGGGGGCGGAATGGTTCGCCAGTCAAATTGACCCATGCGTGCGAAACAACCTGCTCCACGGCCAAATGGGTAATCCGTTGCCCGGGATTGCCCGGTATCTGCCGCTGCAGGCAGACGATGTCTGCACCGTATTGTTGACCAAATGTGTCAATCACATCATGGATGCGCGCTGCCATACCATGCCCTTTTTTATAAAAATCATGCAAAATCTGCGCTATTACCTAGTGTAGCACAATCAGTTCGCGGATTCATCCCTACTCTATTCATCCCAATTCACAAATTCATCTAAATTGCGCTTGCAAATTGATTTCGGCTGTGATATTATACACCTCGTTGTTGTGACGCACGAGCGGGAGCAGCAAGCGGTAAGCGGCGGCCCCATCGTCTAGCGGCCTTGGACGTCACCCTCTCAAGGTGAAGATCGTGGGTTCGAATCCCACTGGGGTCACCAAAATATTCCGCAAAAAATCCACATGGGGATGTGGTGTAGTCGGCCTAACATGCGACCCTGTCAAGGTCGAGACCGCGGGTTCGAATCCCGTCATCCCCGCCACAGACACCGCCAAGTGCAATGCACTTGGCGGTCGTGTTTTTAGGTAACTATTGATATTTTTTACGAAAAACCATATAGTAATTTCATATTATTTATTCCCCATCCCATATGAAAGTGAATGCATACAATGGACGCAGCCGCCGCATTCCGCGACTTAATCCTCACTCATTCGGGTCAACAGGCAAGCCAAAACAAACTCATGAATGTTACGTTTTTCATGGGAGCCGGCTTTTCCAAAACATGGGATCCCACATCACCCACCGGCAACGAACTTTTCACCTTTCCCAAAGAGTTTTTGGCTGACATTGCGGCCAACATCGAAATCGACGAGCTCTTGACCCAGCCTGGCTATCCTTCCGTCGACGACACCGCCCCCAGCAAATTCAAAGAATTACTCTACAACCTGAGTATGCAATTGAAATACCCTGGTATCCGCACGCGTTACATGGATGAGCTGAGTATTCGCTATACCATCGACGAAATCAAAGCTATCGTGCTCAAACGCTTTGAAACCATCTCTTCCCTCAATTATTATGACGAAGCCTTGGGGCGATTTCCAGCTCCGAACCACCCCAGTGACAACCAAAAAAGCATCTTGCAGTTCTTTCAGTGGCTGAGTGAACATCAAGTCAATGACAATGGTGCCGCGCGTGGCGTTCATATGAATTTTTTGTCGACCAACTACGATTATGTCATCGAAACGATTTTGGATAATACGGGCGAACGCAATGCCGTACGCAATACGTACCGAGGCGTCACAGCACGGTTTATCGACGGCAAACGCAACACCAATATCGTCCAAGACGCTTGGTCGATTACGTCACTTTTGAAAATCAATGGGGGCTTCGAAATCATCCCCAATGGGAATATGTATGAATTCGACTACCGTCGGCGCTCGTTTGATGATGTACGTAATCGGGCCCCCGAAATCATGATGCCCTCCAAAGAGCAAGATTACTCCAACCCCTACTTTATGTCGATCTTTCCCAAAGCGGTCCGGCTATTACAAGAAAGCGACGTTTTGGTGTTGGTGGGGTATAGTTTGTCCGAAGAAGACGCCTTGTTGCGGTTTTTGATTCGCCAATTTGCGGAGGATCTCCGCGATGTCCATGGCAAATATATTTTTTATATTGACTA
>CALFIC010000157.1 GCA_937876225.1 uncultured Chloroflexota bacterium | reverse complement strand
GTGTCGCACCGGTGATAGACGTACGACCCCCCCAACACCGTGGCGGCATACGCCGTTGGTATTGGGGGGATTGTCGTGTAGGGGTATTTTTTACACAAACACTAACCGTCAACCGCACTACTCGATGCACTATCGTCGTCACTGGCGACACTGGCGACGGGAGTAATGGCGCCGAGGCGCCCGATGACCCCAAAGGCGATGGCGACGGCTTGGCCCACCAATATGGCGAACACCAGCGTGCCGAAGCCGATTTTGCCACCCATGAAAAAGCCGAGGGTGCAGACCACCACTTCGATGGCGGTGGTGATGCGGGCCACGCGGATGCCGGTGATGCGGTGCAGGGCGGCCATTACCCCTTGGCGGGGACCAGCGCCCAGCCCACAGGTAATGTAGAGTGCCGAGCCGAAGCCGATACAGCTAATGCCTACCAAAATATATATGATGCTAATGCCGTATTGTTGCGCACCGAGGAGCGGGATGAACGAGCGCCCCACGCCCATAGCCCAAGCCACGACGATGGTGTTGGCGATCGGGCCGATGCCGTACTTTTCGCCGAGGGGGATCCAGAGCAGACAAATCACGGCGCCAATCGCAAAGGTAGCCCATTCCAGCGACAAGCCGCTAATGTTGGTGATGCCCGATGCAAAGACGGCCCACGGTGAATTGCCTTGATTGGACTGTACAAAAAACGCTTCACCCAGCCCAAACAAAAACAAGCCAGCGACCAAGATAGCGAGGCGAGGCAGTGACAAATCCCAGCGTGAGGTGGCCGTCCACGTGGTAACGGGGATGGTGCGTGACGGCCGGAAAAAATTCGCCATATTGGGGGTACTCCCTATACGTGTGTCGCCTGATTATACCGTGGATTTGGATTATAATATGACGGACGTTGATACGCAGTATTGGGAGATGGATGATGACGACAGAACGCGAAACGCTTTATGCCGAAGTTGATCATGCGACTGCAGAACTATTGCGTACAATTGCAGATCAACAGGGGCAATCACTTTCCAATTTGGTGGCGGTAGTGCTGGAATCGTTTGTGCAATCGACACATGCACAAGCACGCCCACATGTGGTTTCAGCTTATCAGCAAAGCCATGACCGCTTTGCATCGTTGTATCAACGTATCGGCCATGCCAATTAATAGATGTCTTCGTGCCCCCCTACATACTTCCAACTTCCTACTTCCTACTTCGTAACACCATGCGTTGCATGGTGGAGACGCAGTACGACGCAGCAGGCTGCGGCTCCACTGCGTATCTACAATTTCCTACTTTATGCTTCATACTTCGTATGCGTTGCATGGTGGAGACGCAGTACGACGCAGCAAGCTGCGGCTCCACTGCGTCTCTACAACTTCCTACTTTATGCTTCCTATTTCATACTTCGTAACACCATGCAACGCATGGTGGAGACGCAGCTTGCTGCGTCTCTACAGTATTTTTCGTTTCACTAAAAACATCGTGACATCGTCGTAAATCCGTCCCTCACTAAAGGTGGTCACATCGTCGGCGATGGCCTGGATGGTGACATTGGTGGGGTCGTGGCGGTGCTGGTGCATCATGTCGCGCAGGCGTTGCGTGCCGTATTGGTTGTCGTGATCGTCAAACGACTCGGTCACGCCGTCGGTATAGCAGACCAACAAATCCCCCGCATCCATGGTGATGTCGTGGCTGTGCAAGGTCGCTTCTTCGATGACCCCCAACGCAATCCCCGGTGTGCTCAGCTCACTAAACGAGCCGTCAGGACGGAGCAAAATCGGCGGATTGTGGCCGGCACAACAATAACGCAGATGCCCGGTGGCAGGGTTGAGGATGCCATAAAAAATCGTCACAAACATGCCTGATTCGGAATCGCGGGTAATCCAACGATTGGCGCGCATCAACGCCTGCGCTGGATCAGAGCCATCGAGGGCTGCGGCCCGTACCAAACTGCGTGACAACGCCATAAACAGCGCCGCCGCCATCCCTTTGTCGCTGACATCGGCAATCACAAAGCCAAACAGCGGCTGATTATCGGCGTCGCGCAGCGGCCAATAATCATAGAAATCGCCGCCGATGACCCGCGCCGCCCGCCAGTGCGCCGTAATGTCCCAGCCCGGCAATTGTGGGGTACGGGCAGGCAACAGCGAGGTTTGGATGTCGCGGGCCACCCGCAATTCTTCTTCGAGGCGGGCGGCGTTGGCCGCTTCTTGCTCGAGCAAGGCGTTTTCAATGGCACTACCAATCTGCCCCGCCAACCCACTAAACAATTTTTGCTCGCGTTCGCCAAAGGTGCGCTCGGGGATGTCGTAATCGGCCACCAAAATCCCGGGCGTGCTACTGCGCCCCCGTGCAATCAAAATCAACACGTGCCGGCCGTGGAAGGGTTGCAATGCGGCGGCATGGGCAGGGGGTAACTCGCTCAGCATCACGTTGTGGGCGGGGTGATGGGGCACATCAAACAGCGACTCGGCGAATTGCACGCCAATCAATTCATCTTCTTCGAGGGGGCTGAGCCCCGCCGCTGCCGCTGCCACATACAGCCCTCTGTGGCGATCCCACGCCAAATAAACACAGCGCCGGCAATCGAGCAAGCGTAGTGGCAAACGCACCGCCGTAGTCAGCAGGTCGCCCAGCGCCGTGGGGCGGCTCAGTTCTTCGGCGGCTTGCAAGAGCACATTTAGGCGCCAGGCTTCTTCGCGTTGGGCGCTAAAGGCCCGGGCCCGCTCCAGCGCCAAGGCGATTTGATCGGCCAGGGTCTGCATCACAAACACGTCGGTCTGGTGGAAGCGCCACACTTCGCTACTCTGCACGTCGAGTACCCCAATCAAGCGCTCGCCAAAGCGGATCGGTACGGCTAGCTCGCTCCGGGTGTGTGGGTCGTCTTCGACATAATGAATGTCGTTGCGCACATCGTTGACCAGGAGCATCTGCCCGGTACGCGCCACATGCGCAATAATCCCCGTACCAGAGCCTGCTACCAAATCGCGCATGAATTCGGCGGCGTCGTGGTCGGTGGTGGTGGCGCGGAACTGCAACGTGCCGTCGTCGGCAATGGTAATACAGTGCACCGGGTGATAGCCGAAATGTTCGCGAATCAAGCGCAACACCTCGGGCAACAACTCGTCTGGCTCAAGGAGCACCGACAAATGCGCACTGACGTCTTGGATGGCCTGGAGTTGTACGGCCCGCTCGCGCGCTTCGTGGAAGGTGCGGGCCTTGGTGATGGCTAATGCCGCTTGGTCGGCAATCTGCGACAACCGGCGTAAATCTTCGGCCTGAAAGGCGTTTACGCGCAGACTTTGTACCGAGATACTGCCAATCACCTGGTCGCCACTAATCAGCGGCACATAAATCCCCGAACGGGGTGGGTTGTTACTCTGGTAGCGTGGCCGTGCCGGTAAGCGGTCCATTTCGGCCATGAAATCTGTAATCAACAGCGAGCGCCCCGTTTGGCGCATCCAGCCAATCAGCCCATCCCCCGACGGTAAATCGACCGTCAGTGCCGGCAAGCGCTGGTTGTCTTGGACCCGCACTTTGAGGGTGTAGCGGTCACTGTCTGGCTCGAAAATCCCCAAGTGGAACGACGATGTGTCGAGTACATTGCCCGCCTCGTGATAAATCAAATCGCACAAGGCATCGACATCGAGCTCGGCCCGGATAATCGCTCGGCTGGTGGCATTGAGGATGGTCAGCTCGTTGGTGGCGGCTCGCTGTTGACGCAGACTAATCGTCACCTGGCGCATCACCGCACTCGCCCCCAGCACCGCAAATCCACCCAAAATGAAATCTACAATCCCCAAGCGGGTATAAATATTAGCGCCAAGGATGGCAAGTGGCAATGGGATGACTTCGGCAATTAGCACCGATACGATGACCGATTGCCACCATTTGTGCACCGCCGCCGCCCCATGATCGAGCCCGATACGTGCCCAGCGGTTGAGCATGATACATGCCGGGTAGCTAGCGATTTGCAGGGCAATCCCGAGCGGGCCAGCGATATGACTCGCCAGCCAGACGCCGGTATAGACGGCAATGACCCGTACCCCTGCTCGTGTCCACGGCCGTACGATGACACTATAAAAGGTGGCCGGACGCTGGTCGACAAACGGCAACACCATGCCGATGAGGAAGGCGTTGATGGCTACCACTAATGCGCCAGTACTCGGGCCAACTGCCAGCGTGATGCTCAAAATAGCGACGCCGGCGAGGGTGTGAGGGTCGGCAGGTGGCACACGAAAACCCACACTCTCGATTAAGAGTGTGGTTAGGATGAATACTGCGACATGCCAGAGGGGAATTGCTGGTAGCGTAAATTGCCAGGCCAACAAAACCCACCCTACCAAGCCGACACCGATGCTGTAAACGATGAGCCAGTGCTCACGCTTCATTATCAGCCTCGCCTAACCGCTTGTACAAATGCCATTTGAAAATACAGGGGGGAATTATGCACGATCGCGCGACTCGATGTGTGCCAACGCATCACCGGCAGTGCGGAAAATTTCAAAGACTTGGGAAAAACCCGTCATAGCAAACACTTCTTCGACTTGGGGTTGTAATCCACACAACGCCAACGCCCCGTGGCGTTCGTTCAGTTCGCGCCGCACCAACAGCAACGCACGTAAGCCACTACTACTCAAAAACGTCACCTGTTGCAGGTCAATGAGAATGGTGCGCGCACCGGCTGTGAGCGCTGCATTGACCGGTGCCAGTGCGCTCGCCGTGCTACGGGCATCGAGGCGTCCTTCGAGTGCGAAACGTTGTACCGCTACTACGTTGGGCTCAGCAAAACGCTTACACAACACCAACGTGTTGGCGGTATCATCGAAATTAAACGCTACCGTGTCCATCAACTTGTGCATCAGATAAATCCCCAACCCACCGGCTTGACGATCTTCGAATGGCGAATGAATGTCCGGTGCGGGGACCTGGGTCGGATCAAATGGACGCCCGTTATCCACCAACGTGATTTGTAGCTCGCCCGCCTCGATTAACCACTTGAGTTGAATTACTCCGGTGGCGGCATCGGCGTACGCATGCTGGATGATGTTGGTGGCAGCTTCATCAACGGCCAATTGCACCTGCCACGCTTCACGTTCACTCATTTGGGCGCGATGGGTAGCAGAATTGACAAATTCACTAATCACGGCGAGTGAATCAAGTTGGGCGGGAACCGTCAATGAAGCGCTTGGCATAATCCTCTGACCCTCGTACTAAAACGACCCGACGGCCTCGGTGGCATTGGGAAAAATCTCGAACAACGACGTGAATCCGGTCAAGTCAAAGACTTCACGGATGCGGTCTGGTAACCCTGCGAGTCGGATGTCGCCACCCTCGAGGTCGGTCAGCTTCCAGTCACGGGCTTTTTTGCGGGCCTCAATCAATACCCGCAAGCCAGGGCTAGCGACGTATTCAAGCTCACTCAAATCCAAGACGATGCGATATCGCCCTTCGGCAAACAGTGCTTCGATTTTTTGCTTGAGCTCGGGTGCGTGCATTGCATCGAGCCGCCCGCTAATACTCAGCAAATCGGCGCGATTCATGCGCTTGTGCGTAATCTCCATGGCGCATTCTCCTTGTGTACAATCAATGGCTGATTGCTTACTGCCTAGAATTATACCACGAACAACAAAATGTGCGGTATCACTACCGAATGACGTAATCAATCACCATTCCAAACTTCGCTGTGCGGACAAGGGACGATATTACGGAGTATAATTGTCCTAACGGTCATTTTTTTTCGATTATTGGACAACCATGAAACACCTCATTACCTTTTGTCTGCTCTGTCTCTTCACCCTCAGCGCCTGTGGTAGCACTGCGCCTGCACCGGCAAGTGATGCACCCATTACGCCAGTTTTTGCCTTTACCGAGACCGTCGTCGGCCCCAATCGTCTCCCCATCGGTATCATCAAAGCCGGCTCACCCGTCAACGATCCCCAAGCCATCGTCACGCTTCGTTTTTTCAACCTCGATGTCGATAGCAAAACCGCCGTGGGTACTGCTACCGCCACCTACTACGGCAACGGTCTGCCGGCCGCCGTCTACGTCGCCAATTTCACCTTCCCCAGCGCCGGTAATTGGGGTGTCGAAATCAATGTCCAGCTCGCTGGCATGACCAAACCAAGTAGCACTAAGTTGCAACTCCCCGTCAGCGAACGCGCCATTGCTCCCAAAGTGAGCGACAAAGCGATTGCGGCTGAAACACTTACCGTCGCCTCGACTCCCGATGTCAGCCAGCTCGTTTCGATGACCGACCCCGACCTCAGCCTCTACCAAGTCAGCCTCAAGGCTGCCCTCAGCCAAGGCAAGCCGATTGCCTTACTCTTTGCCACCCCCGGATTTTGTCGCACCGCCGTGTGTGGCCCGAGCCTCAAGGTATTTAGTGCACTCCAGCGTACCTTTGGCGACAAAATTACCTTCATCCATAGCGAGATTTACCGCTATCCGTTCGGTGATTCGTTTAGCCAACAAAACGCCGTCTTTCAAAAGGCCATGACCGAAGGGCGCAATTTGACCAACACCGAGCGCAAAACGGGCGTCTCTGACGCCTATTTCGCCTGGGGTCTGCAATCCGAACCATGGCTCTTCCTCATCGATGGCCACGGCATCATCACCGCCCGCTTTGAGGGTGGACTCACCGCCGAAGAACTCACCCCGCTCTTGACCGAGTTGGCGAAATAACGACACACACAAAGACCCCTGCCACACATCGACGTGTGGCAGGGGTCTTTGTGTACTGGATATGCGTTATTTGGTGGTTTTGGCGACTTCTTGGACATAGGTGGCAAATAAGCGCGTCCACTGTGGTTCGCTGGTGTTCCACAATTCCTCGGGGTGTGATTGGATGCCTACTGCGAAGTGCTCGTTGGTTGATTCGATGACTTCGACCACGCCGTCGCTACTTTTGCCGACGATGCGCATGTTGGGAGCCACGTCGCGCACTGATTGGTGGTGCATGCTATTGGTTTTGATGATGGTTTGACCGAGTGTTTCGGCCAGCCAGCTCTCTTCGTCGATTTGGATGTCGTGGGCCAGCACCGATCCATCTTTGGCGTCAGCCGAGAACGAATGGTTGAGCGCACCGGGGATTTCGGCGGGAATGTCTTGGTACAACGTACCCCCCAGCGCCACATTGAGCATCTGATGACCGCGGCAAATTCCGAGGATCGGCTTGCCATCGGCAATGGCGCGTCGCGTCAGATAGAGCTCGCTCCGGTCTTGGAGTAGATTGTTGCTCCCGAGGTTTTCGTGGGGTGGGTGATTGTAGGCGTCAGGATGGATGTCGACCCCGCCCGCCAACAACAACCCGTCGATTATTTCATACAAGCCGGCCAGCACGCCACTTTCGTCTGACAATGGCAACAACAATGGGGTGCCGCCGGCTGCTTCGATGGCGCGTAGATAGGTTTCAGAATTACCCAGCGCCAGACCGCCCCATTCGTCGCGCGATTGGGTGCAGGGGATGCCGATAACTGGTCGTTTGGTCATGATCTGTTATTCCTTTTATTGTAAAAAACTATTCCGGCACGGGTGAATCAGCTCCTCAAAACGGTTCGGATGCCGTCCCCTAGGCCGGGGTAATGGGAACCACTATGGCTAATTTGCCGTCATGGGCGTGTCTGCATTCCGTTAGGCCGTGGCAAAGGTCACACAGCGTTGCACAAAGCGGTTAAACATTTGTTGCCAACGGGGGTCAGCTGCGCCGCGCAACGTCTCGGGGTGGCATTGGACCGCCACGATGAAGTTGGGGCCGGTGCCTTCGACCGCCTCAATCACGCCATCTTCTGACCAGGCCACTGCTCGCAAGCCTTGGCCGACGTCGCCCAGCGCTTGGTGGTGGAGCGAATTCACCGCAATGGTGGTGGTGCCCAACATTTCGGCCAAACTCGAATCAGGGCTGAGTGTCAAGGGGTGTGCCATGTGCTGCCAGTCTTCTTTGAGGGCTGACTCGTTGTGCGCCAACGGGCCACCCACTTCGTCGGGCAGGTCTTGGATGAGTGTGCCACCCAATGCCACGTTGAGCACTTGCAAGCCACGACAAATCCCTAGAATCGGCTTGCCATTGGCGGTGGCTTTGCGCGCCAAATAGAGCTCGCTATAGTCACGCAAGGCATCGATGTTGTCGGTTTTGGGGTGCTTTTCGGCGCCATACAACACCGGGTCGATGTCGCCACCACCCGGCAACAACAAGCCGTCGATGTGGTCGTAATAGGCGTCGAGTAAATCATGATTGCTGGCGTCGACGGGTGGTAACAACAACGGCACCCCGCCGGCGGCGATGATGGCATCGATGTACGAGCGCCGCGCACCGACTTGGGCTGGCGACCAGGTGCTGGTGTATGCGTGTGATCCGGCAATCCCGATGAGTGGTTTGCGCATCATTATTTCCTTATGACTATGGTGAATATGCCTAAATTATACCGTATCTGTAACGGCGCGCTGGTGTCATTTTTATCTCCGAATTACTGCCGATTGGCGTGGTACATCTTTAGATTGTAGAGATTGATTATTTTTATTAAAAAAATACAACTTTTTAGTTTGCGTTTTATCTGTAAGGGTGGTGTAATCTGTTTGTTAGGATTCCCGAAGGATGATTGGTATGATGAAATCATATTTGGTCGCTGGTGTTTTAGGGCGTTGGGATAAAAATTTAGCGATGTAGTTGGTGCATGCTTGCGGAGGATTCCATGAAGCGGCTGGCGATTATGATGATGACCGTAATCTGTTTAACCGGAGCGGTTGCAGATCCACGTTACATTCCACAACTCTATGCAGCGGTTGATGTAAATCAGCCGAGTGTAGGGGTGTTGTATTACAGTGAGACGGGGCAATATTTACACGGCACGTTTCGGCGTTATTTTGAAGAGCATGGAGGCACGGCGATATTCGGGTTACCGTTGACCCCGATTATTTCGGATGGCGGGTTGCGGGTGCAATATTTCGAGCGGGCGCGATTCGAGGTGCCGGTCGGGCATGACGCCACCAACGAAGTCTTGTTGACCCGTATCGGGGCGCATTTTGTTGATCAATTGAGTGCCGAAGACCGCGCCCAACCACCGTTTTTGGGTATAGATGACCCAGGTGCGGGGAGCATGTACTTCCCACAAACAGGTCATACGGTCAGCAACACTTTTCGTGATTTTTGGCAAAACAATGGTGGATTGGCTATTTTTGGTTACCCATTATCCGAAGATTTTTTCCAAGATATCAATGGTGACTCGGTGCGGGTGCAGTATTTTGAACGGGCACGCCTCGAAGCGCATATTTCGCACAACCAGGTCACGGTGACCATTGGTCTTTTGGGCAAAGCGTTGTTGTATGAGTCCCCGAACCTCGCACCATATACCACCCCAATGCCAGGGTTGCAGCGGGTGGCAACATCCACGACCTCGTACAAAGGTGCGGGGGTCGCCAAACAAACCAATATCGCTCGTGCGGGTGCCATGATTGACGGGACAATTGTGCCGGCTGGGGCAGAGTTTTCTTTCCTCAAAAGTAGTAATTTTGCGGATACCGACTTTGTTGAGGGGTATGGCATTATCAATGGAAAATTAGACAAAATCATCGGTGGCGGGCTTTGTCAAGTCTCAACCACGGTATTTCGGTCAGCGAGTAATGGTGGTTTTGCGATTACGATGCGTGTCCCCCATACCTATGTGGTGACGACGTACGAAGATATTTTGGGCTTTGATGCGACGGTGCTTGACCCCTCTGTCGACTTCCGCTTTGTCAATGATTCGGCTAATCCGTTGCTGTTGGTTGTCCACAACGAACCCGAACATATGCGCTTTACGGTGGAATTATGGGGGGTGCCAGATGGCCGTACCGTCCATTATGATGGACCATTTATTAGTAATGTCACGAAACCAGGCAAACCAATTTGGCAATATGATCCAACAATGGTACGTGGTGCGACGCACCAATTAGTGGTCGGGCGTGGTGGCATGAAAATTAGCTATGTGCGTACCGTGAACGATGCGAACGGGAATTTGTTGCACAATGATAATTTCCTTACCAACTATGCCCCGTGGTACAACTACGTGATGTATGGACCTGGGGTGGTGCCCCCGGCAGGGGTGCGCTTGCGCTAGTAGTGTGAGGCATGCCTCGCACCTATTAGCAAACGACGTAAACGGAGAGACGCAGCATACCGCGTCTCTCCGTTTACGTCGTTCTATGGTTTACTCATCATCGTGAAACATTTCGCAATCAATCATGGTATGCTATAAAAACGGTAAAAAGTAGACAGGAATGGTTATGAGTATGATTGTCGATTTGCGAAATGTCGAAAAATGGTATGACGAAGGCTCCACCCGTCGTCAAGTGCTCCATGGCGTTGATATGCACATTCAGGCCGGTGAACGGGTCGCCTTGGTTGGCAAAAGCGGTTCAGGCAAAAGTTCGTTACTTAACATAATCAGTGGTATTGATTACGCAAATGCCGGCGATGTCATTATTGGCGGTAGCGACATCAATCAGCTGAGCGAATCGGCCCGCACGCAGTTTCGTCGCAAACATGTCGGTTTTGTCTTTCAGTTTTTTAATTTGGTGCCGACCTTGACGGTACTCGAAAACGTGTTGTTACCCCTCGAACTCAACGGAATTATGGGCACTACCGCCCATACCCGTGCCATGCAGATGCTCGAGCAAGTGGGCTTGGCTGACCGCGCTGCCACCGCCCCCGACCGCTTGTCGGGTGGTGAACAACAACGAGTAGCGGTGGCCCGCGCCCTCGTACACGACCCGTTGTTGGTGCTGGCTGACGAGCCGACGGGTAACCTTGATAGTGACACCGGTGAGCAGATTTTGCAGTTGCTGACCCACCTCACCGGTGCCGCCGGCCGGGCATTGCTGATGGTGACCCATAGCCGTGAAGTAGCGGCCAGTGCCGACCGGGTGGTCCGCATCCAAGCGGGGTATCTCGTCGATGACACCACTGGTGTGCAAATATGATGCGCGTATTGTGGTTGAGTACCTTGCGCTGGCCGTTGCGCCGTCCGTGGCAAGCGTTGTTGGCGATTGTGGGGGTAGCGATGGGGGTAGCGGTGGTAATTGCCATCGACATCGCCAACGAAAGTGCCCGGCGGGCTTTTTTGCTCTCTACTGCCACTGTCACTGGCCTCGCCACTGATCAACTGACGGGTGGCCCCAATGGCATCCCCGAAGACGTATTTCGCCGGATTCGGGTCGATGTCGGCTTGCGCGAAAGTGCACCGGTGGTCGAAGGGTACGCTACGAGCGTCACGACTCCCACCCACACCCTGCAAATCCTCGGGATTGACCCGTTGAGCGAGGCGCCCTTCCGTCCCGAATTGACCCCCGGCAATGGACTGGGGGGTGGCGTGGCCCAACTATTGACCCAACCTGATGCGGTGCTGATGAGCAGAGGCACGGCGACAGCGCTGGGCGCCACGCTCGGACAACCAGTGTACGTCACGATTGCGGGGGCTCGTCAATCCATGGTGCTGGTGGGCTTGCTCGAGACCAACGATGTTGCGACGCAACGGGCCCTCGATGATTTGTTGATTACCGATATTAGTGTGGCGCAACGCTGGTTGGGCAAAGTGGGCCAGCTCGATCGCATCGACTTGATTATTCCCACGGATGCAAGTGGCACCAACGTACGCACCCAGCTCGCCGCTATCCTCCCTCCTGGTGTGCGCATGACTACCCCCTCCCAGCGCGCCCAAAGCACTACCGAAATGACCGCCTCGTTTGAAATCAACCTCAACGCCTTGAGTCTGTTGGCGCTGGTGGTAGGGATGTTTTTGATTTACAACACCATGACCTTTGCGGTAGTGCAACGCCGGCCATTGCTGGGGACACTGCGCTGTTTGGGGGTGTCGCAAGGCGAAATCGCACGCTTGATGTTGGTCGAGGGCAGCGTCATCGCCGTGTTGGGGACGGCCCTCGGGATTGGGCTGGGCATCGGCCTGGCGCAGCTGTTGTTGGGCCTGGTGGCCCGCACCATCAACGATATTTATTTTGTGGTGACGGTCAACACCATCACCTTGACCTTTTGGCCATTACTCAAAGGGGTGGTACTGGGGTTGCTGGCGTCGCTGGTGGCGCTGGCCATCCCCACTTGGGAAGCAGCCCGTACGCCCCCGCGCACCGTATTGCGCCGCTCTTCCTACGAAGAACAAACCCGCCGCCTGGTACCTATTTTGGGCTGGTTGGGGCTGGTGCTGATGCTGTTTGGCGGGGTGGTGATGTGGCAAATTCCCTATATTTTAGCGAGCTATGTGGGCTTATTGGCGTTGACCCTCGGGGCGGCTATGGTCACCCCTATCGCCACCGTGGCCGTGATGGCACTCATCCGCCCGTTGGCGGTGCGACTGTTTGGTTTGATTGCCGGCATGGCCGTGCGTGACGTGGTGACCTCGCTCAGTCGCACCGCCGTGGCCGTGGCCGCCTTGATGATTGCGGTAGCAGTGACGATTGCGGTAGGGCTGATGGTGGCTAGCTTCCGGCTGACGGTAGTCGATTGGTTGACCACCACCATTCGGGCCGACGTGTTTGTGTCGGCGCCGGCGATTACCGCCAACCGCCTCGATACGCCCTTGCCGGCGGGAGTGTATGAAAAAATCGTCGCCTTACCTGGCATCGACCGCGTGCGCCGCTACCGCAGTACCATGCTCCCCACCGACACCACGCCGGTGTTGCAGATTGCCTTGGATGTGACCGAGGCCGACCATGCGGCCTTTTTGTGGGCCGAAGGAGATCCTGCCCAGATTTGGCCGGCGTATAATCGCGATGCCATTATCATCTCGGAGCCGTTATCGCTACGTCACCACTTGCATGTGGGGGATACCTTTACCATGCGGACTGACCGTGGTGATGTGGCGATGCCAATCGCTGGAGTGTTTTATGATTATGGCACCGAGCTGGGCGTGATTATGCAACCCATCGAGCGCTACCAGCATTTTTTTGATGACCCACATCTCTCGTCACTAGGCGTCTATCTGCCAGCAGACGCCGACAGCGAGGCGATGGTAAATACCATCCGTGATCAATTTCCGACCACCGCCTTGCTGGTGCGCTCTAATCGTACCTTGCGTGAATCGTCGGTGGCGATCCTCGATCGCACCTTTGCCATTACCAACGTGTTGCAATTACTAGCGACAATTGTGGCGTTCGTGGGGATTTTTGCAGCCCTGACTGCCATGCAACTCGAGCGGGTGCGTGAATTTGGGATGCTGCGGGCGATCGGGCTCGACCCGCGTCAGTTGTGGCAATTGGTGCTGAGCGAAACAGGCCTGATGGGCTTGGTCGCTGGCCTGGTGGCCTTGCCGGTGGGGACGGCCATGGCGTGGGCGCTGATTTTTGTGATTAACCGGATTTCGTTTGGCTGGACGTTGCAATTTGCCTTTGAGCCCCACATCTACTTCAATGCCTTGATTACCGCGATTGTGGCGGCCTTGCTGGCGGGGATTGTACCGGCTTGGCGGATTGCCCGGATTGCACCGGCGCTGGCTTTACGTGAGGAATAACAAAGATATGCCGATGAAATCCTTTTGGATATGGCTGAGCTGTGTCTGGCTGTGTGTGGCCTGTGGTGCCCAGACTGCGGCTCCCCTGCAAACGCAATTGACACTTGCTGAAAGCCTCAATCGTACCGACATGACGGGCTTTTTGCGGGCCGACAAACCGCGCCAATTTGCCTTCCCTGCCGATCACGGCCCCCACGACGGCTATGCCGTGGAATGGTGGTACTATACCGGCAACCTGCGTGATGTGAGTGGTCGCGAGTTTGGATATCAGTTTACGATTTTTCGTTCGGCATTCCGTCCGCCCACGCCAGATGCTAGTGGAGCGCCGCAGTCGGCGTGGCGTGGGGCGACGGCCTATATGGCCCATTTGGCGGTCACCGATGTCGCCGGTCAGCAGTTTTTTGCCTACGAACGCTTTGACCGAGCTGCACTGGGTATCGCAGGTGCCCAAGCCGCTCCATTCAAGGTCTGGCTTGACGATTGGCACGTCGCGAGTACCACCCCCGATGCGGCCCACATGCAGTTGCGGGCTGCCCAAGGAGTGGTGGCGCTTGATTTGCAGTTGGACAATCGTATGCCGCCGGTGTTGCAAGGCAACGCTGGCCTGAGCCAAAAATCAGCGGGAGTGGGCAATGCGTCGTATTATTATTCGGTACCACGCATGGCGACCATCGGCACGTTGACCATTGCGGGTCAGGCCTATCAGGTGACGGGGACGAGCTGGATGGACCGTGAATGGAGTACGAGTGCCTTGGCAGCCGACCAAGTGGGTTGGGATTGGTTTGCCCTGCATTTGGACGATGGTAGTGATGTGATGCTCTATCACTTGCGCCGCCGCGACGGCAGTATCGACCCATATAGTGGTGGCTCGTGGCGTGATGCGAGTGGCAGCGTGACGACGTTGACTAGTGCAGATATCGAATTGAAACCCGTGGGAGAATGGACGAGCCCGCATACCGGCGCCAAATACCCGGCTACATGGCAACTCCGCATTGCCCGTATGGGGCTGGATGTGACGGTGACGCCGCTTCTCGCCGACCAAGAATTACCGGTAACGGTGCGCTATTGGGAAGGGGCAGTGGCCGTCACGGGTCAACGCACCAATCACGCGATCAAAGGGAATGGCTACCTGGAAATGACAGGATATGCCGATGGGGGAACGCGTCCGTAAATGAATGCCGAGTGGTCGCGATGTGCCTCTGTGCTGATGTACAACCAAAGGACTATCTATGCAACGTTTGCGTGGGCTCATCTATCCGGCGATAACGATGGTCACCCTTGTGGTGGCGGTTGTGGTGTTGAGTGCGGTGAGCTTTTTTTTCACATGGAACCCGACAATAGTGCTTCCGTGGGGAAATAATGCCCAAGCGCCACTCCAAGGATTTTATGCCAGCGAAACAGATAATGTTGGTCCATATCATTGGAGTAACCCAGACGCAACTATTCAATTTCCGCGTATCACCACTCATCCCATTTCACTACTACAACTTGTAGTGAGTGATTCTGGGCGACCGGTGTTGCTCACCATTCACAGTGGTACTGTTGAGATTAAACCTACAGTAGCCCAACAAACACGACATATTGCGTTGTTGCTGCCAATGCGGCAATCGAATGCTGATTTGACGGTCACAATCCATGCACCTCCATTTGTATCCGCTACCGATGAACGCCCGCTAGGTGTCAGGGTGCGGTCGGTGACGATTACGGCTGTATCAGCAGGCTTCCTCGCACTTCCTTGGTTCGGTGTGATTGTGTGGCTGGCGCTGTTGATAAGTATGAGTGCCTGGTTATGCCGTGCTCCTACATCTGTGGTGTGGGGCAGTGGAGTGTTGCTTGCGCCATTCTTGTTTGGTGTTGCGATGGTGGTAAATGCTGGTTTCGCTACAGCATGGTTGACTGCGTGGGCCATCGTGCTACCCGTTGTGCCACTCCTGATTGCGTTCCTGCGATGGCGGCGGCTACAGATTCCTCCGCTGATATTATGTGTGCTTGCGTTGTGGTTATTGATACGGTTGGTATTTGTCGTATATCCGGCATTTGAGGGGCATGATTATTTGATACATGCCAAACGGCTGGTGGAGTTTCATCATGCGCAATCACTGACATTGCTTGATCATCCGTATGAATTTAACGGCCGTCCTGGGCTGGTTTTGCCGTTGTTTTATTGGATAAGTGATGCATTGGCGCACGTGATGGGTCTCAATTTGGCCATGCACACGGTGATGGTGTGTGCCGAGAGTCTGTTGGGGCTGGTGGTTTGGCTCATTTTGCGTCAGTGTCATGTGTCTGAACGTACTGCTACACTCGCGGTAGTTTTGACGCTGGCCATGCCTATCGCCACCACGGTGTTGTGGTGGTCATTTATGCCGCAAGTGCTCGCTCACTTGCTGGCGTTTTTGGTGATTTATGCCACGCTCCGCCGTGACCGCTGGGGAGCGGTATTGGCTGGGGTCGCATTGACCGGAGTGGTTTGGACGCATATCGGCGAAATTTTGATTATCGCGGTGTGGTATGTCGGTGTGCGGGTCAGTGAATCCGACCGCTGGAGCCCGGCATGGTGGTGGCGTTGGCTACCCGTGATTGTGTTGCCGTTATCGGCCACGTCGCTGTATCTAAATTACATACAGACCCTCATGAATGCGGCGCCGACCTCAGCCCGTACTGTCCCGTTTCATTTTGCCAATATGCTGTTGCAACTGAAAGAAGGCCTGGCCGTTGGCTTTGCTCCTATCGTTTGGTGGCTTACGCCGCTCTTGATGTTCGTGGCATGGCGCCGCTTGCCACGGGTAGCACCGGCATGGGGCGTGACGGTGCTGCTTTGGTTGAGTGTTGAGCTGATTAGTGGGTACCAAGTGCGCTATGTGTATCTGGCAGTACCATTGATTGCTATTGGGCTGGCATATAGTCTCGCACCCTTGACCCGCTATGGCCGGGCCGGCTGGGTCTTTGTCGCCACCATCGTGTTGTTTGTGACCTGGGTTTCGCTGGCGCTATGGGTCGATGCCACCTTACTGGGCGTGCATCCCCGCGTCGATGGCTTGAGTCATTAGATGGTACTGCTGACTCATAGTATGATGACGTAACGCTGAAAATATCGAGGTGTCATCATGAGTTCCGATCCCAACGAGGCGATGCGCCGGTTGATGGCCAATGCCGCAATAGCCCAGGCCGCGGAGGACGACGCTGCCCATGAAGCAGAGTCACTCGCCGACGATGAAGCCGAGGACGAAGCCGCCCGCTATGCCGCCGAGTTAAATGAATTGTTGGCGGATGACGACGACGATTATGCCGCTCAAAACGACGATGAGCCGGCCTACGCGGATGACGACCCGCCGTACGACGATGACTCGCCCTACGACGAAGAATAATCGGTGACTACCCGCTACGATTGATCCATAGCGCGGCGCAAGGCTGCGGCAAAGGGATTATCGTCGTCGCTGGCGTCGCTTTGGTCGTGCGATGTATAGGTCGCAGGCGGGGGTGCCTCGATTTCTTCGGGCTCTTCGTCTTCATCGCTCCAATCGAGGTGCAGTTCGATTCCTTGAGCCTCAGCCAAGGCACAAATATCGGCGAGTGGGAAGCGTACCACGCTCACGGCCACCTGGCGGTCGGGCTGGTAATCAGCGCTGTCATAGAGCGGTATGTGATTATTTTCTGCAAAAAAACTGCGTATGGTGGCAGGGGCGTGAAATGGCGCTTCATCAGATTGCATCAACGCCACCACTTCTTCGTCACTAATAATCCCCGTGTCAATCAAAATCAATGTCCGCGCCACATGAGGTACCACGGTGCGCAAAATACTGTGGGTTTCGCTGAGTTGGCGTAACCCGCGCCCAATACTGCGCACTTGTGAGGTCGCTTTGACCTCAAACACGTGGTAATGCTGGGCATCGTATTCATACACGGCGTCGAGTTCGCGGTATTTGCGTTGCAGTTGTTTGCCCATACGCTCGTCGTATTCGACATAACGACGTTCACTCAGTGGGTGGAATTGAGCTAGCCAATCACGCACAATCTGCTCAGCCTCACCACCAAACAGTGAGCGGTTGCTGGCGGGACGGGTCGCTTTGTGATTGGCTTTGCCGGCCATGATTTTGGCGATATAGGCGCGGTATTGCGGGTCGTCCACAGTGTGGATGCGGACACGATGGTAACGCATATTTGATCTTTCTGGGAATAACGGTGCGAAATTCGCTTGATTTTGCAGGAACGGGCAAGAATTTGATTTTGGGGATCGTCGTTGCGACGGGTATTTTCTATTTTAGCACAGGTCATTTGTGGTACGGGGAAGGCATACGAGGATTGTCATTTATCTCGCACAGGGCGCAGCGGACGCAGAGACGTGTGGGGCGATTTTCCACGGCGAGTTTACATGTATCTGTTGTAAAAATCGTTGCATATACGCCGTGGAGTAATCGCCCTTACGTGTTGACTTCCGACGTCACTTCCTACTTTGTTTATCTCGCACAGAGAGCGTACCCTCCCCCAGCGTCATTCCATGCCGGTTGCGTGCAACCATAGCGTGGAATCTCCTTGGGCTTGCCAACAGATGTGGTGTATCTCACGCGGAGCCGCGGAGGACGCGGAGTCACACTCCATTTTCAATTCTCCATTTTCAATTCTCCATTTTCAATTCTCCATTTTCAATTCTCCATTTTCAAT